>JADLEU010000364.1 GCA_020845955.1 Anaerolineales bacterium
CGACAATGCCAAGCTCGCCTGGGCGAGCATGAAGGTGCGGCGCGGCAGCCGGTGGCCGAGCACCAGGTTTAGCGCGACGGTGCCCAGGGAATTGGCTGAGCCCAGCACACCCACCAGGCCAACGTCGAAGTCGCGCAACTCGACCACGAAGTTCGGCATAAAGGGGATCCCGACCTGCATGGCCAGCAAGGCTGAGAACATCAGAGCCAGGAAGCCGAGGAAGCGGCGGTTGCGCCTGAGCGCGCCGTACCGGCTCTGCCCCTCCGGCGGCGCGCTGCGCGGCTGGGGGTGGACGAGCAGGATGGCCAGGGTGGAGAAAGTAAAAACTAGCGCGGCCGCTCCGAAGACCATGCGCAGCTCGGTGGCGCGGGCAATCAGCCCGCCCAGCGCCGGCGACAGCACCGTGCCTCCCCAGAACCCGGCCGAGACCAGGCTGATGGCGCGCTGCATGCTCTGGCCGCCGCGGGCGGCCGCCACGTAGGCGTTGATGGGGGCGACGACAAAACCGGTGAAGGTATAGGCGATGAGGCCGGGCACGAACTGGCGCAGGTCGCGCGCCAGTAACATGACAATGGCCGCGGCCAGGCCCAGACCCCAGCCGGCCAACAGCAAGGGCTTGCGCCCCAGCCGGTCGGCCAGCATCCCGGCGGGCACGTGGGCCAGGCCCGCGGCCAGGGCGGCCGCGGCCAGGATCGAGCCAATGGCGACCGGGTCGGCGCCGAGCTCGCGCAGGTAGAGCGGCTCAATGTAGATGAACAGGCCTTCGCCGAGCCCCCAGGTGAAGAGGGCGAAGGTGATCAGGCGGTTATCACGCGTCATAGACCGGCGTCGCGCTCCGCGCCTCTGCCGCGGTCTGGCGCGGTTCCTGGGCTCGGATCAGCACGGTGTTGAATGTGCTTTGGCCGGCCTTCATCGCGTCGATCATGATGCGGTTTCTGCTCAGCATTTCTCCTCCGGGAGGATTGTGGAAAGGGGAGGCTCCCCCTAAGCAGGCACGGCAACCAGCCGGTCACTGCCCATCACTGGCTCGCCGGGTGCGAATGGGCAAAGACAAAAGTGCGTGCCGCCGCAAAGACCTGTTCGCGCTCCACATCTTCGGTCAGGATGTGGCCGCTCTGCCTCAGCCGCAGCAGCTGTTTGTCGGCGCTGCCCAGACGCTGGTAGATGTATTCGCCGTTGGCCATGGGCACGCTCGCGTCGCCCTGCGAGTGAATCACTAGGGCCGGAACACGCAGGGCGGGCAAGAGCGCATCCACGGCCGCCAGCAGCGCCCGCAGCTCGGCCACGGCCCGCACCGGGTAGCGTGGGTAGGCCACGTGGCCAGGATCGGCGTTTGGGTCAGGCGGCCCCTTGTCGACGAAGGGAATGAAGCGGCTAATGGGCTTGGCAAGGCGCGCCCGCCAGGTCATGCCGTCGAGCAGCGGGCGCCCCGGCGTGGAGAGGGTGACGACGCCGGCCACCGGGAGGCGAGCAGCCAGCGCTAGCGCCAACAACCCGCCCATCGACAGGCCCAGCGCAAAGACCGTTGCGCACTGATCGCGCAGCAGGTGGTAGCCGTCCAGGGCGGAGGCCATCCAATCGTGCCACCCGGACCGAAACATGTCCTCTGGTTGGGTGCCATGGTGCGCCAGCCGCGCGCCCAGGCACGTCAGCCCAGCCGCGGCCAAGGCCTCGCCCAATGGCCGCACCTCCCGCGGCGCGCCGGTAAAGCCATGGATGAGCAGGGCGCCCGTCGAGCCGCCCGGAAAGAAGAAGGGCTCGGCGCCTGGCAGGAGGGTGGCCATCGGGATGGGCAAATGTGACTGGCTGAGCCTACACGCCAATGACCTGCAGCTCGCGCGGCAGCGTGCTCAGGCTCTCAACCCCGCCGGCGGTGACCACGACATCGTCCTCGATGCGCACGCCCCCCCGCCCCGGCAGGTAAATGCCGGGCTCAATCGTGAAGGTCATGCCCGGCGCCAGGCTGGTCTCGTTCTGGCCGTGCATGGAGGGGTCCTCATGGCCTTCGAGGCCCAAGCCGTGGCCTAGGCGATGGACGAAGTAATCGCCATAGCCGCCGGTCGTGATCACGCGGCGGGCCGCCGCGTCGATGTCGGCCGCCGACCGGCCAGGGCGTGTGGCCGCTCGCGCGGCTTCGTTGGCGGCCAGCACCAGGTTGTAGATCGCGCGCAGCTCAGGCTCAATGGCGCCGATGGCGAAGGTGCGTGTCAGGTCGGCCATATATCCGCCAGACGACGCGCCCCAATCGAGCGTTAGCAAGTCGCCGGGCTGCAGCGCGCGATCGGTCACGGTGGCGTGGGGCAGGCCCGAATTGGGGCCGGAGGCCACGATGGGCGTGAAGGGCAGATCGGCATCGGAGCCAGCGCGCAGGGTCTGCACGACCAGCTCGGCCGCGATCCCGCGCTCGGTCTGGCCCACCTGGATGGCAGGCAAGGCGGCCAGTAAGGCACGCTCGGCGATCTCGACGGCGCGGCGCATGTGCGCCAGTTCCGACGCATCCTTGATCATTCGCAGGCCCGCGAACAGCTCTTCGGCCGCGTCGACACGCGGGTTCAGAAAGGCGTCCTCGATCAGGCGCAGCTCCATTACGCGCATTCGACGGGTCTCGACTCCCAACCGGGCCATGCCCTGGCCGCGCCCGCCCAGCCGCAGGGTCTGGGCGGCCTCGCGGTAGGCCAACACCGGCCCGGCCGCGTCGCTGTAATAGCAGCCGCGCAGCGGGTAAGGAGCGCCGCTGGCGACCTTGGATTCTTCCAGGCTCCCGGCCACAATGACCGGGTCACCCTGCGCCGGAAAGAAGCCCGTGGTCGGTCGCTCGCTCAGGTGAAACGAAAGACCAGTCAGGTAAAACAGGTTAGGACCGGCAATGGCAGCCGCGCAGTCGAGCCTGGCCTGGGTCATGGCGGTCCTGAGGCGCTGCAAGCGATCGGGGTGCATCTAGGCTCCTGGCTGGTCCACGGCGGGGCGGGCGCGGGCCGCCTGCATGAGGTCGGCGGCCTGGCGTAAAGCGGCGTCGCAGTTGGCCGGATCCCGGGCGTCGTTGGAAGGTACCGGCATGGGCGTCTGAAGCCGCGTTCCCCATCGGGATCGCAAGGGGGACGTGTCAAACGGCCGCGGGCCATTATAGCTGACTCCGTGCCCAAACCTGTGCCCATCCCGGCCGGCTGCCTGAGGTTGACATGGATTTGGGCAACAAGCGTGGTTGTTAGCCCGGAAACCGCCCTGCAACTTTACGGGCCGGTATGCGTATCGTATAATCGAGATCAGAGGCAGCTCAGCGCTACAGGAGGTGACCCATGAGCAAAGTGATCGGTTTTCTAGCGGGTTTGTTGAGCGGCGCGATTGTCGGTTCGGTGTCGGCGTTGCTGCTGGCGCCTATGTCGGGCCGCGAACTGCAGAACCGCGCGCGCGACCAGTTTGATCATCTCGTAGATGACGCCCGCACCGCGGCCGAGACCAAGCGCGTGCAGTTAGAAGCGCAACTGGAGGCCCTCAAGGCGCCAAAATCCCCGAAATCCCCGGAAAAGGAAACCGTCGTCTAACCTCGTCCACCGCAACAGGCGTGGCGTTTGCCAGGCAAGCGCCGCGCCTGTTGATTCTGGCCCTTAGGCCTTATGTCCAGGCCGCGTCGTTGTTGGCCCAGCCGGCAGCGAAACCGTCAAGGTCGTCCCCTCACCTGGGCGGCTGTGTGCCTGAATTTGCCCGCCATGGGCGGCTACAATCTCCCGGCTGATGCTCAGCCCCAGGCCCAAACCGCCGCCGTGAGTCCGCGACTTATCAACTTGATAGAACCGCTCGAAAATACGGTCGAGGTCCTCGGCGGGGATGCCGCGGCCAGTATCGGCCACGTGCACGTTCAGGCCGCCTGGCGCCGTCTCGGCTGTCACGACCACGCGCCCACCGGCCGGCGTGTGTTTGAGCGCGTTGTCCAGAAGATTGTCGAAGACTTGGGCCAGGCGGTCTCCGTCTCCCAGCACGGCGGGCAGCCCGGCCGGCAGTTGGGCCTGCAGGCTGACGCCCGCCGATTGGGCCCGCAGGCCGAATTTCTCAACCACCCTGGCCAGCAGCGCGCGCGGGTCCACCGGCGCACGGGCCAGCGCGCGCAAGTTGGAGTCCAAGCGGGCCAGCTCCAGCAGCCCATCCACCAGGCGGCGCATCCGCTCGGCCTCGTCAAAGATGATCTGAGCCGAACGCTCGCGGCCGGCGGGCGAGTCGACCGTGCCGTCGAGCATCGCCTGGGCAAAACCTTGGATCGACGTCAAGGGCGTGCGCAGCTCGTGCGAAACGTTGGCTAGGAAGTCGCGCTGCCCCTGCTGCGTGCTCTGTACCTGGCGAGCCATGTTGTTCAGTGCGCTGGCCAGGGACCGGACCTCCTTGGGGCCGGTCTCGGGCGCGGTCTGCGCGTAATCGCCACGCGCAATGCCCTGTGAGAGCGCTGCCATCCTGGCGAGAGGCTGGGCGATGGAGCGGGCGATCAGGATCGAAAGCGCCCCGGCCATCACGGCTGCCACCAGGGCGGCCTGCAGCATAGGCTGGAGCAGGTTCTGGCGAAAGAACAACAGGGCCGAGAGGCCGGTGGGACGGCTGGCGACGACCAGCATAGACCCAGGACCCCAGGAATACGTGACGTACAACCACAGGCGCTGGCGCGCATCGCGTGCCTGCCCGATGCGGGCATTGGGAAAGGCCTCGTCGGGCCGGGCGGCGCGGAAGCCGCGGAAGTTGATGGGCGCCTGTCCCAGCAGGGCGGTGTCGAACAATACGCCGCCGTCGGCCGTGGTGAGCAGAGCCCGCACGCCGTGGTCAGCGGCAATCTCGTCCAGGATGTCCTGGGCCTGGCCGCGCACACCAGTGCTCAGCAAGAGCTGCCGCACTGCCAGGCTGGCCACGTTGTTCAGGCGCGTGTAGGTCTGCCGCTCGATCAGAGGGTTACTGCGCAATAGCACCACCAGGGCCAGGCTGACGGTGAGCAGCACTAAGGCAATGATAGCCAGGAACGCCGCAAACAAGCGGCCGGTCACGGTGTTCATTGAGACGATGTGCCTCTCACTTTAGTGCCTGAACTGCCAACGCCCTGTTGGCCGGCTGTAAACAGCCTGTAAAATCGGCCCGGCCAGGACAGCCGGCCAGGCCCGGCCTATCGTCCCGAACAGACATGATGCCATGATGCCAAGCCAGCCTGGAAAGGCCGCGCGGACTCCCAAGGTCATGCCAAGTCCACGGATGTCTGCCTCGCCAGTTTCCCGCCGAAGGCTCAGGCGGTCCTGGCAAAGATCAGGGCAGTGACCAGGAGGGTGGAATTCAGGGTCCGGGAAGTTCGGGTTCAAGCAGCCGCGGTTAGGAAGCAGGAGCAGGCGCGGCCTCAATGCGCCACGAGTTTGTAGCCCACGCCGGTCACGGTCTCAATGCTGACCCGGCTGCCGGCCAGGACCTTGCGCAAATGGCCCACGTGCACGTCGACCGTCCGCGTCTGGCCATAGAAGTCAAAGCCCCACACCTGGCTGAGCAACTGTTCGCGGGTGAGCACCAGGCCGCGATGCTCGGCCAGTGCCGTTAGGAGATCGAATTCCTTAGCGCGCAAGGCGGCCGGGCGCCCAGCGACCGTCACCTCGCGGCGGGCGGGATCGATGGTGACGTCGGCGACGTGCAGAGGATTGGCATCTGCGCCGCGCGCGGCCGGGGCGCTGCGCCGCAAGATAGCTTTGACGCGGGCCACCAGCTCGCGCGGGTTGAAGGGCTTGGTCAAGTAGTCGTCGGCGCCGAGCTCCAGCCCGACGATCTTGTCGATGTCTTCGTCGCGGGCCGTAAGCATCAGGATGGGCAGATCAGACCGGGCGCGCACACGCCGGCAGACCTCATAGCCATCCAGGCCCGGCAGCATGAGGTCGAGCACCATCAAGGCGGGCTGCTCCGCCTCGAGCCATGCCAGCGCGCTGGGGCCATCCGTTGCCGTGGCTATGCGGTAGCCCTCGCGCTCCAGATAGAGGCGGGCTAACTCCAGAATGTTGGCTTCGTCGTCGACCAGCAGAATCAGTTCGCCAGGCATGTCGATCGGCCCGACGAGCGCAGTTGGCGCTCGCCAGGCCGGGGGAGTCTCCTTTAAGGAATCGGCGCGATTGTAGGGCCTTCGCCGAGCCCGCGCAATCTGGCCGGGGCGGGCCCGCGGGGCGTCCACCGCATAGATTTCGCACTAGCCCCACTCAATTCAGGCGGGGGCGAGCCTGATCTAGACCGCCGGACGCGGGGGCGCAGCGGCGCCCGGATGGCAGTATTGTTCCGCGCTGGCTGACGACAATCGCCTGCCGGCTGTGCGGCGCGCTCATGTTGGCGCTGGCTCTCGATTGCGCTCTTCTGCATTTCCGTGTTTTCTGTTAGAATGCCACTCGCCCGCGCCCCTATCGTCTAGTGGACCAGGACGCGGCCCTTTCAAGGCCAAAACCGGGGTTCGAATCCCCGTAGGGGCACAGGTTTGGCTATACCGCTGGTCCACATGCGAGCGCACCGCCTCCACGGTGCGCTCTTTTGATTCGGCGGGCGGGCTTCACACGCGGCGAGCGAAGAGCAGGGGGTGCTGTTCGGCTGGCCGCGGCGAGGGATAGCCGTGGCTCAGCTCGGACGACTGTAGCCAACAGAGTTCCACCCGGCGCCAGCCAGCCGCGGAAGCGGGCCAGGATGGCGGGATGCTCAGCGGATCGGTTGATCCCGGTGACGCGCAGGCCAGCCGCGGCCCGCGCACGGGCCGCCGGCACGCCAGCGCCGGGCAAGCGGCGCACGAGGAGCACAGACAACTCGGGATGGACCTAACCCTGGCGCGCGGCGGCACAGCGCGCCGGAGGTCGAGGTGGACGAACTTATTGGCCCAGGCGAGTGTAGAGCATTTGAGCCCAGGCGACCAAGACTGGCTCATCGGCTTCCGTGACCGGACCAGAGCCGGCGCCGTACAGGTTGAGCTTGACCTCCATCCCGTCGGCCGGCATTGGCGTAATGGTATCGATGATCACCGTCGAACCATACGCGCCGAGCCATTCTTCGAGTTGAGCCCGCTCGCTGGCGGTGAGCGTGCCGGTCAGGCGGCCGGCGCCGCTGCGGCAATTCGCCGCCAGCACCTCGCCGGAGGCGAACACCGCCAGGCTGTCGCAGAAGCCCGCGATTCCCCCGTTGCGCTCCCAGGTGAGCGCCAGGCTGCTAGGCCAAAGGACATCGCCGGTTCTGTTGCTGCGGTACTCATAGACCCGGCCACCGGCTCTCAACTCGACCAGGTAGCCGGGAACGATGGCTTCGGCGCAGGCCTGACCTGGCAGGCTGAGCCCCAGGCAGCCGTCCGGCCATTCCACGGCTTCGACGCTGAGGACTTGGATCTGACCGGCTGGCAGGCCGAGTGCCGCGGCCAGGGCTTCCAACGCGGCTTGCGCCGCCGGCGGCCGCCCCGTTGGCGCCGGCGTCTCGGCCGGCGCGGGCGTTGCCGGCGTGGCGGTGACCTCGGCGATGCCAGGCGGGGAACAAGCCGCGGCGAGGATCGGCGCCAGGATCAGGCTAACCCATAAGCGTCTCATTTTGAACCCTCCTGCCCGTGTCCTAGACGCGCTGGCGCAAGAAAGGATTCCGGGAGCGGCACGGGAAGCAATCGCCTTCTCAACGCCAGGCAATTGGGCTAGTCGGTCAGACGCGCGGCTACGACGGTCAAGGCCCGGGCCCGCGCCCAGGGGTTCTCAAGCGACCGGGCCGCGTCCAGGGCCTCGATCAGCAAACCAGGGCGAGGCCGGGCTGGCTGCCCGCTGCTCAATCTGGCGAGCAGGCTTGCGCGCGCCCAGCCATCCCGCACGGCTCGAGCCAGGGTCAGGGCTATTTCCATCTGCTGTGGCGACAAAACCGGGGCCAGGCGGCTGATCAGGGCAACCCGGGTCCATTCGTCGGCGACCTGGACCGCCGTCGCCAGCGCCTCGCCGGTGGCGGTATCCTCGCCGGCGGAGGCCAGCGCGCCCAGCGCGTCGGCGCGTGCTTCGGGGTCGGTGAGGGCATGCGCCTGCTGGAGGGCCGACGCCGCTGTCTCAGCGGGCAGGTCGCCAGCAACCCAGCGCACGATCCGGGCCCACTCCAGGACATCCTCCGCGATCCCGTGGCCGGCTGCCTTGAGCGCCTCGACCGCGGCCATTGGACGCAGATCTTGCGGCAGGGCGGGTAGCACGTCCACCCAGGCCCGCGCACGGAGCGCGTGGTCAGCGATGCCGCGCACGGCTGACTGGGCTTCGTCTAGCACGGCGTCTTCCAGCCCATCGGGCAGATGCTGCGCTAACGCGGCCAGGGCGCTGGCGCGCGCGCCGAGATCCTGGAGGGCTCGCGCCGCTGCCAGGGCGTCCGGGCGGGCCGCCGGCGAGAGCCGAGGCGCCAACTCGGCCAGCAGCCAACCGCGCTGGTATTCATCGAGGACGCTGGGCGCCAGGGCAAGGGCCTCGGCCGCGGTGGCGGCCTGCGCCTCCCCGGCCAGGCGGGCCGCCAGCAGCCCCAAGAGCGCGCTTGCCTCGGCGGGCGATTCGATTGTGCGGATAGCTTTCCGGGCTTCGGCCCACAGCGCCTGGCGCTGGTCAGCCGGCGCGGCTTGCGCCAGCGCGAGGAGCGCGCGCGCCCGTTGACTGGGGCTGCCCATGGCTCGGGCCAGCGCGAACGCCACCGAGACGTGCTGGGGGAGCAGTTGGGGGGCCAGAGCGCGCAGCGCGCGTGACCGGGTCCAGTCGCTATCGATGTCTCGGATGGCCGCCAGGGCTTCGGCGCAAATGGCGGCTTTGTCAGGCAAGGGGTGGTCAGCGGGCCTGGTCGTCTCTGACATGGGTGATTGTCTTGCGGAAAGGCGGCGGGAGCGTGCCGGGAGTGTACGCGCAGCCTGGCGCTTGTCAATCGCGGGCGACAAGCACGGCCGCGTCAGGGCAGGGCACCCCGATCGGCAATCAACTCGCCCAGGCCGCCACGGCCGCGAAGCTGCGCCTCAACGCCCGTCTCGCAGAGTTGTCCAGCCGAAACCGGTCCCCGGGGAACCAAAAGGCCCGCTCTGGGCGCGGGGGCGCCTGGAGCGGGCCGGGATTAACCAGGTCTCAGCGGCTATTTCTCGGGTACCGGCGAGTTGGGGCTGATCCTCTTCAGCTTGGCGATCAGGCGGGCGCGCGCCTTGTTGTCCCGCTCGGCAGCCAGGCGGGCGCGCAGCGCCCGCACTTTAATCGCGCGAGTCCGCCGGCGCTTGATCTCACGGTCTCGTTGCACTTGCGGCATGCTCGTCCTCCTTGAGCCTTCGTTGGGCGTATGGTAACACTCCGCGCGCCAAATCGTCAACCGGTCCTGCCCTTTAGCGATCTCCGCCCGCGCCCCCCCGGCCTGCGGCCGGGAAACACCTGCCCTTCCTGCAACCCCCACGGGGGCCGTGGCCCTGGCCACACCCGCCCCCCCTGCAAAGCCCCGCAGGGGCGGTGTGGCGGGCGGTGCCAGGGGGCGTGCGGGCTTTGCAGGGCCCGTTGGCGCCGAATCCGCGCCTTACACTCATCGGGGATTTGCCCCTATTCCACGCTGTGCAGGAAACTGTCCACTACCGGCGCGATGACCTCGCGGTTGGGAATGCTCACGCGCCCGCCGGTGGGAGTGGTCCAGGGCAAGATCATCGTGCCGTCAATGGCCAAGGTCGTGATCGCCGAGCGATCGATCTGCGGGCCAAGACAGGCCAGCGCCGTGATCTCCTCCGGGGGCAGGTCGGTTCGCCCCGCGTTGTGCAGGGCCGCGATCAGGCCCGGCAGCTGCGGGATCACCTCGGGGCGCGTGAGCTTGTCGCGGATGGCCAGCAGCACCTGCTGCTGACGCTGACCGCGGCGGTAGTCGTCGTCCTGGTGACGGGTGCGCGCGTAACGCAGCGCCGTGACCCCGTCCATGTGAACCAGTCCAGCCGGCACTTCAAACACAATCGTGCCGTCGCCCTCGTCGGCCGGGAAGGCTGGGTCGTGAATAGCCTTGGGCACGTCCACGTCGATACCGTCCAGCGCGTCGACCGTGGCTTTGAAAGCGGCAAAGTTCACCAGCACGTAGCGGTCGACACGGAGGCCAAAGTTGAGCTCGATGGCCTGCTTGAACTCGGCTGGCCCTCCGCCGGAGACGCCATAGATTTCGCCGTACAAATAGGCGGTGTTGATACGCGATTGCTCGATGCCCTCGTCAACCAGGTTGGGCAGGGGCACATACAGGTCGCGCGGGATCGACAGCATAGCCGCCTTGCGGGTGGCAAAATCCACACGCAGCAGGATGATGGCATCCGTTCGCGAGCGGTAGTCATAGTCGTCAGCGCGGGTGTCCATGCCCAGCAGCGCGATGGTCATCGCCTGGGGACCGCCGCACACGCCGGGAACCGTGGGCAGCGGCGCCGTGATCGGTTCTGGCGTGCCTGGATCGGTGGGGTGTGGGGTAATGTCCGCAGGTAGCGGCGCGCCGGCGTCAACGATGGCGACCAGGGTCTCGGCCGGCACCCGGGTGGGGCCGGGCGCGTAGACCTGGCGCAGCCAGCCAGGCATGGCCAGGCTGAGGCCTGCAAAGGTGAAGCACATCAGCGCTAGGCCCAAGGCGCCGCCGATGGCCAGGCTGAATTTGAGTTGTCGCATGCCTACGTCCTTTGCCTGGCCGTTGCGCCGCCCAGGCTGAGGCGCTGTTCAGCGTATGCTGCTGCTTTATGCGTCCATCGAGCGGGTGAACTCGAAGCAGGCGAACGCGATAGGCTGGCAGAGATCCGCCAGCCTATGATATGAGACGGGGCGCCGGGCCGCAAAGTTCCACCCAAAATTGGTGTTTGACGCAACATGTGCATTTATATACAATTCGTCCTGTCCGCTCAAACTAACCCGGAGACAGACTGGCTATGCAGACTAAACGCCTGATCGTACTTGGGGCCTCGCTGGTCATTGGCGCCATCGTCACGTGGATTATCATCTACGCCTACATCCCCTTGGGGCCGATCACGATCGGCTTTGGCACAAACATGAAAGATTTCGCCTACAGCAACGTCGCGCTGCTGTTCATTGCGATCGCGGCGATTGCGGCTATCTGGCTGGATTACGTCTTGGATACGAAGTTTCTCAAGAGTTGACCGCGCCCGGCGCACTCTCTCGGCCGTTGGGCCTGCCTGGAATCAAGGCCGGGCAGGCCTTTCTTATTCACCCGTTACCGACCTAGGGCTTGGCCCAAACCCGGACCCAACTGAAAACCATCCGCGCTGGCGCCTCAGCGGCCGCCAGCACCCCGATACCACCGGCGGTATCGGCCAGAGTTGCCTTTGCCAGCACCTCGTCGTTGACGCGCACGGTGACGGCCGAGCCGCGCACATCGATGCGCACGCGGTTACTCTCGGCGCCAGCCAAGATGTGTGGCCACTGCTGCCGCGCAAACCAGGCCACACGCTCGGCACCGCGTTGCGTATAAGCCTGCGCGTAGCCGCTGCCGTTGAGCACTACGGCGTGGTAATGGCTGGGGTCGCGCCAGCCAAAGACCAGGCCATAAGCGGCCGTGGCAGATGCGCCGGCGACCTCCAGGGTGTAGTCGCCAGCTGGTCCGGGCGTCACCGCCCAGGCCTGGGCCGCCGGCCCGGCCGCGCGCCTCCAATCGAGAATCAGCGCCCCGGCAGGCGCCCCCAGGCGGCCGCCTGGGGGCGCCTGTGTCTCCCAACGCGCCAGGCCGTGTTTGAAATCGTCTTGCCACAGCAGGGGGCCGGCGCGCGGCGGATCGGCTGCACCCAACGCCAGCACGGCTGCCAGGAGCGTCAGGCCCACCAGCAGCGTGGTCAGGCCCAGCGTGGTCCACCGCCACAACCAGAGCGGGACTTGGGGTTCGGCGCGCATAGACGCCGCCATTCTACCGCGTGATGGCGCGCTGAGGGTTTGGCCGCATTCATTCGACAATTCGGCTCGCGCCTGTTATCATCGTTTGCCGATGACTGCCTTGCAGGCGCGACGATTCCCGAGCCAACTCGTGCCGTTGCTTTGTTGCCTGGGCCTGGTAGCGCCAAGCCTGACCGCCTGCCGTCCGATGGTCGCTATCGGCGCTGAGCCTTCGGCTACGGTTGCAGCACCCGCGCCGGCCGTAGCGGCGACGAGCCTGCCCAGCCGGACGCCGGCGCCGGCTGCGACGCCGACCTCCACCGAGGCGCCGGCGCTGGTCGAGGCGGGCGCCCTCACGGCGGCGCCGGCGACCGTGACGGCCTCGGCGATCCCGCCCTCGCCATCGCCGCTGCCCTCGGCGACCTCCCTGCCCGCGCTGCAGCCCACGCCCGACGAGGCGGCCGCCGGCCGCGCGGTCCGCCTGCCGATCCTGATGTATCACTACGTGGAGCCTTGGCCGGTGGACGCGGATGAGTTGCGTCAGGGGTTGACGGTGCAGCCGGAGGCGTTTGCCGCGCAGGCGGCGTATCTGCATGGGCGCGGCTACGTCACGCTAAGCCTGTATGACCTTCTGGAGGCGGTGACGCTGGGCCGCCCGCTGCCCGAACGGGCGGTGGTGTTGACCTTTGACGATGGGTATCGCACGCTCATGGACTATGCCCTACCGGTCATGCGCGCCAATGGCTACACCGGCACGGTCTTTGTGCTGACGCAGTTGATGGATGAGGAATTCCCTCAGTACCTGACGTGGGCGCAGGCCGAAGCGCTCTACGCCCACGGCTGGAAGATCGAGCCGCACACCAAGACCCACGCCAACCTCATGGGCCGCGGCCGTGATTTCCAGCTCTACCAGATGTTGGGCGCGATGCAGACCGTCGCCGCGCACATTGGCAGCATGCCGCGCTTCTTGGCCTATCCCTCGGGCAAGTACGACGACCTCTCCGTCCAACTGGCGCAGGAGATGCATCTGTGGGGGGCGGTGACCGCGGACTTTGGCCGCGTGCACACCTATGCCGGCCGCTATACCTGGCGCCGGGTGCGCATCAGCGGGCAGATGACGTTGGCTGACTTTGCGGCCGCCCTGGAGGGCGACTTGTTGCCTTGAGCGAGGCCGGTATGAGCGTCCCTGACCAATCCTCGCGGCTGCCAGGCTTCTACAGCCAGGCGCTGGCCGAGCGCGGCCGCACGGTGGCCGCCTGGGCCAGGCTGAGCGCCGCCCAACTGGCCGCGCTGGACGGCTCGGGGGGGCTGACACCCGACCAAGCCGACCACATGATTGAGAACGTCGTCGGGGTTCACGCGCTGCCGCTGGGGGTCGCGGCCAACTTCCTGGTAAATGGGCGCGACGTGCTGGTGCCGATGGCGATCGAGGAGCCATCCGTGGTGGCGGGAGCCTCGTTTATGGCCAAGCTGGCCCGCGCCGGCGGCGGCTTCTTTGCGCACGCGAGCGAGCCGCACATGATCGGGCAGTTGCAGATCGTAGAGGTGGTCGACGTCCACAGTGCGCGGATACGGCTGCTGGAGAACAAGGCGCGGCTGCTGGAGCTGGCCAACCAGGTCGACCCAGTGCTAATTAAGTTCGGTGGGGGTGCGCGCGATCTTGAAGTGCGCGTCATCGAGCAGTCGCCGATCGGCGCGTTCCTGGCGGCGCACCTGATCTACGATACGCGCGATGCCATGGGCGCCAATGCCATCAACACGGCCTGTGAGACCCTGGCACCGGCCATCGAACAGATCTCAGGCGGCCGCGTACACCTGCGGATCCTGTCGAACCTGGCCGACCGGCGCCTGGCGCGCGCGCGCTGCGCGATCCCCGTCGAGGCCCTGGCCTTTGATCAATACTCGGGCGAGTGGGTGCGCGATGGGATCGTGGCCGCCTATGCCTTCGCGGCGGCCGACCCGTACCGGGCCGCGACGCACAACAAGGGCGTCATGAACGGCATCGACGCCGTGGTGATTGCGACCGGCAACGACTGGCGCGCGATCGAGGCTGGCGCCCACGCCTATGCCGCTCGCTCCGGGCGCTACACCTCGCTGAGCACCTGGGCCGTGGACGGTGCGGGCGCGCTGGCCGGAACGCTCGAACTGCCCATGGCCGTCGGCATTGTCGGCGGCGCGACCAGGGTCCATCCCACCGCTCAGGCGGCCCTGGCGCTGATGGGCGTGACCACGGCTCGGGCGCTGGCGGAAGTTATCGTCAGCGTTGGCCTGGCCCAGAACCTGGCCGCGCTGCGGGCGCTGGCAACCGAGGGCATTCAGCGCGGCCACATGAGCCTGCACGCGCGCCAAGTGGCGATCGCGGCGGGCGCAAAGGGTGCGCGGGTCGAGCAGGTTGCCGGACGGATGGTGGCGGAGAAGTCCGTGCGCATCGACCGGGCCGAGGCAATCCTGGCGGAGCTGGAGGCCGAGAGCCGGAAGCCATGAGCGCGCCGGAGCCTGAGACGAGCCGTAGGCCGCTGGCCGGCGGCGCCGTGGTCATCGGCGGCGGGCCGGCCGGGCTGACCGCGGCGGTGGAGCTCTGCCGCCGAAACGTGCCCGTCACGCTGCTGGAGAAAGACCGCTTGGTAGGCGGCATCGCCCGCACGGAAAGCTATCAGGGCTACCGTTTTGATATCGGCGGCCACCGCTTCTTTACCAAGATCGGCGAAGTCGAGCGATTCTGGCGCGACCTGCTGGGCAGCGAGTTTATCACGCGCCCGCGCATTTCGCGCATCTTCTACGACGGCAAGTTCTTCGACTACCCGCTGAAAGCCATGAACGCCCTGCGCAACCTGGGCCTGCTGACCAGCATCCAGGTCGTGTTCAGCTACCTGCAGTCCCAGGTGTTCCCCTATCCCCGGGAGGACACCTTCGAAGAATGGGTCTCCAACCGGTTTGGCAAGCGGCTTTATCGCATCTTCTTTAAGACCTATACCGAGAAAGTGTGGGGCATCCCCTGCTCGGAGATCCGCGCCGAGTTCGCCGCCCAGCGCATCCAGGGCCTCTCGCTGCCGGTGGCCGTGCGGAACGCGCTCTTTGGGCCGCGCCAGGGCAAGGAAGTGGTCAAGACCTTGATCGAGCAGTTTCAGTATCCGCGCCTGGGCCCCGGGCAAATGTGGGAACAGGCGGCTGAATTCGTCAACCAGCACGGCGGCCAGGTGTGCCTGGAGGCCGAGGTCGTCCAGGTGCGCCACGCGGGGGGGCGCGTGACCGAGGTGGTGACGCGGACGCCACGCTCGCCGGGCGAGAACGGCGCCGCGCCAGCGCACACCGCCACGGTGCCCGGCGCGGCCTTCGTCTCCACCATGCCGATTTCCGAGCTGATCTGCAAGCTAACCCCCCCCGCGCCGGCCGAGGTTCTGGCCGCGGCCCAGGGCCTCACCTATCGCGACTTCATCTCCGTCATCCTGATCGTGAACCAGCCCACTCTCTTTCCCGACAATTGGATCTACGTGCACTCGCCGAAAGTGAAGGTGGGCCGGATCCAGAATTTCAAGAACTGGAGCCCCGACATGGTGCCCGATCCGCAGAGGTCGGCTCTGGGGCTGGAGTACTTTTGCACCGAGGGCGACCCGCTCTGGCAGATGAGCGAGGCAGCGCTGATCGAACTGGGCCGGCGCGAAATGGCCGCTATCGGCCTGGTGAAAGCCGAAGACGTGATGGACGGCACCGTGGTGCGTCAGCCTAAGGCGTACCCGGTCTACAACGGGACCTATGCCGGCTATCTGGAGACCATCAAGAGCTACCTGGCAGGCTTCAGCAACCTGCAGACCGTGGGCCGCAACGGGCTGCACAAGTACAACAATCAGGATCACTCGATGCTGACCGCCATGTTGGCGGTGCGCAACCTGCTGGGCGAGCACCACGATGTCTGGAGTGTTAACACCGAACGCTCCTACCACGAAGAAATCCGCGTGCCGCACGACGCGCTGTCGTCAGACGAAGCCGGCGTAGCCGAATAGACTCTTGATATAATCCGCGCTTATGAGAGTTTGGTGCCGTGCGTAAGGCTGCCCAGATCTTATTGGGCCTGGCCATCAGCCTGTTGGCTCTGGCGCTGGCGTTCCGCGGCGCAGACACGGCGCTCGTGGCCGCGGCGCTGCGCGGAGCCAACTACCTGTATCTCGTCCCAGGGATCGGCCTGATTTGGCTGGGCTTGTATCTACGCGCGCTAAGCTGGCGTGCCATTCTGGGCCATCAGGTCACGTACCGGCGCGTCTATGACGCGATGAATGAGGGGTACCTGCTCAATAACCTGCTGCCGTTCCGCCTGGGCGAGTTCGGCCGCGCCTACCTGATCAGCCGGGGCAGCTCGATCCCGGCCTACCAGGCGCTCTCTTCTGTGGTGGTCGAGCGCGTCATTGACTTGATCATGGCCGTGGTTCTGCTGCTGGCGTTTCTGCCGTATGTGATCGGCTTGGACCTGGCGCGGAGCGCCGCCCTGTCGTCGGTGCTGCTCGGCGTGGCAGCCCTGGCGGGCCTTGTCGTCACTGCCCGCCAGCAGGCGCGCGTCGTGCGCCTGGCCCGGGCGGTGCTCGAACGGCTGCCTGGGCTGCATGCCCAGCGCTGGGCGGCGCGGTTGGAAGCGGCCCTGGCCGGCCTCTCGGTCTTTCAAGACCCGCGCCGCGCGCTGGCAGCCGGCGGGTGGTCCTTCCTGGCCTGGGTAGCGGCTGGCCTGGGCGCCTGGTTCACGCTGTTGGCGTTTCTGCCGGGCGCGACCCCGGTGATGGGGTTTGTGGTGCTGACGGTGGTGGCCCTGGCGGCCGCGGTGCCGTCGCTGCCCGGCTCGGCCGGCGTGTTTGAGTTGACGATCGTGACGGTCCTGGCCGTCTTTGGGATCGACAACAACCGCGCCCTGAGTTTTGGCCTGATCTTCCATGCGCAGCAGATTGTCCTGACCATGATCTTGGGCGGACTGGCCCTGGCGCGGGAAGGCGAGACGCTGGCCCACCTGGCGCGCTCGGCCCGAGCCTTCGTGCGCCCGGCCCGGCCAAACGGCAGCGCGTTGGCGCCTAAGCCGCTCTCTTCCGATCAATGAAAGTCCTGGTCTCGCTGACGTACTACCGCCCGCACGTCTCGGGCCTGACGATCTACGCCGAGCGCCTGTCGCGCGCGCTGGCCGCTCGCGGCCATGCCGTCACCGTGCTGACCTCGCAATACGATCGCGCCCTGCCGCGGCGCGAGTGCCTGCACGGGGTCGACATCATCCGCGTCCCGGTCCTGATGCGCGTCAGCAAGGGCGTGATCATGCCCACGATCGGCTGGGAGGCTACGCGCCTGGTCCCGGCCCACGATGTGCTCAGCCTGCACCTGCCGCAGTTGGACGCGACCGGGCTGGCGGTGCGCGGCCGGCTGTTCCGGCGCCCGGTGGTGGTCACCTACCATTCGGACCTGATCCTGCCGCGCTCGCCCATCAACTGGCTGGCCCAAACCGTCTCAGACCTGGGCAACGACGCGGTGGCGCGCCTGGCCGACCGGCTGGTGGCCTACACCGACGACTTTGCCCGGCACTCGCGCTACCTGTCGAAGCATCTCGACAAGGTGACGGTCATACCCCCGCCGGTGGAGATGCCGACCCCAAGCCTCGAGGCCATTCAGGCGTTTCGCGAGCGCCACCATCTCAATGGCTCAGGGCCGGTGATCGGCCTAGCCGTGCGGCTGGCGGCGGAGAAGGGGGTTGAATACCTGCTGGAGGCGCTGCCGCGCATCCTGGAGCGCTATCCGCGGGCGCGCGTTCTGCACGCCGGGCCGCGCGAGGCGATTGGCGAGGCCGCTTACCTGCAGAAGCTGGAGCAATTGATCGACGGCTATCGCGACCGCTACACGTTTGTGGGCACGCTGGATGCCGAACAAATGGCGGTGTTCTTCAGCAATTGCGACGTGCACGTGCTGCCCAGCATCAACAACACCGAGACCTTTGGCCTGGTGCAGATCGAGGCGGCCCTGAGCGGGACGCCCACCGTGGCCAGCGCGCTGCCCGGCGTGCGGATGCCGACGCGGATGACGGGCATGGGCCTCAGCGTGCCGCCGCGCGATCCAGCGGCGCTGGCGGAGGCCATCCTCGACGTGCTGGCCCGCCGTGGCCACTACGTGCGGCCGCGCGGTCCCATCGCGGCGCAGTTTGCGCCGGCAGCCACGGCCGCGCAGTACGAGCAGATCTTCACGGAGTTGCTGGCGGCCAGGCGCAAGGCCTAGCAAGCAGCAGCGCGGCAAGGCGTGACGGATCGCGACGATCTGCTCTGGCGCAACCTGAAGGACCTCCCGGCGTTCCGGGGGCTGCTGCGGGCGGTCGAGGCGCGCTTTTACCAGGATCTGCCGCTGCCCGAGCCGGTGCTGGACCTGGGCTGCGGTGACGCCCACTTTGCCGCGGTGGCCTTTGACCGGCCCCTGGCGGCCGGCGTGGATCCCTGGACGCCGCCTCTGCGCGAGGCCCGCCGGCTGCGCCGCTCGACCTACACCCTGCTGGCGCAGGCCGAGGGCGGGCGGCTACCGTTCCCCAACTGCTACTTCGCCAGCGCCATGAGCAACTCGGTGCTGGAGCACATTCCAATTGTGGAGCCCGTGCTGGCCGAGGTGGCCCGCGTGCTGCGGCCTGGGGCCCAATTCATCTTTTGCGTGCCCAGCGAATACTTCCTTGAGTTCCTGTCTCTCTCGGCCGGGCTGCGCCGGATTGGGCTGCGCGGCGCGGCCGAGCTCTATCAGCGCTGGTTCAACCGGATTTCGCGCCACTACCACTGTGACGGGCCGCCGGTGTGGCGGCAGCGGCTCGAGGCGGCTGGCATGCGGTTGGAGCAGTGCTGGTACTACTTCTCCCCGGCCGCGCTGCGTGCCCTGGAGTGGGGCCACTACCTGGGCCTGCCGGCCGCTGTAGCGCACGCATTGACCGGCCGCTGGGTATTGGCGCCAACCCGCGCAAACCTGGCCATTACCGAGCGCCTGCTGCGGCCCTTCTTCGCCGAGGCTCGCCCCGCGAAGGGCGCCTATCTTTTCTTCATCGCGCGCAGAAACTAGAGCCCGCTGGTAGAATATCAGGATTGGCGGCCAGGGTGTCTGAGCCGCCGGTGTTTGTGGCTGTCATGCAACCGACTCCCTCGCTGCTCGATTGGCTTCGATTTAAGCTGGGGCGCCCACGCGTCCAGCGCGCCTTCCGCTTCGGGTTGGCCGGGTTGGCCCTGCTGTTGGGCCTGGCGCAATTGCTGACTTCCGGCGGCCAGGCCGTGGGGGCCTTCTTTTTCCTGGGCGCCGGTATTGGCCTGGGCTTCTGGGGGCTATCGGTGCGGCCCGCCCGCGGACCGGAGTTCGATTTGCCCGAACTGGGCCTGGGCGCGCGGCCGGCGCCGGCCGCGGCCATCGACCTGACCACGAGCGCGGAGAGCGCCGCGGCCAGTCGAGCCCGGCGGCGGCAGATCCTGGCGAGCCTGTGGCTGCCTTCGGCGCTGCTGCTGGCCGCCTGGGGCCAGGGGCTGCTGATCAACGGTCCCGAACTCGCGCGGCCGGGCGCGGCGCTGCTGGCGCTGGGCGCCCTTGTATTTGCCAGCACTCTATTTCTCGACCGGTTGCTCGGTGCGCCGCGCGCCCTGGCCGTGCCCCAGGAGAGGCCGCTGACCTTTCGCTGGTGGCTGCTGGCGGTGGGCGTGGTGGGCGGGGTGTATGCCTTCCTGGCCGCCGGAGGCAATCAGTTTCGCCTGGGCGGGGTCATCGCCTGGATCATCAGCGTGGCAGCCTGGCTGGGCGCGGTGTGGGAATGGCCAATGCCGGCAGCCGAGATCTGGAAGCGAGTCCAGAGGCGCGCGGCCGCGGTGATGCAGCCCGATGGCCTGCAACTGCGCCTGTCGTGGCTGGCCATGGCCTTCCTGGCTGTCTTGGCCGTGGGGGCGTATTTCCGATTCGCTCAATTAGCGTCCATCCCGCCCGAGATGACGTCGGACCACGTCGAGAAACTGTTTGACGTCAACGACCTGCTCGGCGGACAGCGCCGGGTGTTTTTTGAGCGCAACACCGGCCGCGAGCCGCTGCAGTTCTATTTCGCCGCGCTGGTCATCCGCTGGCTGGGAACCGGCCTGACCATGCTGACCCTGAAGATCACCAGCGCGGTGGCCGGTTTCCTGATGCTGCCTTTCCTATTTTGGCTGGGCCGCGAACTGGAAGACGACCTGCTAGGGCTGCTGGCGATGCTGCTGGCCGGCGTGGGCTTCTGGGCGACGGCCATCAGCCGGGTGGGGCTGCGCTTCCCGCTGACGCCGCTGTTCGTGGCGCCGATGCTGCTGTTCTTCTTGCGCGGCGCGCGGCGCGGCGGCCGGAACGACTTTCTGCTGTCCGGCCTGTTTCTGGGCCTGGGCCTATATGGGTACAGCACCATCCGGATGGCGCCGGTGCTGATCATGGCCGCGGCCGTCTGGCTGTTGATGTGGCCGCCGGCCGGGATCACCCGCCGGGCGCTGGTGGGCAACACGGTCTTGCTGTTCGCCACGGCCTTCGTCGTGTTTGTGCCGCTGTACCGCTATGCCACCGAGCCAGACAACCTGTTCTGGTATCGGTCGTTCTCGCGCCTGAGCGGCGCCGAACAAGCGATCAATGGCTCGCCGCTGCGGATCTTTCTGAGCAACAACTGGAACGCGCTGCGCATGTTCAACTACACGGGCGACGACGTTTGGGTCAACACGCTGCCCGGCAAGCCGGTCCTCGACTTCATCACGGGTGCCTTGTTTGTCCTGGGCGCCGTGTTTCTGCTGGCGCGGCTGATCTGGCGCCGCGACCGGATCGCGGGCTTGCTGCTGCTCGCGATTCCAATCCTGCTGCTGCCGTCGACGCTCAGCGTGGCCTTCCCGGAGGAGAACCCGTCGGTCGTGCGCGGGGGCGGCGCTATCCCGGTCGTATTTCTGATCGCGGCCTATCCGCTCTGGCTGCTCTGGCAGCACGAACGCAGGCTGTGGCCTTCGGCGCGGGGGCGCTGGCTGGCGGCCGGCGGGCTGGGACTGCTGCTCCTGATGGTGACACTGGCCAACCGGGAAATGTACTTTCGGCGCTACCCGGCCCAGTACATTGGCTCGGCGCAGAATGCTTCAGAGATCGGCCGGGCCGTTCGGGATTTCGCGGAGTCGATCGGCAGCTACGACCGGGCCTGGATTTGCCTGCACCCACACTGGGCTGACACACGCGCTGTTGGGTTGTATGCCGGGCGGGCCGGCTGGGAGCAGGTGCTGCCGGCCGAGGAGTTGACCAGCCTTAGCGGCGACCCGCGACCGCTGCTGCTGGTCATCAATCCGCGCAGCGATGCCTGTCTGGCGGCGGCCCGCAGCGCTTTTCCAACCGGCACGCTGTCGCTGTTCCAATCACAGCGCGGTACGGACAAGGATTTCCTGCTGTTCTTCGTGCCCGGCACGCAGGATCTGGATGAGGGCACTCTGCCCTATGAATAGGCGGCACTCATCTCCTGTTGTCGTGCGCGTCTCTGTCCATGACCGGATCTGATCCCACGCTCGGCGAACAAGCCGACAACCTGGCAGGCAACGGCGCCGACACGGGCGCGGCGATTGGGCCGCGCGCCGTTGTCTCGCCGCTGCCAGCTGGCAGCGGGGCCGAAGCCGCTGCCCCGCCGCTTCCGGCCGAGCCCGCCTCGGAACCGGCCGCCCGGCGGCCACTTGGGATCAAGCGCTCACGGCTCTTGGGCCTGGCGTTCGACGCCGTCCTGATCCTGCTGATCGGCGCCGGCGTCGTCTTCCGCTTCAGTTGGGTCAACTGGAATGAAGACGCCGATCTGCACCCTGACGAATACGGGCTGACGGGCACGCTGACGCAGCTAGCCATTCCCGCTACCCTGGGTGAGTACTTTAATACCCGCATTTCGCCGCTGAGTCCTTACCAGAAGTACGACGTGGACGGCACGCCGCTGCCGCCGAGCGCGGAGCATCGCATGCCCGACAACCGCATGCGCTGGGGCCAATGGCCACTGACGATCATCCGCTGGATGGCCGAGGCGACTGGCAACACCGGCTACGGTGAGCTGCGCCTGATGGGCCGGCGCCTATCGGCCCTGGCCGATACGCTGGCGCTCGGCGTGATCTTCCTGATCGGTTGGCGGCTGCACAGCCGCCGCGTGGGCCTGATGGCGGCGGCACTCAGCGCGCTGTCGGTGATGCAGATCCAGCAGGCGCACTTCATGACGGCCGACAACTTCGGCACGCTGTTCACCGCCCTGGCGATGTATGCGGCGGTTCGGGTGGCAACCGGGCCAGGGCCGGCCGCGGCGACAGACGATCGACGACCCTCGACGGACCCGGGCACGGCGCGGCCGGCGGCCGGCCGCCCGCCGGCGCTGGTCTGGTATGGGCTCTTCGGCCTGTTCTTTGGCCTGGCGCTGGCGTCGCGCATCAACCTGGCGCCGCTGGCGGCCGAAATCGTGGTTGCCGCGGTGATTGCCTATGCCGTCGATTGGCAGCGCGGCGCGCGTGACCGCGGCGGGCTGCTGAGTGAGGCGGCCCTGCGGCTGGGGTTGGCCGGCCTGGTGGCCGTGTTCACGTTCCGCGTGGCCCAACCCATGAGCTTTCGGGCCGAGACCGGTGACACGACCCTGCTGACCCTGAATCCCAATCCCGAATGGCTGGCGAGCATGGCGGTGGCTCAGGCCGAGTCCAGCGGGGAGGGTGGCGGCCCGCCTGGGGAGCAGTGGACGGACCGGCCGGCTCTAGTGTTTCCCTTCGTCAACATGGTGGTCTGGGGCATGGGCTTGCCGCTGGGGCTGATGGCCTGGGCGGGGCTGCTGTGGGCGGCCTGGCGCAGCTTCCAGCCCGCCGACGAGGTATCCTGGAAACTGCACGCTCTCCCGCTGACCTGGGCTGGCGGCTATTTCCTGTTCATGGGCACGCGCTGGGTCAAATCCATTCGCTATTTCCTGCCCATCTATCCCTTCATGGCCCTGTTGGCCGCCTGGGCCATCGTGGCGCTGTGGAAGCTCGGCCGCGCTGATCACGCGGCGCGGCAAGCGGCGAGGAGCCAAGGGGATCGGGGGCCACAAGGGCGGGCCGCCGAGGGGGCCGCCTTTGACCAGCGCACGAGTCCCTCGCGCCGCCCCAGCCCCTGGTATCGGCGGGCCGCTGTCCTGTTGGGCGCGCTCGTCCTCGGCGGAACCCTCGTCTGGGCCTGGGGCTTCACCAGCATCTACCGCAACACCAACACGCGGGTCACGGCAACGCGCTGGGTGTTTCAAAACGTCCCGGCGCCGTTGAACCTCCAGATCCAGACGATGGACGGCCTGCGCTCCGAGCCGCTCTCCGTGCCAGACGGGCTGACCGTTGGCGCTGAAACGCCTTACCGGCTGCAATTTTCCGCTCCGGTGACCGGCACGCTCACGGGCATTTCGGCCGCCTACGCCAGCACGCTCTTTGGCCCTGGCGCCACCGCCAGCCTGCAGGTCGTGCTGGCGGGCGACCCGGAAGGCCAACAGCCGCTGGCGGCGGCCGAGCTTGTGGCTGCGCGGCCGGGCAGCGACCCGCGCGGCGCGCCGGCCGCGGCCGCTCTGGGCCCGGCGACGCTGGTGAACGGGCAGACCTATTACCTGCTCCTGCGGGCCACGACCGGCGCCGCGGTGCAGTTTCAGTCGACCGTCCTTGCTCACGAGGAGTGGGATGAAGCCCTGCCCATTCGCATGGATGGGCGCGATCCCTTTGGGGGGATGTACCGCGGCCTGTCGATGCTGGTGCGAGGCGTCGACGATGAGAACAAACGGCAGATGTTCATCAGCAATCTGGCGCAGGCCGACCTCGTCATCCTGCCCAGCCAGCGCGGCTTGTGGAGCGCCTCGCGGCTGCCCAACCGCTATCCGCTGACTCTGGAGTATTACCGCGCGCTGTTCGACGGCCGCCTGGGCTTCGAGCTCGCCGCGCAATTCCAGTCGCCCATCCGGCTCGGCCCGCTGCAGATCTCCTCCGAAGCCGGCACCTGGGCTTGGGGCCACGCCCCGCCCAACCCGCCGCCGGCCTGGTACCCCTTCAACGACAACCCCCTGGCAGCCGAGGAGGCCTTCAGCGTCTACGACCACGCGCCTGTCTGGATCTTCAAGAAGCGCGCCGATTTCAGCCTGGCTCGGGTGGAGGCGGTGCTCAACGCGGTCGACCTCAGCACCGTGGTCAACCAGGGGCCGCGGGAGGCCACCCGGACACCCACGCTCTTCCGGCTGCCGCCCGACCGCCTGGCCGAGCTGCGCGCGGGCGGCACGTGGAGCGCGATGTTCGATTTCGACGGGCTGCTCAACCGCCACGAGTGGCTGGGCGTCCTGGTCTGGTACCTGGCCGTGCTTCTGATGGGCTGGGCGGCCTTCCCGCTGGCCTTTGTCGCCTTCTCGGGCTTGCCCGACCGCGGCTATCCGTTGGCCAAAACGTTCGCGCTGCTGGTGACGACCTGGCTCGTCTGGCTGGCGGCCAGCTATCGGGTGCTGCCCTTCAACCGCGGCGCCATCGCGCTGAGCTTCGCGGCGCTGGCGGCCGGTTCGGCACTGGTCTATCACCGGCGGCGAGCCGAGATCAACGCCTTCGTGTTCGCCCACCGGCGTGCGCTCCTGGTAACGGAGGGCCTGACGCTGGCGCTGTTCGCCTTCGACCTGCTGCTGCGCTGGGGCAACCCAGACTTGTGGCACCCGAACTTCGGCGGCGAGAAGCCAATGGTCTTTTCGTTTTTCAATGCTGTCCTGAAGAGCGAGTCCTTCCCGCCGTACAACCCCTGGCTGGCCGGCTACGCCCTGAACTACTACTACTATGGCTTTGTCATTGTGGCGATGCTCACCAAGCTGCTCGGCATTGTGCCGGCCTTCGCCTACAACTTGATCCTGCCGACCTTGTTTGCGCTGGTGGGCGGCGGGGCCTATAGCGTTGCATACAACCTGGTCGCGGCCAAGCGCGAGGCTGAACCCAGCGCCGGACCGGCGCGCGCCGCCGGATCGGATGGCGCCGGGCAGCAAGACACCACACGCTGGCTTGCGGAGGCGGAGAAGCCGGCGCCGGCGGACTCGATGGCTGAGGCCGCCGTGAGCGAACTCGGCCCGGCGCCCTCGGAAGCCGTCGACGCCGCCTCTTCGATGGCGGCCGGCCTCCGGCTGGTAAGCGCGCCCTGCCTGCCGCGGGCCAACCCCTACTTGGCCGGCATCGCCGCGGCCATGCTGGTCGTGGTGCTTGGCAATCTGGCCCAGGTTCACACCTTCCTGGCCGGGTTCCAGGACGCGGCCGACCCCGCGACCGTCGAGCGCTCGCTCCTGGGGAACAATGATGTCAGCCGAACGCTGAACGGCTTCTGGCGTGTGGCGACGGGGGCGACCCGATTGCCGGTGGGCACCGGGGATTGGTATTGGGATGCGACGCGGATCGTGACCATTCTGCTGCCCGAGAATAGCAACGAGATCACGGAGTTCCCGTTTTTCACGTTCTTGTACGCCGATCTGCACGCGCACATGATCGACCTGCCCTTTACGCTGCTGTCGTTGGGATGGGCGTTGAGCTACCTGTTGGCCGCGCGGCAGGGCGGGGGGCGCCGGGACTGGCTGGAGTGGGGAGCGGTATGGCTGGTGGGCGGACTGGCGCTGGGCGCGCCGCGCGCCACCAATACCTGGGACTACCCGCTCTTCCTGGCGCTGGGTGTGGCCGCCGTTGCGGCCGGCGAGTGGCGGCGCGCTCCCCAAGTATCGCGGGCCACGCTGTTTGCCATTGGCTGGCGCGTGGCTCTGCTGGCCGGGCTGGCGCTGGCCTGCTACCAACCCTTCGACCAGTGGTTCGCGGCTGCCTATGGCCAGGTAAAGCGCTTCGAGGGCAACGCCCAGCCGATCAGCGCCTATCTCTACATCTACGGGCTGTTCCTATTCATCGTGGTCAGCTTCCTGGGGTGGGAGACCGTCCGCTGGCTGGCCGAGACCCCGGCAACGGTCTTGACTCGCGCGGGCGAGTGGCTGCCGCCGGTCGTGCTGGGCGCGCTGGCGCTGGTTGGCGCCGTGGGCGTCTCTTGGTTTGTGCTGGAGGTGCCCATCGGCGTCATCACGCTGCCGCTGATGACCTGGGCTGGGCTGCTGCTGCTCCGGCCAGGCGGCAGCTTGCCGCTGGCCAAACGGGCCGTGCTCTTCTTGATCGGCGCCGCCCTGGCGATGACGCTCTTCGTGGAGGTGTTCGTCCTCGAAGGCGACCGCATGAACACGATCTTCAAGTTCTACATCCAGGTGTGGGTGCTGCTGAGCGTGGCCGGCGGGGCGGCCCTGGCCTGGGTCTGGAGCGCGCTGCCGCGCTGGCCGTCTGGCTGGCGCACGGCCTGGACCAGCCTGCTGGCGGTGCTGGTGGCAGCGGCGGCGCTCTATACCGTCACGGCCAGCGCGGCTAAGACCCGCGATCGCTTCCCCGGCCTGATTGCCCAGCCCGGCAGCGGCTGCAGTCCCATCGCGGGAATGGCGCTGCCCTACGATCGCGGCCTGCCGGTTGACGAGCAGCCGCACAGCCTGTACGGCCTCGACTACATGACCTGGAGCGCGTACTGCGACCATGACGCGTTCCTGCCGCTGGCCTACGATCATGAGGCCATCCGCTGGCTGCAGGATAACGTGGGCGGCTCGCCCGTGATCGTCGAGGCGCAATCGTTTGATTTGTACCGGATGTCAAGCCGTTATACCTGGAACACGGGCCTGCCCGACGTGGTGGGCTGGGATTATCACACGCGCCAGCACAACGCCGCCATCCCGACCGAGTTTATCACCCAGCGCGGCACGGAGATTACGAGCTTCTACACGACCGGCTCGCCGGAAGAAGCGTTGGCCTTCCTGCACAAATATGACGCGCGGTACGTCATCGTCGGCCCCATGGAGCAGGCCTACTATGCCGCCAGCGGCGGGCTGGCCAAGTTCAACGCGCTCGTTGCGCGCGGCGACCTCAGCATCGCCTATCAGAACCCCGGCGTGACCATCTTTGCGGTGACTGGCCCCCCGGCGGCTCAGTGAAAGGCGCTGGCCGCGTGTATAACCCTCGTGCCTGCTGATTGGGTCGCCTTTCTCGCCTGGTACCTGGCCGCTTCGGCGGCGGGCTTCTTGGCCTTGCCGATTGCGTTTCAGTTCTTTCGGCGCCTGCCCGATCGTGGCTACGCGCTGGCGCGGCCCCTGGGGCTGCTGCTGATCGGCTACGTCTTTTGGCTGCTGGGATCGTTGGGCCCGTTGCGCAACGACGTGCCCGGGATCCTGTTCGCGGCGCTGTTGGTCGGCGGGCTGGGGGGCGCCTGGCTCGGGCGGGCGGGCCTTGGGGAGCTGCGCCGTTGGCTGGCCGCCCAGCGCGCCACGGTCCTAGCGGTGGAGGCTCTGTTTTTGGCGGCCTTCACGCTGATGGCCCTCGTCCGCGCTTACAACCCCGACATCTTCGGCACCGAGAAGCCGATGGAATACATGTTCATCAACAGCATCCTGCGCAGCCCGGCATTTCCGCCGCAGGATGCCTGGCTGTCCGGCCATGCCATCAGCTACTACTACTTCGGCTATGTCCTGGTCGCCATGCTGGCCCGGCTCACGGCGACCAACTCAGCCGTTGCCTTCAATCTAGGCCTGGCCCTGCTGTTCGCGTTGACGGCCGTCGCCGCGCAGGGGGTGACGCTCAACCTGATCGCGCTGGCATGGCCGCGAGTGGTCAGCACAGGCGACGGTGCGGCGGCTGAGGCGCCCGCCGGCACGTCTGCCCGGCTGCGCCGCGCCTTTTGGCCCGCGCTGCTGGGGCCGGCGCTGGTGCTGGTCGCCGGCAATTTCTACGGGCTCGTTCAGTTGGCCTACACCAATGGCTGGTGGCCCGAGGCGCGGGTGTGGGCCGTCCGCTACTATTTTGGCGCTGAAGACCCGGCCAACACCGGGCGCAGCGCCGAGGCCGTATCTCCGCTGCCGCCGGAGCAGGACACCCCCCGCGTCCGCGCCGGTTGGGTCAACCTGTGGGACTGGCTGGACCTCAAGCAAGCGCAGGACCCCACGCCGGTCCGAGCCAGTTTCACCTGGGACGTTGGCGGCAATTGGTTTTTCGGCGCGCGGGTGCTGCACGACCGCGGCTTGTTGGGCCGGGAGGTGGAGGCCATCGACGAGATGCCGTCCTTCTCCTTCATACTGGGCGACATGCACCCGCACGTGCTGGCGCTGCCCTTTGTTGTGTTGGCCATCGGCCTGGCGCTGGAGTGGTTGCTGTGGGGCGCGGGCCTGCCCGACGAGGCTGAGGAGACCGGTGGCGAGGCCTTTGCGTTCGCGCGCGCCAGCCTGCGCCGTTCGGCCACCCTGGTTCGCTTGGGCGTGTCGGGCATTATTCTTGGCGGCCTGGCCTTTCTCAACACCTGGGACTTCCCGATCTATTTGTTTCTGACGGTGATGGCCCTGGCAATCGGCCTCGGGCTCCGGCGCGGCTGGGTGGCGCTCGCGGCCGATGGGGGGCGGCTGGCGCTGCTGGGCGGCGGGCTGGCGGTGCTCAGCGTTGCGCTGTATTTCCCGTTCTACGTCACCTTCCAGTCGCAGGCCGGCGGCCTCTTGCCTAACCTGATCTGGCCCACGCGCTTTCAGCAGACGGTGGTGTTCTTCGGACCCGTGCTGGTTGGGGTGACGGTCTACCTCGCCTGGTTGGCCGCACGCGCGGGGCCGGTACTCGACCGGCACGCGGCCCTGTGGTTCGGGTTGGGCTTAGTCGGGGTGCTGGTCTTGGTCGTGCTGGTGATGGCGGCGGCGGCGCTGCGGAGCCCGGCCCTGGGTAGTTTCATCGACGGCTTTATCAGCCCGCTTACTCGCGGCCAGGCGATGCGCCTAGTCCTGGCCCGCCGGCTGGTGGACAGCCTGGCCACGCTCTACCCGGCCGCGGTGGCCGGGCTTGGTGTTGGTGTGACGGTCGGGACGCTGCGGCTCGTGCTGAAGCCGCAATCTAGCCTGGAGGCCGCGCCGCCTGAGCCGCGGGCACAACCGGCCGCGGCGGCCGTCAGCGGGAGGCGCCTGGCCAGCCCGGCCGCCGCGCTGCGCGAGGCGCGGGCGCGCCCCTGGCGCCGGCAGCGCTCGGCCCCGCCACCTCCGGCCGGCCGCGCGGGCCTGGTGTGGCGATCGCCCGCCCTGCTTATGGCGCTGGCTATGATCGTCACCGGTGCGCTGCTGCTCGTCGGCCCTGAATGGGTCTACCTGCGCGACAACTTCGGCCATCGCATGAACACGCTCTTTAAGTTTTACTTTCAGACCTGGACCTTGTGGGCGCTGGCGGGGGCCTTCGGGCTCTGGCACATCTTGCAGCATGCGCGGCCAGCCGGACGCTGGGCGGCGGGCAGCATTATGGGCCTGGCGATGGCCGGCAGCCTGGTGTATACGCTGCCCAGCCTGTACAGCAAGACCGGCGGGTTCGCGTCGGAGCCAACCCTTGACGGCATGGCCTTCTTTGCCCAGCGTTTTCCCGACGACTGGGCCGCCATCGAATGGCTGCGCGCCAACGCCGCCGGCGCGCCGGTGATTGCGGAGGCCGTTGGCGGCGCTTACCAAATCGAAGAGAGCCGCATTTCCATGGCCACCGGGCTGCCGACCGTGATGGGCTGGGTCAACCACGAGGGCCAGTGGCGCGGCGATTACTACTCCGAAGTGGCCGACCGTCCGAGCCGCATCGAAACGCTCTACCAGGTGCGCGATTGGGAAATGGCCCGCGAAGTCCTTGAGGAATTCGGCATCGAATACGTGATCGTCGGAACACAGGAGCGCAGGCAGTATAATCCGGTGTATGAGCCAAAATTCGACGTGCACATGGATAGCGTGTTTGAGACCCCTAATCTGACCATCTATCGGCGCAAGCCGCTCCCGGCCCAATGACGACCCGCTCCCCTGCCCTGAGCCTTGAGAACGCCTTGTACGGCCTGATCTTCCTGGCCGCCCTTGGCCTGCGCCTCCTGAATCTGGGCGCGCACCCGCTCAACGATGGCGAGGCGCATGAGGCCTTGGCGGTGCTGGCGCAACTGCGCGGCCACGCCGACCCGACGCTCGTCCCGAGCAGCCCGGCGTACTTCTTCATCACCTATTTCAGCTTCCTGATCTTTGGCGCCAGCGAAGCCGCGGCCCGCTTGGGTCCGGCGCTGGCGGGCTCTGTGTTGGTGCTGGTGCCCAGCCTCTTCCGCGACCTGTTGGGACGCCCGGCCGCCCTGGCCGCCAGCGGAATGTTGGCTGTGTCCGCCAGCCTGCTGGCTGCGTCGCGCAGCGCGGATGGCACGCTGCTGGTCTTGTTGGCGCTGGCCATAGTAGTTGGGGCGCTGTGGCGCTTCCTCCAGGGCGGTCGCACCGCCTGGCTGTTGGCCGCGGGGGCGGCGCTGGGGTTTGGCGTCGCCGGAGGCAGCAGTTTTGTGCTGGGTCTGTTGTCGCTCAGCGGAGCGGGTTTGATTCTGCGCTGGACGCTGCCCCGGGTGGCCGCTGGCCTGCGGCCGGCAGCCGCCCGTCTCTGGCAGGAGCGGCGCCCGTTCTTTGCGGCCGTGGGGCTTTCGGCCGTTGTCGTTTCCACCGTGGCATTGGTCTACCTGCCCGGGCTGGGCGCGCTGTTGGACGCCTGGATGGGCGGGCTGGCCGGCTTTGTGCCCGCGCAGACCGGCCGGCTCCCATTTGAACTCATCCTGTTCCTGGTGGTGGACGAGCCCCTGGTAGTTATCCTGGGCGCGATTGGAGCGGCGCGCGCGTTCCGCACGGGCCACCTGCTGGGCCAAGCCCTGAGCTGGTTCGCCTTGGTGGCTTTGGCCTTGCTGCTGGTGTACGGCAACCGGCAGGTGATCGACGTGGCGTGGGTGGCGGCGCCGTTGGCCCTCCTCGCCGGGTATGCCTTGTTCGAGCTGCTGCAGGCGGTCTGGGCCCCGAGCGAGTTACCGTTGGCCCTGGTGCAGGCTGGCGTGACCGCGGCGCTGCTGGGCTTTGCGCTCCTCAACCTGGCCGCGCTGGCCGAGACCGCCCGCACCGGCAGCTTTGCAGCCTACCAGCTGCAGATCTTTGGACAAACGCTTCGGGTTCCATCGCTGGCGCAGTTGGGCATCGCGGCGCTGGCGGTCGCGCTGGCGTTTGTGATTGGCTATCTGGTTGCCCTGGGCTGGTCTGAAAGAGCGGCCCAACTCGGCCTGGTCACGGCGCTGAGCGGGCTGCTGTTTGCCATGACGCTGGCGGCCGGCTGGGGGGTGACCCAGCGCCAGCCGGGCAGCCCAGCAGAGTTGTGGTGGGCGGAGCCAGCCTCCCCGGAGGTGTCCCTCCTGGTCGCAACCCTGGAAAACGTGTCCAATTACTCAGGCGCCCACCCGCGCGACATCGACGTCACCGTGCAGGCATCAGAAACCGGCTTGCTGGCCTGGGCGCTGCGCGACTTTCCACATGCCAGCTTCGTGGATCGGCTCGACCCGGTCGTGACGAGCCCGGTGGTCATTGCGCCGCTGGCTGACCAGGAAAACCCAACGCTGGGCTCAACGTACGTTGGCCAGGACTTCGACCTGCGGTCGCGCTGGACCCCAGACCAAACCGGTCCTGAATGGATAGTCTGGCTGGCCTACCGCCAGGCGCGGACGATCGTAACCGAACCGGTGGTGCTGTGGGTGCGCCAGGATCTGGCGCAGCTGCAGAGCACAGGGAACTAGCGGTTGGAGGCGGGCAGTCCGCCGTCTGACCACGCCCCTGCTGCCGCCGATCCCTGCCTACCAACGTCTGACCACCGTGGCGAGATGCCTCCATCGTTGATTGCGATTGACGGTCCAGTGGCCTCGGGCAAGTCTTCGATCGGCAAGCGCCTGGCCGACAAGCTGGGTTATCTGTTTTTCGACACGGGCGTGATGTACCGCGCCGTGACCTATCTGGCCCTGCGGCAGCTTGACCGCGCTGACGACCCGCGCGCGGTCACCGCCCTGGCCCGGCGCGTGCGTATTGACGTTCTGGCGCCCACCGTGGCCGACGGCCGCGACTGCACAGTGTTGGCGCAGGCCGCCCCCGCCGGTGACACGGCTGCTGGCGCCGCGCCGGCGGCCGAGGACATCACCTGGGCCATCCGCGGTCGAGAGGTGGAGGCCAGCGTTTCGCTCGTGGCCGCGATCAGCGCGGTGCGGCAGATCCTGACTGAGCAAATGCGGCGCGTGGGCTTGCGCGGCCGGGTGGTCATGGTGGGCCGCGACGTGGGAACCGTTATCCTGCCCGAGGCCGACCTGAAGGTCTTCCTCACGGCGTCGGTCGAGACGCGTGCCCGGCGGCGCTACGAGGAGGTGCTGGCCCGCGGCGAAACGCGGCCTTTCGCCGACATCCTCGACAATCTCCGCGAGCGCGACCGGATCGACTCGTCGCGGGCGATTGCCCCGCTGCGCTCGGCGGGCGATGCCGTCACTCTGGACACGACCGATATGACGATTGACGATGTGATTGCGGCCGTCGAGGCGCTGGTCGTGGCCGGCTAGCGCCAGCGGCTGGCCGCATGACGCTCAAGCCTGCTCTCAAGCCATCCGCTCGCCGCGCTCGCTTCTTTGGCGGCCTGGCCCGCTGCCTGGCTCGCCTGCTAATCCGGTTGACCGTCCACGGTCAGGATCACGTGCCTCCGGCAGGCCCTCTGCTAGTGACGATGAACCATCTCGGCGGGGCTGATCCCGTGCTCTGCCTGGGATATGTAGAACGGCCGTTAACGATTGCCGGCAAGGCCGAGATCATGCGCTGGCCTGTGCTCGGCGCGCTGGTCCGCGGGTATGGCATGATCCCGCTGCGGCGGGGCGAACCCGATCGGGCCACGCTCAAACTCCTGCTGGGCGTGCTGGAAGGAGGCGGGGCGCTGCTGATTGCGCCTGAAGGCCGCGAGAGCCTGTCTGGGGCGCTGGAGGCCGGCAAGACCGGCCCGGCCTTCCTGGCGCTGCGGGCCGCCGCCGCCATTCTGCCCGTGGCCATCACCGGCACAGCCTGGCGAGATGTGCTGCCCGCCTGGCGCCGGCTGCGCCGGCCGCGAGTTACCCTGACCTTTGGCCCCTCCTATCACTTGCCGGCCGGCCTCCCGCGCCGCGCCGCGGCCGACGAGATCATGCGCCGCATCGCGGCGCTGCTACCGGCCGAGTATCGCGGCGTCTACGCTGGCGAGCCACGCCCCGATGAACCCGCCGGATAGCTTCTGGCTCGCTCTGGATCGCCTGGCAGCGCTCAGCGCCGCCGTCATCGATGACCAGCGCGGCTCAGCCCATCGGCGTTCTCCTTAACGGAGCGACCCACTGGATTAGGGCGGTCTGGCCGGCCGGCGGGCCGCCGGCCGGCGCGGAGATCGATGTCTGGGTTGGGAGCGCGCTCGGCCTAGAGGGGTCAGCTTGTAGTAAGATAACACGTATGGCAAACGATGAGTTGGCAAGGGCCTTCCCCCAGCAGGCCCGGCGCGCGGGCTATGACCACGCCCGGCTCGAGCCGCGGCGGCGCGTGCTGCGCTGGATGATCGACAACATCGGTTGGCGCTTCTTGGCGCGCGTCGACCGCGCCCGCCTGAGCGGCCTGGAATACCTGCCTGCGACCGGCCCGGCGATCCTGATGATCAATCACATCGCCTTCATCGATCCGATTGTGGTCCTGGGCAATCTGCCGCGCAACGCCGTTCCCCTGGCCAAGGCGGAAGTCTACCGGATCCCGATCTGGGGCATATTTCCCAAGTTGTGGGACGTCATCCCGGTCCATCGCGAAGAGCTCGATCGCCGCGCCCTGGAACGAGCGCTGCAGGTGCTGGCGGCCGGTGAGTTGCTGCTGATTGCGCCGGAGGCCACGCGCCACCCGGCGCTGGGTCCGGCCCGCGAGGGCGTCGCCTATATCGGCCACAAGAGCGGCGCGCCCATCCTCCCGGTCGCGATCGAAGGCACCCCCGGCTACCCGACTTGGCTGGGCCCCTGGAATGCGCGCAAGCCCGGCGCCTGGTTTCGTCTCGGGCGGCCATTCCGCTACAAGCCCGCCACCGGGCGGCTGCAGCGCGAGCGCTTGCGCCTGATGACCGAAGAGGCCATGTACCAATTGGCGGCCTTGCTGCCCGCGGAGCGCCGCGGGTATTACACCAGCCTGGCGCGGGCAAGCACCGAGACGATTGAGCTGCTGTAAGGCCGATGAAAGCGTTGCTGCTGGCCAGCCTGGTCACTCCCGACGATTTGCGCCTGGCCGACGTGCCCATGCCTGAGCCGGCGTCTGGCGAGGTGCTCGTGCGGCTGCGGGCGGCGGCGCTTAATCACCGCGACCTGCACATGTTCAACTTCGAGCCGGAGCGCGCCTGCATCCTGGGGTCGGATGGCGCGGGCGTGGTGGCGGCCGTTGGGGCAGGCGTCACCGGCTGGACGCCGGGCGCCGAGGTGCTTCTGAACCCCTCCCTCCAGTGGGGCGATCGCCAGGATACCTATGGCGCGGGCTGGTCCATCCTGGGTTGGCCGCGCGACGGCACGCTGGCCGAGGCGATTGCGCTGCCCGCCGAGTGTGTCTTCGCCAAGCCGCCGCACCTGAGTTTCGAAGAGGCGTCGGCGCTGCCCCTGGCGGGGCTGACCGCCTACCGCGCGCTGGCCGCGCGCGCGCGTGTCGGCGCGGGCGAAACCGTGCTGGTGCATGGGATTGGCGGAGGCGTGGCTTTGTTTGCCCTCCAGTTTGCGCGCGCCCTCGGCGCGCGGGTGATGGTCACCTCGACCTCCAACGACAAGCTGGCGCGCGCTCAGGCCCTGGGGGCTGAGCTTGGCGTCAACTCGCGGACAGTGGATTGGGCGGCCGCCGCGCGGGATTGGACGGGCGGGGCAGGTGTCGATGTGGTGGTCGAAAGCCTGGGGGGCGACTACTTCGCCCGCAGCCTGGAAGCCCTGCGGCTGGGCGGGCGGCTGGTGACGTTCGGCCGCACGGTCGACACGCGGTCTAACATCGATCTGCACCTGTTGTTCTGGCATCAACTCTCGCTGCTCGGTTCCACCATGGGCAGCCCAGCCGACTTCGCCAGAATGCTGGCGCTCGTCAGCGAGCACCACATCCGTCCCGTCATTGACTCCGTGTGGCCGCTGGAAGACGGCTGCCACGCCTTTGAGCGGCTGGCACAGGGCAAGCAGTTCGGCAAGATCGTGCTCACCTGTGCTTGAGGCCGTCGCGTGACGCTTCCCGGACCTGCCCCCCAACGCCATTCTGGCCTGGTCCAGGCGGTTGCGCCTGATACGCTGGCGGCCGGCCTGGGGCTGCGGCCTGGCGATGCGCTGCTGGCCGTGAATGGCCAGCCTGTCGAAGATGTCATTGATGTGCAGTTCTATGCGGCCGAGGACGTGGTGGCGCTGGACTTCGTGCGTGACGGTGCTCGCCAAACGGTTCGCGGCCCGCGTCGGCCCGGCCAGCCGCTGGGCCTCGAGTTTGCGCACCCCACCTTTGACATCGACATTCGGCGCTGCAACAACCTGTGCCCGTTCTGCTTTGTTCTGCAGACGGCGCCGCGGATGCGCCGGACGCTCTACATCAAGGACGACGACTACCGCTATTCATTCCTGTATGGGCACTTTGTCACCCTGACCAACTTGAGCGACCGCGACTGGTCGCGGATCGAAACGCAGCACCTCTCACCGCTCTATGTCTCGGTTCACTCGACCGACCTGGCCAATCGCCGCGCCTGCCTGGCCAACCTCGCTGCCCCCGACATCCTTGCCCAGCTGCGCTGGCTCGCCGCGCGCGGGATTGAGATGCACACGCAGCTCGTGATCACGCCTGGCCTCAACGACGGCCCCTGGATGGAGAAATCCATCCGCGATCTGGCGGGGTTCTACCCGGCCGTCCGATCGGTCAGCGTGGCGCCCGTGGGGCTGACGCGCCACCATAAATACGGATTCCGGCCACACACGCCGGAAGAGGCCACGGCGGTGTTAGCGACGGTCGAGCGCTGGCAAGCTGAGTTCGTCCAACGCTGGGGCGTGCGCTTCGTGTATGCCACCGACGAGTGGTTTCTCGTGACCCGGCGCAGCGTGCCCCCGCGCCGCTGCTACGACGGCCTGGATTTGACGGAGAATGGCCTGGGCATGGTGCGGGCCTTCCTGGACGATTGGCGCAAGGTGAAACGCGAAATCCGCGGCCGGCCAGGCGGGTCGCCGCCCGCGGCTGCTGCCGCCCGGAAGCGCTCGGCGGCCTCCGTTGGCCGGCCGCGGCGAGCTCGATTGGCGCGCCGGCCGGCGACGCTCGTGACGGGAACCCTGTTCGAGCCCAGCCTGCGCCGCGTGACCGATGAGTTCAATCGCCTGACCGGCGCGCGCCTGAGGGTGGTGGGCGTGACGAACGAGCGCTTGGGGCCCACCATCACCGTTGCCGGCCTGCTGATGGGCGCGGAGGTGTTGGCCCAACTGGGCGGCCAGCAGCTGGGCGAGTTTGTGGTGCTGCCGCGGGTGATGTTCGATCACCCCCAGGGCATTAGCCTGGACGATGTGTCGCCCCTGACCATCGCGCAGGGCTTGCGCCGGCCCGTGTATTTGGCTGACGCGATGGGAGATGTGCTGGATGCGCTCGCCGGCGCCAACCCGCTGCGCATTGATCCCGATGCGGATGCCATCTCGCCGGAAGTCATGCGGGCCGGCGGCTGGGCCGTGGAGAAGTATCTCTAACGCCGCGGGGAGCCCAGATGCTTGACCGCGCCGGCCTGCCCGATATAAACTTGGGGCGCTCGCAGGAGCCACGGCGGACATCTATCCTGGGCGCCAACCGGCGCTGAAAGGAAGGGCCACTCACACTCAACGGGGAAAGCAAGCGCATGGCCTGGCTGCCGCGCAATTGGGCGCCAGGTGACGAGGAGGCGGTTCCTGCCGTGGGGCAGTGCTAACTGGCAGCTGCCAGGAAAAGCGAGGTATCAGCGGAAGCCGCCGAGGGCAGCCACAGCCCTCAACTTTTCCCCCAGAGAAGCGCGCTGTACTAACCCTCCGGGCGACCGGGGACGAACGAGCGCGCAGTGGAACAACCAGGGCAAGTCGGCAGCGCGCGATTTCCCGCCGGCCCAAGCGGGTCGCCGGCAGCGCGCTGGCTGCGCACCATCCCTGGGGCAGCAGACGACAAACAATCTGATTCGCCAGGCGCGGCGGTCGTGGCAACCTACCCCAGCGCCATCGGGCGGGGGTGACCATCCAGCCGTGCGCCTGGCCCACTCTGGCGGCTTCGCCGGGAGGCTAACACCATGTGCGGCATTGTCGGATACGTGGGCGCGCGTGACGCCGCGCCTCTGATTCTGGAAGGGCTGCGCCGGCTGGAATACCGCGGTTATGACTCGGCTGGGCTGGCCGTCGTGACGGCTGGCGGCCGCGCCGCGGCGGCGTCGCGCGATGGCGAGGCAACAGCCCCCCCACCCGCCCACCAGCTGGTCGTCCGCCGCGATGTGGGCAAGCTCAGCAACCTGGAGCGGCTGCTGGCGGACCAGCCGGTACACGGACAGATCGGCATTGGCCACACCCGGTGGGCCACGCACGGCGCGCCATCGGCCCGCAACGCGCATCCACACGTGGGCATGACGGGCGACGTGGTGGTCGTGCACAATGGCATCGTGGAGAACTATCAGGACTTGCGTGCCGAGCTGGCGGCGGAAGGCAGCGTCTTCAATTCAGAGACCGATACCGAGGTAATCGCCCACCTGGTAGAGCGCTACCTGTCTGGCGGGATCGGGCTGCCCGAGGCCGTCCGGCTGACGCTCGCCCACCTGCAGGGCGCGCATGGGCTGGTCGTGCTGAGCTCGCGTGAGCCTGACAAACTGGTCGCGGCCCGGATCGGAAATGCCGGCGGCGTCACTCTGGGCCTGGGGCAAGGCGAGATGTTCGTCGCCAGCGACATTCCCGCCATCCTGGAACACACGCGCCAGATGGTCTTCCTGGAGAGCCGGCAGATGGCGGTGGTGACGCGCAATGGCTACCAGGTGCAGACCCTGGCTGGCGAACCGATTGTGCCCGACGTGCACAGCATCGCCTGGGACCCCGTGGCCGCCGAGAAGGGCGAATACAAGCACTTCATGCTCAAGGAGATCTACGAGCAGGCCCGAGCCGTGACGGACACCATCCGCGGCCGCGCTGACTTTGAGGCCGGCCGCGTCAGGCTGCCCGAGTTGAACCTAACGGCCGGACTGGCGAACCGCCTGCAGAAGCTGGTGATCGTGGCTTGCGGCACCTCGGCCTACTCGGGCCAGGTCGGCCGTGCCCTGGTCGAGCGGCTGGCGCGCTTGCCGGTCGAGGTGGACATCGCCTCGGAGTTCCGTTACCGTGATCCGCTCGTTGGTCCCGATACGGCCGTGCTGGCGCTGACCCAATCGGGTGAGACGGTGGACACTCTGGCAGCGATGGAAGAAGCGCGGCAGAAGGGCGCGGTGCTCTGGAGTATCGTCAACGCGGTGGGTTCGCAAGCCATGCGGGTAGCCGACGGCACGATCACGATGCAGGCCGGGCCCGAAATCGGCGTGGCCTCGACCAAGGCCTTCACCACCTCGATCGTGGACCAGTATCTGCTGGCCTGCCTGCTGGGCGAGTTGCGCGGCACGCTGACCGGCGCCGCCCTGCGGCAGGCCGTGGATGACCTGGCCCGTCTGCCTGACCTGGTGGGCCGCGCCCTCGAGCGCGGGGCCGAGATTGAACCGTTGGCACGCGAGCTGATGCATACCCGCCACTTCCTATACCTGGGACGCGGCCCGAACGTGCCGATCGCCTACGAAGGCGCGCTCAAGCTCAAGGAGATCTCGTATATCCATGCCGAGGGCTACGCCGGCGGCGAGATGAAGCATGGGCCAATCGCGCTGATCGACCGCGAAATGCCCGTGCTGGCGATTGCCACGCGCGGCGTGATCTACGATAAAATGCTGAGCCAGGTGGAACAGGCCAAGGCGCGCGGCGGGCTGGTCGTGGCGCTCGCCACGGAGGGCGACACGCTGATTGCCAGCAGGGCCGACCGCGTGCTGTGGGTGCCGGCCGCGCCCGAGCTGCTGCAGCCCGTGGTCAACGTGGTCCCCCTGCAGCTGCTGGCCTACCACATTGCCGTGCTGCGCGGCTGCGACGTCGACCAGCCGCGCAACCTGGCGAAGAGCGTGACGGTTGAGTAGGGGCCGGCCGCGGGGCAGGGCATCCGCAGCGCGCGATGGACACTCCGCTTCCCAACGCGCTGTTAGGCCTGGCGCTGGCTGTCGCGGCACCTCAGGCGCAAGCATGCCCGCGCGCCACGCCTATGACGCTATCGTGGTTGGCGCTGGCCCGAATGGCTTGGCGGCCGCCATTACCCTGGCGCGCGCCGGCCGAACAGTGCTGGTGCGAGAGGCGCACACGGCTGTCGGCGGCGGGACGCGTTCGGCTGAGCTGACCCTGCCGGGCTACGTCCACGACATCTGCTCGACGATCCATCCGCTGGCGCAGATCTCTCCATTTTTTCGGCAGATCCCGTTGGCCGATCACGGCCTGGAGTGGGTCGTTCCCCCCGTGGCCGTGGCGCATCCCCTGGACGATAGTCCGGCTGTCCTCGTCGAGCGCTCGGTCGAGGCCACGGCCGAGACGCTCGGCCCAGACGCAGGCGGCTACCGGCGGCGGATGCGGCTGATCGTCGACCATTGGCCGGCGCTGGCCGATGATCTGCTCGGTCCGCTGCCCCTGCCGCCTCGCCATCCATTGCTGTTGGCCCGCTTCGGCCTGAATGCCGTGTGGCCGGCGGACTTCTTTGTGCGCTGGCGCTTCACTGGCCGGCGGGCGCCGGCCCTGTTCGCCGGCCACGCGGCGCATTCGATGCTCCCGCTCGACGCGCCGCTGACCGCCGCCTTTGGCCTCTTGATCGGGGGCTGGGGGCATGCCGTGGGCTGGCCGATAGCCCGCGGCGGCTCGCAGCACATCGCTGCCGCGCTGGCGGCCTATCTGCGCCAGCTCGGAGGCGAGATCGTCGTGGCCGCCCCTGTTCAAAGCATAGACGAGCTGCCTCCAGCGCGCCACATGCTGTTCGATGTAACGCCGCGACAGTTAGCGCGGTTAGCCGGTCACAAGCTCCCCGCCCGCTATGTGCGCAAGCTTCTGGCCTATCGCTACGGCCTGGGAGTCTTCAAGGTGGATTGGGCGCTCGACGGCCCCATTCCCTGGCGTGATCCGACCTGCGCGCGGACCGCCACGCTGCACCTGGGCGGGTCCTATGACGAAATCGCCGCATCGGAAAAGGCTGCCTGGCGCGGCGAGCACGTGGACCGCCCGTTTGTGCTGCTCGCGCAGACCTCGCTGTTCGACCCGAGCCGGGCGCCCTCCGGGGGCCAGACGGCCTGGGCCTACTGCCACGTGCCACATGGTTCCACCCTTGATCGAACCGAGCAGATCACGGCGCAGGTGGAACGGTTTGCCCCCGGCTTCCGCGACCGTATCCTGGCGTGCAGCGTAAAGAATACCGTCGCGCTCGAGGCCTACAATGCCAATTACCTTGGGGGCGATATCAACGGCGGCGTGCAGGATTGGCGGCAACTCTACAGCCGCCCCGTGCTGCGCGCTGTGCCCTATTCCACACCCAACCCCGCGATCTACCTCTGTTCCTCGGCCACGCCACCCGGCGGCGGCGTGCACGGCATGTGCGGCTACCACGCCGCGCGCGCCGTGCTGCGCGCCAACCGCTGAAACCCGCGTCCCGATCGCCAGAAAATGCGCGCAGGCCCCCGCGCCTACGGTTGAGTCAGCACCAGTCCCGCAGTCAAATCAGCTTACATTGGCCGAATGCTCGCACCGTCGCACCCAGCATACGGTTGTTCCTGAGCCCTTTTCCCCGGGCCAGTGTGTCTATTTTGAACGCGACCGCTCGGTGGAAGAGCCAACCCACATCGGCCTTGGCGGCCTGTTGTGCCTGCGCGGCCATGCCTTGGAAGTGCGCGCCCAAGAGGCGGCGCTGACCGCGGGCGGCGCCTGGTTGAACCTCACCGTCGACCATCCTGAGCCGATGTTGAACTAGAGGAACGCCCTCAGCCTGCCCGGCGCCGGGCCGGTCTTGGACCGCGTGGACAGCGCCGGCGCCCGGGCGCGCCGCTGATTACTCGCCTTCCGGCGCGGTCGGGGAGACCAGCCGGGCGCCCAGGGCCGAATAACGATTGGGGCCGCGGTTAGTAGCCAGCGCCACTTCGACGGCGCGTCGCGAGCCAACCAGGACGCACAGCCGCCGAGCGCGCGTCACGGCCGTGTACAGCAGTTGGCGATAGAGCATGATGGCGTGCTCGGTCAGCAGCGGAATGACGACGGCTGGATATTCGGAACCCTGCGCCTTGTGAATACTGACGGCGTAGGCATGCGCCAGGTCTTCCGTTTCCAGCCAGTCGTAGGCAACGATTCGCCCGTCGCAGTCGAGGCGCAACGCCTGGTCGTTTTCGTCGATCTCGATCACGTAGCCGATCTCGCCGTTCGAGACCTCGCGCTCGTAATCATTGCGCGTGATCATGACCTTGTCACCCACGCGGAAGGTGCAGCGCGGCAGGACGCGCTCCGCCTTGTGCCGGGTGGGTGGATTGAGCACAGCCTGCAAGCGGGCGTTGAGCTTGTCGATCCCGGCCCGGCCCTTGTACATCGGCGCGAGCACCTGCACATCGCGCAGCGGGTCGGATAGGCCCAGGTTATTCCCGAACTGCTCCGGAATGCGCTGGCAGGCAATGTCGACGACCAGGTCGGCCGCCTCCAGGGCGTTCTTGGCGCTGAACACGTAGAAGTCGCAGTCGCGCTGCGGCGTGAGCGGCCTCAGGCCCTGGTTGATGCGGTGCGCATTGGTGACGATCAGGCTGCTCTGCGCCTGGCGGAAGATGCGCGTCAGCCGGGTCACGGCCGCCAGGCCCGAGGCAATCACGTCCCGTAGCACCATGCCAGGGCCAACCGCCGGCAATTGGTCCACATCGCCGACCAAGACCAGGTGCGTGCCAGGCTGCAGCGCAGCCAACAGCTGGCGCGCCAGGACCAGATCCAACATGCTGGCCTCATCGACCACAACCACGTCGGCCTGGATGACGTCGCTGGAAAACTCATCGCCGCTGTACTTCAGCAGGCGGTGAATGGTCCAGGCCGGGTGGCCGGTGGCTTCTGCCATGCGCCGGGCGGCCCGGCCGGTCGGGGCGACTAGCGCGACCCGGAAACGATACAACTCGAGCAGGGCCACCAGCGACCGCAGGCAGATCGTCTTGCCGGTGCCCGGCCCGCCTGTGATCACGCTCAGGCGGTGGTCGACAGCCCGCCGGATGGCCAGGCGCTGCTCGGCCGACAGGTCTGACTGCCCAGCCATCGACGCGGCCCAATGGATCTGCGCCTCGGTCAGCTCCGCGCGCAGGGCCGCGAGCGCCGAGTTGGGATGGTGTGCCAGCGCCCGCAGGCGGACCGCTGCCTCGGCCTCGGCCCGGTGCAGCGGGGCCAGATACACTGGGTTGTTCTCCAACCCCAGCCCTGTCTCGATGATCAACTCTTCGCCGCTAGCGGCCAGGGTCTCCACCATCTCGTCCAGCGGTGCGCTCGGGACGTCCAGCAGTTGGGCAGCAGCCTCGACCAGCATTTCACGCGGCATGTAGCTGTGCCCCTGCTCGGCAAAGGTTTCCAGGGCGTGCCGCAGCCCGGCGGCGAGCCGGTCTGGCGCCTCCCGCGAAACCCCCAATTGCGCGGCGATGCGATCGGCGCTCCGGAAGCCGACGCCGCCAACTTTCACCAGCCGATAAGGCTCAGTCTGAACGACGTGACCGGCCGATGGCCCCAGTGCTTTGTGGATCTTGAGGGCCAGGTTTGGCGGCAGGCCCTGGCCCTGGAGAAAGACCATCAGACTGCGCACTTCCGCCTGCTCGGCCCAAACCTTGCGGATGAGGTCGACGCGGCTGAGGCCGATGCCTGGGACGTCCAGCAGGCGCTGGGGAGCCTGGGCGATGACGTCGAAGGTCTGCTCGCCAAACGTTTCGAGGATGGCCGCCGCCAGGCTGGGGCCGATGCCGCGCATCAGGCCGCTGGCCAGGTAGGCGTGCATCCCGCTCAGGGTCGTCGGCAGCTGCACTTTCCAGCGGTCGGCTCGGAACTGGCGGCCATGCAAGGGGTGCTCGGTCCATTCGCCCGCTACCCAGAGCTGCTGCCCGACCTCAACGGAGGCGAAGTCGCCCACGACCGTGATGATCTTGGGCAGCAAGTCGTCTTCGATAAAGCTGGTTTGCCGAGGGCGGGTGTCGGCCGAGCCATTGCCCGACTCCGCGTCGGCTCGGCTGGCGGCGCTGATCAGCGGTGCGGTGATCTTGAGGCGAGGCTCACGATCGGGCGCCAGCCGCAAGATCGTATACGTCGTCTCTGGATTGCGGAACACCAGCCGCGTTACGCTGCCGGCAACCTGTTCCATACAGCCCACACAATCTAGGGATCAAGTCCGTGCACAAGCGGCGCCAGAGGCCGGCGCCTGGCCAGGGAGCGCGCTTCGGGGAGGTTGATGGCTTTCGGCCGCGGGCCGGCCTCGGCGGACCTTAGCCGAGCTCGGCGGCAGCGGGCTCAACGTCGTGGTCGTCCAGGGTTTCCTCGGCGCCTGGGCGATCCCAGGCGGCGCCCCACTCGGTGGCCTCGTGGTAAGCCTGCTGGAACTCCTGCAGCCGATCGCGGCCGACGTAGACTTTACTCAGGTACTCCTCCGAGACGACGCTCGGCATCTCAAGCACTGGGGGCGTGATGATGGACTCCTGCCCCTTCTGGCCGACCTTGACGTGCGGTCCCGGCACGAGGCGCATGTAGAACGCAAACCGAGGAAAGCGGTTCTGGCTGTTGGGCGCGACGCGGGCGGCCGCGGCGCGCTCTTTCTCGCGGGCGAGGCGGTAGGCCGCCTCTTGCGCCTTCTGCGAGAACTCGCGCAGCAGGCGCTCGAACTCCTGCGAGGCTTTGCCTTTGAAGGTGACGACGATGGGGAAGTCGAAGCCGTGCACGCCGCACAGCGCCTGCACGTGGCCGCGCATGCCTGAATCCGCCACGTAGCCAGGGCGCGGGTAGTAGGTGGTGACGCCGTTGTAGACGACAAACCAGCGGAACCGGGTGCGGATGACGGCCAGGCGCGGCTTGTGCGCGGCCAGCACCGCTTCCGACTTGCCGCTGGAAAACCCTACGGTGGTGCGGCTCCAGCCGGGGGCCGGGGCAATGCTGTCGTCCAGATATTTAGCCGGCAGGATTACGCCGCCCGTGTGGGCGACCCCGCCCGCCGCGGCGAGCTTAGGATCGCCGTGGAGCCACTGAGCAACCGGGTACAAAGGACCGGTGGCCTCAATGGTGGTTTGGTCAACAATATCAATATCGTCGATGAAGTTGGGTGACATGCTTGCCTCCAAGTCAGCGGTTCAAGAATGAACAGATGAGCCAGGGGTTTCTGGGGCGCCGCGCTTCGGGGTTCGCGCCGAGGCGCGCAGCGGTACCTTGGAGTGACCAGGTATCAGAACATCTGTTCGCAACCTGTTTATACAACAAGATTGGCCGCGATGCAAGAGGCAATTGAGCCGGCTTGGCGGCTGCTGTGTGGAGGCGCCGGTCAACTCAGCCAGGCGCCAGGCGGGCCGTTCCCGTGGTAGACTAGCGGGGCGGCGTCCAGATACCTCTCAACCAAAAGGCCTAGTTTGCTTTGGAACCAAAACGCGTGGCGAAGCTTTTCTGGCGCTGGGGGCCGGCAGTGGCGTGCATGGCGCTAATTTTCGTGGTCTCAGCGCAGCCCAAGGCGCTCGTGCCTGACTTTGGCTCGTGGGATTGGAACCTCAAGAAGGCTGGCCACCTGCTGATCTATGGCGCGTTGGCGCTGGCCTGGCAGCACGGCCTGGCCAATGGCGGCAAGCCCACCTTCTGGCAAGCGGCGCGGGCGGTGCTGTGCGCCGGCCTATACGGCGCTACCGACGAGTTTCATCAATCCTTTGTGGCCGGACGCACGGCCATGCCAACCGACGTGGCCATCGATACCCTGGGAGCGCTGCTCGGGGTTTTGGCGAGCTGGGGCTGGCGCAGAGCGGCTGCCATCAACCGGGCGCCGCTGTGCTGAGGCGCCGCGGCAAGCCGCTCATTCGAACTCCAGCTCGGCCAGGTCGTCTTCCTTCCATTCGCTGACGGCCAGCAGCAGGATGTCCCCAAAGGGCTTCTCCTGGCGGGCCTCGATCTTCCGGCGCTTGATCAGCTCCAGGACGGCCAGAAACGTCACCACCACCTCCATCCGGCTGCGCGCCTGGGCCAGCATGGCCTGAAAGCTGCCGCGCCCGCCGCCGCTCCGCAGCGCGTGCGCAATCAGGCGGATTTGGTCGCGGATGGTCACCGTGGGCGGCGCCACCACGGTGCCCAGCGCCGGCTTTTCAGGGTTGAGGGCCAGAGCGCGGCGCACCGCGTCCAGCAGGTGCAGCGGGGTGACACCGCTCAGGTCGAGCTGGGCCTCGACCTTGGGCGGCGGCGCCAGTCGAAGGTATGTGCGCAGGCCGGCTGCCTCGCGCTCGTGCAGCAGCAGGGCGATCTGCTTGTAGCGCTTGTACGCAATCAACTGGCGCGCGAGCTCGTCGCCAAGATCTTCTTCTCCGGGCTGCCGTTCCACCGGCCGCGGCAGCAGCGCCTCGCTCTTGATGAGGATCAGGCGGGCCGCAATCACGAGGAAGTCGGCAATATCGCCCAGGTCGAGCTGCTCGAGGACTTTAAGGTAGCCCAGGAATTGGTCGGTGACCTGGGCCAGCGCGACGCGGGTGATGTCGAGCTCATCACGCTCGATGAGCTGGAGCAGCAGGTCGAGCGGGCCGGCGTACACCGGCAACTGCACCGTATAGTCTGGTTTCGATGCCATGCAGCCTCACTTCGCCCAGGCAGCCACTAGCCAGACCGCCGCGACCGCGCCCATCACAAGCAGCGCGACTATAGCGACTGCCAGCAGCAGGCCGCGCTGCTGCCGATCACGGCTCCGCGCGGCGTCAGCCAGGAGCGCCTGGCGGCGCGCCTCAATCGCCTCCAATTGCGCCAGCCGGCGCTGCGAAGCCTCGGCTTCATGCGCCTTGATCGCGCCGGCCTCGCGCGCCAGAGCGTTCAGGCGCTCCGCGGAATCTCCAGCGAGCCGCGCGCCTAACATGGCGACAGCATCCAGGCTGCGGCCGCAGGCGACGCAGTGGTCGGCGCCGCTCCAGTTGGCGGCCGAACAGCCGGGGCACTGGCGCCGTAGGCCGCGGCAGCATCGGGCGCAGGCCTCGGCCTCGAAATCGGCATTCACCCACTCACAGTCCGGGCACACCAGGCCGGCCAGTTCATTTAGCGTGCCGCAGAAGCGGCACAGCGCCGCGCTCGGGGCGCGCGGCTCGAGGCCGGCACCCTGGCAATGCTCGCAGAGCAATTCGCTGAGCTGCACGGCTAGCGCTCTCGCGGCTCCAGCAGCCGGTACAAGAACCCGTTCATCTGGATTTCGGTCAGCGGTTGATAGTGGGCGCCCAGGGCTGCCAGCACCGGAGGCGGGTAGAACTGTGCCCGCAGGATGACGAGGCCAAAGGCGTGCGCCTCGATCATGGCGATCTCATTTGCCGGGTCGAACAGTCCGGCTTGATACATGACCAGCTGAGGAAAGGCGTTGGTGACGATCGGCTTACCGGCGCGAAACATGAAGCCGGCTTCCTCGGAGAAGACCGGGCCGGTGGCGGCCCGCGCCAGGGCCGCGATCCGATCGCCGGCCGCGATGTCTGCCGGCGTGGGGTGCGGGCCCAACTGGGTGTAGCCTTGCGAGTCGTAATAGCCCGCTTCGGTCGGCACGCCCAGCAGGCGCGCCACCGGCCCGTAGACGGGTCCGGTGGTCGGTAGGTGCAGGTTGAGCCGTGCCTGGGCCAGGTAGAGGGCAGGGATCGCAATGGCCAGGACAGCGGAGGCGCGCGCGCCCTGCCGCTGCCAGCGCCGCGGCGCTTGCTCCCACAGCCGGGCCAGCGCTACGCCGGCGAGCGCGCAAGCGGCGGCGGTCGTCGTGACAAAGTACGACTCACCTGCCCCGAACTTCCCCGACAACACCCCATTGGCTAGGGCCGCTGCAAACCAAACGCCATAGACCGTCAGCCGCCCGAGATAAATCTCGTAAGCCAGCCGGGCGACCGCCACGACCACGCTGAAGAGGTGCAGCTGCATCCATTGGCGATAAAACGCCAGGGCCTGGTTCGGGTCGAAGGCATTGAGGTTGGCCCGGATAATGCTGATGGTCCACTGCCCGCCGGTCGCGAGGTCGATGCCGAGATAGAGCAGTCCGGCGGCCGCGGCTAAGCCAGCGCCAGACAGAATGGCGCGGCGCGGCCCGCGCAGAAACAGGAAGCCCAGCGCGGCCATGACGGTGGCCAGCGCTAATTGCTTGGTAAAGCCGGCTGCCAGCAGGCCAGCCAGCCCCAGCCAGAAAGCGGGCTGGCGGCGCCAGGCACGCCCGGGCTGGCGATCGATCTCGGCCAGCGCCACAATGGCCAGGACTTCAAAGGCCACCATGGTCATGTGCTGGCGAAACAGGGGACCGACGTGAAAGGTGTAGTTCGAGGCCAAGAAAGTGAGGCCGGCCAGGCCACCGACGAGGCGGTTGCGGCTGGCGCGAAACACGCCCCAGCCCAGCGCGGCCGCGGCCAGCAGAGACGCCGTGAAGCTTACCAGGCGGCCAGTCCACAATTGTGGTCCAAAGGCCCACACCAGCGGCACAGTCAGCAAGTGGAACAGGGGCGGGTAGATGGACGTGTAGAAGGGAAAGACCTGGCTGTCTCGGTACGGCCATTCGCCCCGCGCATGCAAGACTGTGTCGTAGAGCTCAAACCCTTCACCCTGATCGTAGTCGTACGGGAAGCGAAACAACGCGCGGGCATAATCCCCATAGATGACCAATTGCGCCAGGAGCGCCACTAGCGCCAGGGCAAACAGCGCCACTGCTAGCATTCGCCAGGGCCGCGGCGCCGCCGCCAGGAGTTGTCGGGCTCCGGCCGGCGCCGGCGCCGCCAGCGCCGGGACTGGCCTGGGTGGCTCGGGGGGATCGGCCGGCAAGGCAGCGGGGGGATGTGCGGCCGGGTTCATGCGGGCCGATGGCCAAGCGGCAGCAAACTCAATCCGAAGGCGGCGAGGAGGCCAGCGGCGGCTAACGCCTGGCGCTGCACAGGGCCCAGGCCGCCGAAGCGGCCGGCGCCAACCAGGTCGGCGCCAAGCGTAAACAGCGCCAGGACGCTCCCGGCCAACAAGCACAGGCAGCCCAACTGGCGCTTGGTGAGGGGTGGATCGGAGAGCACGCCGGCATTATAGCATTTTGGTCGCGACCGCCGGCCGTGCAACCGGCCAGCAGCCCGCGCGTAGTAGTGGTCAGACTGGCATGTATGAAAGGCAGACTCTGATGATGGCGGAATTGCAAGGCATGTCCCCGACCCAAGATGAGCGCAACTGGGCGATGCTGGCTCACCTGACGACCTTGCTGACACTGGGTTTGGCCGCTTCGACCGGTGGGGCCGCTTACGCCTCTGCCCTGCTGGCGCCCCTGGGAATGTACCTTTACTTTAGCGGCCGCTCGCGATATGTGGCGTTTCACGCCTTGCAGTCGACGGTCTTCCAGGCTCTAGCGGGGATTGTGTATGTGCTCGTCGGCGGCGTGGTGGGCGCGGCCATTGCGACCGCCTGGGTGGCGGCTGGCGTGTTGAGCCTGGTGCTGGTCGGCCTGCTGCTGATGCCGCTGGCGCTGGGGCTGACGCTGCTCGGCGGGGCGCAATTGGCGGCGCTGCCGCTGCTGGCGCTGGCCTATGCGCTGCGTGGGGCCTACCTCGCCTACCAAGGTGAAAGTTTTGAGTACCCCTGGGTCGGCCGGCTGGTCGCCCGGAGCCTGGGGCCAGCCAGTGCCTGAGCCGGGCCGAACCGCAGTGACAGGGCGCACATGGGCCGCGCGCTGCCGGCAGCGCGCGGCCCGTGTGCGTGCCGGCTCAGCCGGCGGTCTAGCGCAGGATCAGGTAGCGCCCCAGCAGCAGCACGAAGAAGACTGGCACGAGGAGGATGATCCAATACCAGAAGCTGTCGTAACGCAGGTGCATGTAGTACAAGACCACCAGCGCAGCCTTGATGATGGCCACCGTCACCAGCAGGCTGACCTTAATGGATTCAGGCAGGGCGCTGGCCGCCACGAGCACTTCAATGGCGGTCATGACGGCTAACCAGCCGAATACGATCAGATAGGTGCGGGCGGGGATGTGCGGTTGGGCGGTCTTAGCAGAGGAAGAGTGGGTCATGGGCGGGGGGCTCTAGATGAGATAGACCAGGGTGAAGATGATGATCCAGACGACGTCGACGAAGTGCCAGAACAGGCCGAAGATCTCGACGCCCAGGTAATGGCCGGCGGTGAAGCCGCCCCGCCGCGTTCGCACGACAAGCACCAGCGACCAGATCACGCCGGCCGTGACGTGCAGGCCGTGGTTGCCCGTGAGGATGTAGAAGGCCGAGGCAAACTGCGAACTGCCGAAATTCAGGCCCTCGCGCATCAGCTTGGAATACTCGTATGCCTGGATGCCGACAAAGGTGGCGCCCAGCAGTGCCGTGATGGTGAGCCAGCGGGCTAGGCCGGTAGGCCGGCCGGCCTGGATGGAGTTCAGTCCAAGCACCACGGCCAGGCTGCTGAGCAGCAGGATGAAGGTGTTGGCCGAGACCAGCAACAACGAGGCGAGGGGCTCGGTCAGGAGGCTGTGCGCTTCAGGCTCGTGGAACCAGATGGCCACCACGCGCCCGATCAGCGCCCCAAAGATGATGACCTCGGTGCCCAGGAAACACCACATGGCGAACTTGGCCGCCACGGCAGGGGTTTCCGTCGGCTGCAGGCGTTCACGGATGTTGCCCCATAACCAGCCGCCCGTGGCAGCCAGGATAACGGCCAGCCCAGCTGCCAAAAGATAATAGATTTGGGTGATGAAGCTAAAGGCAATCAACATAAAGCCGGCGCCCCAAATCAAGGGCATAATCGACGGCTTGGGCAGGTGGACACCCTCAGTGTGTTCAACAGCGTGCGGCTCGATCGATTGGCTCATGCAAAGCGCTCCCGCGGCGAGTAACGAATGGGAGACATTCTATCATTATCAGCTGCAAAAGAAAAACGCGGAGGTAGTTGGTGCAATTTGACGCAATCCTGACGATTGCATATAATCGCAGCTACCTGGTAGTCGTGGTCCCGCGTATTAATCTCCCATAAGCGCTCGGAGGCCAGTTTGAAAAAGCCTTTGTCACGCCGATGGCTGATTGCATCGCTTCTTCTTCTGTTGTTAGCCCTGGCGATCCCGATGGCGGCCGCGGTCGCTCAGTCAGGCCCGGGCGCTTGTCCGCCGTTGTGCATGGTCTCCTTTGAAACGCCCTCGATCTTCAATCCGGCCTCGTTCGAGGCGGGGCGCATCGACGCGCTGTTTCGCTTTATCCTGATCGTTGCCACTCTCACCTTCGTGTTGGTGGAAGGACTGCTGTTCTTCGCCGTGTGGCGCTTCCGCAACCGCCCGGCCGAGGCGGCGGTGCAGGTGCACGGCAACACCAAGCTGGAGATCGCCTGGACAGCCGCGCCGGCGGTAATCCTGATGGTGCTGCTTGGGTTTACGTTCCAGACCATGGGCGAGGTCAAAGCCGTCACCGGTGGCAACGTGCTGCACGTCAAGGCCATCGGGCACCGCTGGTGGTGGGAGTTCCGCTATCCAGACCTGCAGATCGTCACTGCCAACGAGCTGGTGGCGCCGGTGAACACCGTGGTTGAGGTGGCCGTTGAATCAGTCGACGTGGAACATGGATTTTGGGTGCCCGAGCTGTTCGGCAAGGTCGACGCCGTGCCCGGCTATACTACACGCGTGCGGTTCACGCCGACCGAGATCCGCAATGATTACTACGGCGGCCAATGCACCCAGTTCTGCGGTAGGCAGCACGCGCAAATGCGCTTCGCGGTTGTGGTGCGCTCGGCGGCCGAATTCCAAAACTGGGCCGCGTTGATGCAGCGCCCCGAGGGCGGGCCGGAAGTGGTGAGCGGAGGCGCGGCCGCCGGTCGCGAGTTGTTCCTGACGCCGACCAGCCAGTGTATCGGCTGCCACACGGTGGCGGACACGACGGCGGTCGGCGTGACCGGCCCCAATCTGACGCACCTGCGCAGCAGAGGCTTCATCGCCGGCGGCGTGCTGGCGAACACCCCGGAGAACCTGAAGGCCTGGGTGACCAACGCGCCCGGCTTTAAGCCAGGTACGGTGATGCCGAGCTTTGCTAACGTCTTTACCCCCGAGCAGGTCAACGACCTGGTGGCGTACCTGAACACCCTGCGCTAGCGCTGTTAGGAGCAAAGGACGCTAATGACCTCTCACGCCCAAGCCATGCCGACTTCCCGCCGCCCCTTCTTGGCAGAGGCGCTCGAATGGATCACCACGGTCGATCATAAAAAGATCGGCATCATGTACCTGGTGATGAACTTCATCTTCTTCATCATTGGCGGGCTGGAAGCGCTGCTGGTCCGCACTCAGCTGGCGAACTCGAACCTCAAGGTTCTCGATCCGCAGACCTACAACGAGATGTTCACCCTGCACGGTACGACCATGATCTTTATGGTGATTGTGCCGATCTGGGCCGGGTTTGCCAATTACTTTGTGCCGCTGATGATCGGGGCGCGTGATATGGCCTTTCCGCGCCTGAATGCGCTGTCGTTCTGGCTGCTGTTTTTCGGCGGCCTAGTGATGTACTCGTCGTTCCTCGCCTTCGGCGACGGCGGCCGGCCGCAACTGCCGGATGCCGGTTGGACCGGCTACCCGCCGCTGACGACCCGCCTCTATTCGCCCGGTCCTAACATCGACTTCTGGATCCTGGGCCTGCACCTGCTGGGCGCCTCATCCCTCATCGGCGCGATCAACTTCATCGTCACCATCCTCAACATGCGCGCCCCAGGCATGAAGATCACCAGCTTGCCATTGTTCGTGTGGTCGATGATGGTTACGTCGGCCATGGTGTTGTTTTCCACGCCGTCGCTGACGGTGGCACTCTCGCTGCTGCTGTCCGACCGGCACTTTGGCACCAGCTTCTTCATCCCAGCCCAGGGCGGCGACCCGCTGCTGTGGCAGCACTTGTTTTGGTTCTATTCTCACCCCGCCGTGTACATTATGATCGTGCCCGGCATGGGCGTGATTTCCGAGGTGCTGCCCGTCTTCTCGCGCAAACCCTTGTTTGGTTACGACTTCATCGCCTGGTCGTCAGTCTTCATCGCCGCGCTCGGCTTCACGGTCTGGGCGCACCACATGTTCCAGGTCGGCTCGAGCCTGGCCGTCAACACCTTCTTTGCGACGGCGAGCATGATCATCGCCGTGCCGACCGGGGTCAAGATCTTTAACTGGATCGCCACGATTTGGGGCGGGGCGCTCGATATGCGCCCCCCGATGCTGTTTGCGATTGGCTTCATCTCCATGTTCATCATCGGCGGGCTGAGCGGTGTCATGCTGGCCTCGGTGCCGGTTAACTGGCAGGTGCACGATACGTACTTCGTGGTGGCCCACCTTCACTACGTGCTCTTCGGCGGCTCGGTCTTTGCGATGTTTTCGGCCTTTTACTACTGGCTTCCTAAGATCACCGGGTGGCGGCTGCAGAACGGCTGGGGCCGGCTGCACTTCTGGCTCATGCTAGTTGGCTTCAACCTGACCTTCTTCCCCATGCACATCAGCGGGCTGCTGGGCATGCCGCGGCGCATCTACACCTATGCCGCCGGCCAGGGGTGGGACTCCTGGAACCTGATGTCGACTGTTGGCGCCTTCCTCATCGCCGCCGCGGTGCTGGTGTTCTTGATCAATGTCTACGTCAGCGCGCGCAAGAGGGAACCAGCTGGTAACGATCCTTGGGGCGGCGCGACGCTGGAGTGGGCGACCTCGTCGCCGCCTCCGGAGCACAACTTCGATGAGGCGCCAACCGTGAAGGGACGCGATCCGTTGTGGTTGCTCGACCGACCTGAAGGCTCGGCTGGAAAGCGCGCGCGCGCCTGATTATTGGTATTGGCAACCGCAGCTTGCCCGGCTCGGCCAAGCCCGCCTGATATGACGACCGCACTACCCGCTCCGCCCAGCGCCCGCCGCTTTCGATGGCTGGCCCTGATGACGTCGATCGCCACGTTCCTGCTGGTTGTGCTGGGCGCCATTGTGCGCGTCACCGGCTCCGGTCTGGGCTGCGGCGAGCACTGGCCGCTCTGCAATGGCGCCTGGTTTCCGCCCTTGGATCTGCCGGCTTTCATCGAGCTTTCGCACCGCGTCGTAGCTGCGGCGGTCTCGACGCTGATCGTGGCAACGGCCTACTTCGCCTGGCGCGACTTTCGGCGTGTGCGCTGGGTGGTCTGGCCGGCCGTTTGGGGCGTAGCCCTGCTGGTCATCCAGATTCTGCTGGGAGCCGCCACCGTGCGCTTGTCGCTGCCGCCGGCCCTGGTAGCGCTGCATCTAGGCAATGCCCTAGCGCTGTTAGGGCTGTTACTGATTGCGACCGTGATCGCTTTCCAGTACGAACGCGATCCCCACATCGGCCAGGCGCTGTTCCACCTTGACGCCGTCAGCCGACTGGCGGTGGCGGCAGCGCTGGGGGTGTTTGCCCTGATTGTCACCGGCGCGCTGGTCACCGCTGGGCCCGCGGCAGCCGCCTGCGCTGGCTGGCCGCTGTGCGGCGGGGCGCTGGCGCCGGCCACGCCGTCCGGTTGGCTGCACATGGGCCATCGCCTGGCCGCCGCCGCCATCGGTCTGCTGGTTTTGGCGGCCGCCCTGCAAGCCTGGCGGCTGCGCCGGGCCAACAGCCCGGTCTTCATTGCGGCTGTGGTGACGGGCTCGCTCTTCGCCGGACAGATCGCGGTGGGCGCCTTGAACGTGCTGCGGGGCTTTCCCATATTCCTTAACGGTCTGCACGTGGCCACGGCTTCGGCCGTGTGGGCAGGCATGGTGGTGTTTGCCGTCCTGGCGCTGCAGTACGTGCGGCTGGCGCCTCTGGTCGACCAGGCGCGGGCGCCGGCCCGGCCGCTGCGCGCGGCGGTCGCGGATTACGCCGCGCTGACCAAGCCGGTGATCATGGCGCTGCTGCTGGCGACCACGGTGGCCGCCATGGTGGTGGCCGGTCATGGCTGGCCGCCGCTCGACCTGTTGGTGTGGACGCTCTTGGGCGGGGCGCTGGCAGCAGGCGGCGCAAGCACACTCAACCAGGTGATCGACCGCCATCTGGACAAAAACATGGCTCGCACCGCGCGGCGCCCTCTGGCGGCTGGGCGGGTGGATACCGGTGGCGCGTTGGCCTTTGGCCTGGCGCTGAGCATTGCGTCGTTCTACGTGCTCGCGCTCAACGTCAACGCGGCAGCGGCGCTGCTGGCGCTGGCCGGCAACCTCTACTACGTCGTCGGCTATTCGGTGCTGCTCAAGAAACGCACCGTTCAGAACATCGTGATTGGGGGCGGGGCCGGCGCGATCCCGCCGCTCGTCGGCTGGGCAGCGGCGACCGGCCGCCTGAACATGGAAGCGATGTTCCTGTTTGCGCTGGTCTTCTTTTGGACGCCGCCGCATTTCTGGGCCCTGGCGCTGCTGAAAAAGAATGACTACGCGCGGGCGAGCGTGCCCATGCTGCCAGTGGTGTGGGGCGAAGCCGAAACACGGCGCCACATCGCGCTCTACACGCTGCTGGTGGTGGCCGTGTCGCTGCTGCTGACGCCGGCCGAGGTCGCGGGCATGTTTTACCTGGGTTCGGCGGCGATCCTAGGGATGGGCTTCATCGTCTGCGCGTTGGCGCTGCTGCCCGGCGGCGGCGACAAAGTGGCCTGGCGGTTGTACAAGTACTCCAGCTTGTACCTGGCGCTGATGTTCTTGGCATTGGTCGTCGATCGATTCGTGGGTGGGTAGGCGGGCGTTGTGAACAAACAGAAGTCTGCGAAGAACCTGGCCCTGGGCCTGGCGCTGGCGGTGGTAGCGGTGATGATGGGCGTTGTCGCGGTGGTCTCGATCCAGTTCGTGATGAACTTGCCGCGATGACCGCTGCGCCAGCGCCGGCTGAAACGGATGTCTTGGAGCACACCAACGGCGTTTCGTCGCAAAATGGCCATGAGCATGGCGCAGGCTCGGGCCAAGGGGGCGACCTGGGCGGCAACGGCGGCGGCGACGACGATCGGCCTCAGCAGCCGCCGAAGCGGCGGCGCAGCTACTGGCCTTTTTTGCTCGACCTGGGACTGGTGCTGGCGCTCTTTGGTCTGATTATCGCGGGACGCCCGCTGATGGTGGTGGGCGCGGTTATTTTTGTGGTGGCCCTGGTAGGATGGGTTCGGGAGGCGCGCGCTGACTATTCCAGCCTGGCGGACTGACGGGTCCAGGCGGATGGGACGTTGGCGCCGGCTGGCTGGCCTGCTGGCTTTGTTGGTGGCCCTGCTGGCCACTCGCGTAGCCTGGGCACATCCCAGCCTCGTGCGGAGCGAACCGGCAGCCAATTCTACGCTGGAGCGTGCCCCGGCCCAGGTGGCTGTCTGGCTCGACGAAGCGATCGAGCCAGACTACGCGCACCTATCGGTCTACGATGCGCAGGGAGAGCGGGTTGACCGGCTTGACGCTCAATATGTGCCGGGTTTCCAGCCCTATGCCGGCGTGGCGGGAATTGTCGTCTCGCTGCCGCCGCTCCCGGACGGCAGTTACGTTGCGGTCTGGCGCGTCATTGCCGTCGGAGATGGCCATGCCGTGGGAGGCGCCTTTGCCTTTGGCGTCGGCGTGCCGCCCGATACGCGCTCGCCGCTACTGGCCGGCGCGGGCGTCGGCGCCGAGCCCGACCTGACGACTCAGCTTATCCGATTCTTGACGCTGGCAGGCCAGGCCGTATTCCTGGGCGCGGCGGCCTTTCGCAGCCTGGTGTTCCAACCCGGCCTGGCTGCTGCTGGACGCGCCGGGTGGCTGGCCCGGCGAGAGGCCTTTTTGGTTGAGCATCGCCGCTGGCTGACGATCAGCGCCGATATAATCGTAGGCGCGTTAGTGACCGGCCTCCTCGGCGCTTTATATGTGCAGGCCCGGGCCACCCAGGTCTATTTCTGGGAGCTGTTTGACACGCGCTGGGGTATCATCTGGGCGGCGCGCGCCGTTGTGGTGCTGGCCGCTGCCTTCCTGATGGAAGGCTTGCTGGATGGCCGGCGTCCCGGGTGGCTGGGCTGGCTGTTGGGGTTTGGCCTGGTCCTGACGACGGCCCTGACCAGCCACAGCAGCGCCCGTCCAGGGCTGGCTGGCCCCATCGTCGATGTTGTCCATCAGACTGCGGCCGGGGTATGGGTGGGCGGGCTGGTGATGTTGGCGCTGGCCCTCGCCGCTGTGCACCGCAGCCAGCCAGCGGGGCCGGCGCGCGGATCTCTTAGCAGTGAGTGGGTGGCGCGGTTTTCCGGTCTGGCCGCGGCCAGTGTCGGAGCCTTGCTGGCGACGGGCCTGGTCCTAGCCATGCAGCAGGTGCCCGACTGGGATGGTCTGCTGCTGACGGCCTATGGACAGGCGCTGCTGATCAAGCTTGGCGTGGTTGGCGCGGCGCTGCTCTTGGCCGGCTATAATGCCCTGGGCGCGCGGCGGAGGCTGGTGGGCGCGGGCATCCGCCCGGCGGGCTGGGTGGCTGGCGAAGCGGCGCTGCTCGCCGGCGTGATTTTTGCCGCAGCGGCGCTGGTCGATCTGCCGCCAGCCACGGCGCTGGGGGCGTTTGAGAACGCGGCCAGCGATGCGGCGCCACTGCCCTATGAAGTCCAGGCGGGCGAGTTGCGGGTGGCGGGCGAGATTATTCCGGCCCGCCAGGCGAATAACGTCTTTGCCGTGACGGTAACCGATGCCAACGGCGAGCCGGTGCGCCAGGCCGTGGTTGAGTTGCGCTTTCAGGCTCGCGCGAGCGCCCTGGACAGGACGTACACGCTGGCAGAGACGGGCGCGGGGGAATATATCACCTCTGGCCCCGGCCTGTCGCGCCAGGGGGCCTGGCAGTTGCTGGTCAGCGTGGCGCGCGCGGGGGTTCCCGTGGCCGATTATGGCGCTGTCGATCTAGAGGTCGGGCTCGATAATACGGCGCGCCTGGCGGGAACGCCGCTGCCAGGCGCTCTGCGGGCCCTCGCCTGGTTCAACCAGTACGGTCGGCTCGTGTTGGGCTCGTTGATCCTTGTGGCGACCGCGGGCTGGAGTTGGTTTGCCGCACGCGCACTGCCTGATCGGCTGCGGCCCGGCTGGCTGGAGTAGACTGTTCTTGTTCTTTCTCACCCGATTCACGGAGGAGATCCCTTGCGCCGCTACTTGACCACCCTTATCCTGCTGTTTGCTCTACTGCTCGTGGGCGCGCTGGCGATTGCCCGTTTCTTGGGCCCTGAGCCGACGACACGCGGCGCTTACGTGCCGGCGTTGAGCGCTGACCCAGCTACCGCGCAGTGGCAGGCCCTCGTCTTTGCCGTGGGGCTTGCGGTGATTGTCATCACCACGGTTGGGCTGGGCATCGTCCTGGCCGTTACCTTCCTGCGGATCACGCGCCTGTTGGCCGCTCAGCCGGCCGGCGGATCCGCCGAACGCACGGCTGCGCCCAAACCCGCAGCTTCGGGCCAGGGTCTGGAAATCCCCTTCAGCAGCGATCTATCGGTCACGATCTTCTGGATCGTCGTGGCGCTCTTGGTGGTGGGATTCCAAGTGCTGCGCTATCTGAGCCAGCCGATCAGCGTGGCGCCGCTTGGCTATCTGCCTGGCGTGAGCCAAATGCTCCACATGCCGCTCTTTCGGCTGCCGGGCACTCACATCGATGGCCTACCGTCCTTTATCGTCGGCCCGGGGGACACCGTCACGGCGCTGCACATCTTGCTGGCGGTCCTGGTGGGCGCTATCGTGTCGGTCGTTGTGGTCGGCATCGGCCTGGCGCGAGGCTTTGCCTCGCTCGACACGACCGTCAGATTGGCGGACAAGCTGCCGCGCGTCTTGCCGGACCGGTTGATCGGGGCCGTCGAGCATCAGTTGGAAGCGCTGCGGCAGCCGAAGCCGAAACGGCGGCCGGGCAACCCAATCGACGGCCTGCTGATCGGCGTCAACGTCGTGCTGTTGTTCGTGATCGCCGGCATAGTGGCCTTTTACGTGGTGCCCTCCTACAGCGGCGTCGCCGCTGTCGACAACGCCGTTGAGGCCACGCGCGCGGCGGCGCTCGTCACGGCTACGCCGCCGAGCAGCGGCCCAGACACCGAGGGTCAAGCGCCGGCTCAAGTGATGCAGGCTGCGTTCGATGCGCTCCCGGCCGGCGATGCCGCGGCCGGCCAGCAGGTCTACCAGGGCGCTGGGGGGTGCACGGCCTGCCATTCGCTGGATGCCAACGTAACCGGCGTGGGGCCCTCATTCGCAGGCCTGTCTCAGCGGGCGGCGTCGCGCCAGCCGGGCTATTCCGTCGAGGCCTATCTCTACGAGTCGATCACGAACCCGAATGCCTATGTCGTGGAGGGGTTTCAGGGCGGCATCATGCCCCAGACCTTCAAGGACGTCCTCTCCCCGCAGCAGATCGCCGATGTGATCGCCTTCCTCAAGACGCAGTAAGGTGGCCCGCCAGGCTCTGACTTCGGCGATCGCGGCCAGCCGGGCCAAGTTCGAGGCCGCGCTGCAGGGGCTCACGACTGAGCAGATGGTCGGGCCGGGCGCGGCGGGAGAATGGTCGGTCAAGGACATCCTGGCCCACATCACGGCCTGCGAGGTAGAGGTCTTGACCAACCTGGGCAAGGCCGAGCGCGGCCAGAAACTGGGCCAGGCCGGGCTGGATCGGACGGCCATTGACGCCCAAAACGCCAAATGGCTGGCGGAGTACCGGGATCGGCCGCTGGAGCGCGTGCTGGACGACTTCCGCGGTGTGCACCGGCAGATCATTCGCAAGGTGAAGGGCCTGCGTGACGAGGAACTGGCGGCGCCCGTGCCCTGGCAGCGCGGGCTGCCGCTTCACCAGTACTTCATGGAGGAAGTGGTGGATCACGAAGCCGAGCACCTGCCTGACCTGCAAGCCTGGCGCCAGAAGCAGCGGCACGGGGCGAACGGCGCCAGCTAGCCGACCCGTCTCGGCCAATGGATACCGCCTCTCTGCCTGATGCCTCCCGAGCTGGCGCCGGGGCACCCGCCGGCCCGACAGCGCCGGCGCACTTCGGCGATCCAGCCGCCGAATATGCGGCGGCCCAGCGCGGGGTCGTGGCCGTGTGGCGTTCGCTCGAAGGGCGCCTGCGCGCGGTGGGCCGCGACCGGCTGGATTTGCTCCACCGCATGTCGACCAACGACCTGGTGAGCCTGGCCGTAGGCCAGGCTCGCATGACGGTGCTGACCACGCCGATCGGCCGCATCGTTGACGTTTTGTGGGTGCTCAATCGCGGCGAGACGGTGCTGGCGCTTACCGGGCCAGGCCGAGCCACTCTCGTTCGGCGGTGGTTGTCGAGCTACATCTTCTACAACGACCAAGTCAAGTTTGAAGACGCCACCCGTGAGCTCGGGCAGATCGGTCTGTTTGGACCCGGGGCGGCCGGCGTGGCTCAGGCGCTGCAACCGGGTGCGGCCAGCCTGCCGGAGGACCACTTTGACGACGACGCTGGCCTGGTGGTGGCCCGCGGCCGCCCGCTGGCCGGCGATGGCTTCACGCTCATCGGGCCAGCCGCGCAATTGCCAGATGTCTGGAGTCAGGCGCTCTCGGCCGGGGCGGTGCCAGCGGGTGAGACAGCGTATCAATGGCTGCGGTTGAAAGCCGGCGTGCCGGAGGGCGGCGGTGAAGGGGACCAGGCCGGCCAGGAACTGACTGAGGCGTATATTCCGCTGGAAGCGAACCTGTGGCACGCCGTCAGCTTCACAAAGGGCTGCTACATCGGCCAGGAAATCATTGCCCGCATGGAAAGCCGCGGCAAATTGGCCCGGCGGCTGGTGGGGCTTCGCCTGGAAGCGCCCACGTCCGTTGGGGCTGACGTGCACCTGGCAGGGGGCGGGCCAGCCACCGGGCACGTCACCAGCGCTGGCGTGCTGCCAGACTGCGGGCCAGTGGCGCTGGCCTATCTGAAGGCCACCGCTGCCGAGGCGGGCACGCTGATCAGGGTGGGCGAGGCAGCCGGCGAAGTCGTCGAACTGCCCTTCCGGCCCTAGCTCCAGGCGAGTTAGGCGGCTGTGCGCCCCGCCAGAATGACGAACCCCGCGCCTGCCACGGCCGCGGCGGTCCTGGCGCTCAGCGTGCCGGGCGCGCCAAAAGCCTCGTAAAGCAGTCTCCCCCCCAAGCTACCACGGCTGCGCCTAATCCAAGTCCGACCGCCGCCAGCATGCTCTGGGCCGTAGCGCGCAGGCCGGGCGGCTGCGGCCGGCCTATGACCGCCCGACGGTGTGCAGCAGGATGAAGTTGGCGGGCACGAACCGCGAAGGCGGCAGCCCGGCGATGACGATCACCTGCTGCCCCGCCCTGACCGGCGAATCGTAGAGCATGCCGGCCTCCACATGGGCCAACATGGCCTCGACGGTGTCGGCCTGTGGAATCAGATAGGCGGTGACACCCCAGAGCAGCGGCAGGCGCTGGTAAGTCTTGGGGTTGGGCGTGAACGCCAGGATCGGAACGTGAGGGCGCGCTTTGGACATAATGCGGGCGTTGCGGCCCGTCAGAGTGAAGATGGCAATGGCCGTGACATCGCGGTCGTGGGCCAGTTCGCGGGCAGCGCGCGCCAGGGCCACCGAGTCGTCGGAGGTGGACTCGGTGACGCCGTGCCAACGGCCCCACTCCTCGCTGTGGGCTTCGGCCTCCTTGGTGATCGCAGCCATCATCCGCACCGATTCAATCGGATACTCGCCGGTCGCGGTTTCGCCCGACAGCATGACGGCGTCGCTGCCGTCGTAGATTGCGTTGGCGACGTCGGAGGCTTCCGCCCGGGTCGGGAGCGGGTTGGCAATCATGGACTCCAGCATCTGCGTAGCAGTGATGACGATCTTGCGCTGCCGGTTGGCGGCCTCGATGATGCGCTTCTGAGCTGTCGGGACTTCCTGCGGCGACAGTTCCACGCCCAGGTCGCCGCGCGCGACCATCACGCCGTCGGCCACCTGGAGAATGGCCTCCAGGTTTTCCAGGGCGGCCGGCTTCTCGAGCTTGGCGATCACGGGCAGCTTGGCCGCGTTGGGGTCAATCTCGGCCATGACGCGCTTGACGGCCGCCACGTCCTCCGGCCGGCGAACAAAACTGATGGCGACATAGTCGACGCCCTGATTAAGGCCAAACTCCAGATCCTCGCGGTCTTTCTCGGTCAGGCTGGGGATGTTGACCATGACGCCTGGCAGGTTGATGCCCTTATGCTCCTTGAGCAGCCCGCCATGCACGACGCGCGTATGCACATCTCTGGCCTCCACGCGTTCGACCTGGAGCTCCAGGCGGCCGTCGTCGAGCAGCAAGCGGTCGCCGCGCTGCACATCACCCGGCAGACCGCCGTAGGTTGTGGAGACCTCTGCCGCGCTGCCTTCGATGTCGCGGGTCGTGATGGTGAACGGCGCCTGGTCCTTGAGCAGCACCGCTTCGCCGCCCAGCAGCGTTCCGGTGCGGATTTTGGGGCCTTGCAGATCCTGGAGAATGGCGACGGGCTTGGAGAGGCGGCGCGAAATGCGGCGCACGGCGGCGATATTAGCGGCGTGCTCAGCGTGGGTGCCGTGCGAGAAGTTCAGGCGGGCGACGTTCATTCCGGCAGCGACGAGCGCGGCCAGCGTGTCTTCCGAGTTCGTCGCGGGCCCCAGGGTACAAACGATTTTGGTGCGGCGGAGATGGCCGTCCACGTATAACCTCAAGACTGCAGGCACAATTTGGAGCTGGATTGCGGAATTATATCACGCGGCTGGCGGCGAGCCGCAGCGCAGCCAGCGGCGCGGGCGGCTATTCGCCCATGCGCCGATCATCGGATGGGGCTGCCGGGGGCAGCGCCACGGCCGGCGGCGCCAGAGGTTTTGAACGCCGCGACGATCGACCGCTGACGAGCAGCGTCCAGGTCCGATGGGCTAGCCCGCTGCCCAGGCTTTTTTCGCGCGTTACCAGCAGAACCGAGGCGGCCAGCAGCCCGGCGCCCAGCCACTGGCTTGCGCTGAGGGTTTCACCCAGCCACAACAAGGCCGCGACCACGGTGACGAGGAGCTCGCTCAGCCCAATCAAGGCCGTCTGAACCCCACCCAGGCGCTTGACCCCAGTGAAGAGCGATACGCGCGACACCAGGGTGACGAGGGTGAGGAGCAGCACGGCCTGCCAGGCGGCGGTGCTGGGCGGACTGGCAGGCACCCCGGCCAGGCTGTAGCCGATGGATACGGCGATGGCCATCCCGGTGAGGTTGTACAGCGCCACGGTTGGCGCCGGGACATCAAATAGAACCCGCTGGCTGATAACAAGGTGGAACGCATACAGCATACCCGCGCCCAGCATCAGCGCGGCGCCCAGCCGATCGGGCGCGGTCTGGCCGTGGCGGGTGAGCAGGTAGACGGCCGCCAGCGCCAGCAGCATGCGCAGGGTGGTGAAGGTTGAGATCCTCTGGCCGTCGAGGCGCGAGAACAGGGTCAGAAAAACGGGGTAAAGCGCATAGAGCAGCTGCGCCAGCGAAGCGTCGAGACGGCCCAATCCAGTGTAGTACATCAACGATCCCAGGCCGTTGACGATACCTGCCGCCAGGCAGCCGAGCAAGCCAACCGGGTAGATGTAGACGTGGCGACGGCCGAGGAGTAGGAAGAGCGCCCACAGGCTGACCATGGCGAACACCGTGCGCAGCGTGACCACCGCCAGAGGCGGCGCGCCGGCCAGCATGGCCTGTTTGCCGAAGATGGGCGCCAGGCCCAAGGTCCCGGCCGACAGCAGCGCCGCGAAGACTCCCTGCGCCTGATCCTGGTTCCAGCGGCGGGGCCTGAGGTGGGCGAACATAGTGAGCGAGCCGGCGCGGCTGCAAGGCGCGCCAGCGGCACCGCCCCTCAGGTCAGGGCGCCGAGCACATCCGCCAACAGGTCATCATCCATAAACGAACCCTTCTGCAGGAGCGAATCGATCTGTCCATTCAGCCGATGGCGCTCGTCCGGTGCCAGCTCCTTGGCCGTGACCACAATTACGGGGAGGTCGCGCGTCGCGCTGTCGGCTCGCAGCGCGTCGAGCACGGCAAAGCCGTCCATATCCGGCATCATAAGATCGAGCACAACCAGGTCGGGATGGATCTCGCGGATCAAGCGCAGACCGTCGCGGCCATTGCCGGCCTCGGAGAGCTGGTAGGCACCCCTGGCCTGCAGGATACGGCGGATCAGGCGGGTGGCCTCCGGGTTGTCATCGATGATGACCACCGAGCGAACCCGCTCGTCCAGGCGCTGGAGGGCGGCTAGCAGGCCCTCTCTTGGGCGGGCCGCCATCTCCCGCGCGGCCCCGGCGCCTGGCTCGGCCTCGTGCGCGGGCAGCTCCACGTCGCGCGCCCAGCCCTCGCCGAGGATTTCGTTCTGGATCGGGAAGGTATGGCCGCTGCAGTTGACGACCACTACCTCGTCGGGCCGAATCAGCCCTGCGCGCACGAGCTTGATCAGCCCGGCGAAGGCCACGGCGGCGGCCGGCTCCATCGACAGGCCTTCCAGTTTGGCTAGGACGTGCAAGGCGCGATAGGCCTCCTCGTCGCTGACGCTCAGCATGGTCCCGCCATGGGTGCGGATATGATCGCGCAGCATCTGATAGCCGCGGCCCGGGTTGCCGGTCGCGAGCGTCGCAATGTGCGTGCGCGGGCTGTGGACGACGTCGGGCGCCGCGCGGTTCTGCGCGAAGGCCGTCACCATGGGGGCGCAGCCTTCGGCCTGGATGCAGGCCAGCGCCGGCAGCTTGTCGACCAGGCCCATGGACTTGAGCTCAACGAAGCCCTTCATGACACCCGCCGGCCCGAGGCCGCCGCTGACCGACTGAACGTACCAATCGGGGGCCCGCCAGGGTGGCGGGCCGGCCGCGCCGTTCGAGGGCACGCCCAGCGCGCGAGCCAACTCTTCGGCCAACTCGAAGGCAATGGTCTTCATGCTCTCGACCGCGGCGATGCTGCGCAGGCCGCGGTCGTAGTACATGCCGCGCTGAGTGGCAAACTGCGCGGCCAATTCCTTGGCGCGGTCATAGGTCGAGGCGACTTTGATGACCTGGGCCCCGTAAAGGGCGCATTCGCGCATCTTTTCGGCCGGCACGAGCGAGGTCAGAAAGGCGTAGAGCTTGATGCCGGCCCGGGCGCAATACGCGGCGTAAGAAATGGCCACGTTGCCAGTGGAGGCCACCACCGCCTGCGTCAGGTTGTTCTCTTTCATCACCGACACGGCCAGGGCGGCCTGCCGGTCTTTGAACGAGCCGGTTGGACCCTGGCGCTCGTCCTTGACGAACAGGTTGGGGCGCCCCAGCATCAGGCCCAGGCTGGCGGCGCGCACCAGCGGCGTGCCGCCTTCGCCCAACGTGACGATATTATCGGGGTCGTTCAGCGGCAGCAGTTCACGAAAGCGCCAGAGGCTGTGGCGGCGCTGAACCGCCTGGCGGATGAGTTGCGGCCCCAGACTGGCGTAGTCATAGCGCGCTGACAGCCACTCGCCGCTGCAATGGGGGCACTGAAAGGCAGTCGACGGCAAGGCCGCCGAGCTCTGGCCGCAGTCGGCGCAGACTAAGGCGAAGTTCCCAGGCATGCGGAGTCGATCACCGGCCCGCGCCCAGGGCGCGCTGCAAGTCGGTCAATAACTGCTCCGGCTTTAGCAGGCCCTTGCTGCGCAGGGCGGATACGTGTTGGGTCAGGCGGTCGCGGTCTGGGCGGCTGAGCTCGGCACCGCTGACCACGATGACGGGGATGTCGCGCGTGGCCGGGTCGCCGCGCAGCGCGGAGAGGACGGCGAAGCCGTCCATGTCGGGCATGAGCAGATCCAGGATGATGGCGTGCGGCCGGGACTGGCGGGCGGCGGCCAGGCCGGCCTGGCCGCCGCGGGCCTCGAGCACGCGGAAGGCCTGTCCCGCGCCGCCAGGATCCAGCGCGCGGCGGATATAGGCGATGTCTTCCGGCCGGTCATCGATAACAAGCACATCGCGCTTCGCCGGGCTGGCCGGGCCGGGGACAGGCAGAGGCGGGGGCAGCCGGGTCAGGGCGCGGACCAGATCAGCTTCCAGGATGGGTTTGGTCAGGTAATCCGCGGCGCCCATCTGCTGCGCGCGCTGCTGGTCGGCCACGAGCGTGCACATGATGACGGGGATGTCGCTCGTGACCGGCGAGCGCTTCAGGTCGGCCAGCACCTGCCAGCCGTCCTTGTTCGGCATAAGCACATCCAGCAGCACGGCCACTGGGCGCAGCTCGGCCGCCCGCGTGATGGCCTCGGTGCTCTTGCTGACGCCGACGACCTTGTAGCCGTGGGGCTCCAGGTAGCGGCGGTACAGGTTGTGAATGCCCTGGTCGTCGTCCACGGCCAACACCAGGCGGGCGCCCGGATCAGGCAGCTCGGCGACCGGCGCCGTCCCCTGACTCTCGGGCTGGCTGACCGGCAGGATGAAGGTGAAGGTGCTGCCGCGGCCCACTTCGCTTTCGGCCCAGATGCGGCCGCTGTGCAGCTCGACCAACTGGCGGCAAATGCTCAGACCCAGGCCCGTGCCGCCGACCTTGCGCGTGGCGGAGGCATCCACCTGCGAAAACTGCTCGAACAGTTTGCCCATATCTTCCGGGGCAATACCGGGGCCGGTGTCGATTACGCTGATCTCCACAAAGGGCTCGATCTGCCCGGTGTAGGGGCCAACCGCCTCGACCGGGCGGGCACGCAGCGTGATCGTGCCCTCGTCGGTGAACTTGGCGGCATTCGACAACAGGTTGAGCAGCACCTGGCGGATGCGCATGCTGTCGGCGCGGACGCGCGGCACGGCGGGCGCCACCTCCTCCACGAGGCGGATCGGCTTGTCCTTCACCAGGGCCAGCGTGGTCGCGAGCACCCCCTTCAGCGTGTCGTGCAGGTCGACCTCGTCCAACACCAGCTCCATCTTGCCGGCCTCGATCCGCGCCATGTCGAGGATATCGTTGATCAGGCCGAGGAGGTGCTGGCCGGCGTTGTTGATGGACGACAGATCCTGGGCCTGCAGATCGGTCAGGGGACCGTCGATCCCCTTCAGGATCACGCGCGAGAAGCCAATGATCGAGTTGAGCGGCGTGCGCAGCTCGTGGCTCATGTTGGCCAGGAACTGGCTCTTGAGCCGGTCGACCTCCGCCAGGCGCTCGGCCGTCTGGCGCTGAAGCTCGTAGAGCCGAGCGGACTGCAGGGCGGAGGCAGCGGCGGTCAGGATGGCGTGGAACAGCTCCAGGTCGCCCGGACCGAGCCCGCGCCGGGGACCGGTGTGGATGACCTCGACCACGCCCTCGACCTCGCCGCCATACACCAGCGGTAGACACATGCTTTCGCGCAGTTGGGCGCCGGGTTCCTCACGCAGCGGCCGGATGCGGCCGTGCCGGGTGCGCACGATCTCCAGCAGGTCCGGCCGGCGGGCGGCGGCGAAGCGCTCGCCAACCACCGGCCAAGGCTGCGGGTCGCCCTCGGCGTCGGAGGGCGCTTTCTCGGCCGCCACGGGCAGGAAGGTCTGGCTCGGCGCCTCCCAGCGGAGCAGGCAGACGCCGTTTGGCCGATACGTCTCGAAGAGCTGCTCGACGACGATCTGGCACAAGTCGGCCTCAATCAGCGTGCGCGTCATGGCCTGAGCGGCGCGCGCCAACGCCTCGGCGCCTTCGCGCTGGGCGCGTTGTTGCTGCCGCAGGGCGTCGTTCTCGAGCGCCACGGCCACCTGCCCGGCGAGCGACTCGATGAGGGGCAGGTGCTCTTCACCCAGGGCGCCGGGAAGGCCGTGCGTGTAGGCCAGCACCCCGGTCAGCGTGCCGCGCTGGGTCCGCAGCGGCACTGAGATGACAGCGCGCGCCGGTTCGTGCTCCACATGACTGTCGGCGGTGTGCCAACGCTCGTCGTGGGCTGTGTCGGCGACGACAACGGGGCGCCGGTTTTCCAGCACCCAACGCTCCAGGCCGCGGCGGGCGATCGTCAGGGCAAACGCGTTGGCTGCGCGCTCGTCGAGCTGATCGAGGCCTGGCAGCGTGCCGCGGAAGATGGCCTGCGCGTCGCGTTCGCCCAGCAAGAGCACATAGGCGTGCTGCGCGCCCAGGCGCGGCGCCATGGCCAGGGCAGTCTGGAGCACGGCCTCGCGCTCGGGGCGGGCAATCAGTGCTTGGAGGACGTCATACAGCACGCCCAGGCGCTCGCGTTCGCGTCCGATCTGTTCGAGCAGATGGTTGTTGACGATGATGGCTGAGAGCGTGCCGGCCAGGGTCGACAGCAACTGCAGATCCTGCTGGTCGAAGGCGGCTGGCTCGGCGCTCTCGATGTTGAGCACGCCGATGACGCGCTCACCCAGCGCCAGCGGCACAGACGCCTCGGAGAGAATGCCCGCCCGGCCCGCGACGTACCGCGGATCCTGGCGCACGTCGGCGCACAGCACGGCTTGATTGTGCTCCGCCACCCAACCGGTGATGCCTTGGCCGCGCGGGATGCTCAGCCGCCCGCCCAGGTCGGCCGCATAGCCGACGGCAGCGCGGATGCGCAGCGTCCGCCCCGCTTCGTCCAACAGTAGGATGGCGATGTCGGTGTTCGGCAGCACCCGGCCCAGCGACTGGGCGGCACTGTTCAACGCCTCGCCCAGGCTGGCGGCGCTGGCCGCGGCGCGGGTGACGTCATACAGCAGCGTCTGCTTGATGACGTAATCACGCGTTTCGCTGAAGAGGCGCGCATTCTCAAGCGCGAGGGCCAACTGGTCGCTGACCGCCTGCACCAGGGCCAGGTCGTCCTCTGACCACGCGCGCGCCTGGCCTTCATCGAAGAAATCAAGTACGCCAATCGTTTGGTTTTGAAGCTGGATAGGCACCGCCAGCGCCCGCGGCCCGCTGCTGGCCAGAGTTGGACCGGCGGCTCGCAGGACAACGGCGCCCTGGGCCAGCGCCTGCTCCGCCTCGGGGCTCAGGGCATCTTCGAGCGGCGCAAGGCCCTCGGCGCCTGCCACGAACCCCCAGGGCGCCCCGAGACGGCCACGTTCGCCAGCAGCCGGCAAATCGGCGGCCAACGGGGCTGGCGGCGCAGCGGCCGCGGGCCAATGCGATTCGGCCGGAGTGGGCAGGCTGGGCGGCAGGTTCACCGCCGCAATCTCCGGCACGGCGGGCGAACCGGGCGGCGCCTGGTCCGGCGTCCACAGCAACTGGGCGATGCCGCGGTACCCGGCAAACTGGTCCGCGTTGTCGTATTTGGGCAGGGCGTTAAGCACCAGCAGCAGGTCGCGGCCGTCGCGATGACGCGCGGTCAGGCGCACATCGAGGATGGGACGCCGTCCGCTGATGGCGTTGGTCAATTCGTGCCGCGCGCTGCTGTCGGCCGGCGCCGCCATCTGGGTGAGTGGCTGCCCAATCAGGCTGTCGGGCGCGATCCCCAGAAGCGCCACGATCTCCGGCGAGCAAGCCGTGTAGGCGCCAAGCGCGTCGATCTCCCAGCTCCAGCCGGGCGTGACGCCGAGCGGGTCGGCTGACAGCGGCGTTTGATCCGCCGCGCCCTGGGGGGGCGCAGCCGAGGGCGGGGCTGGGCGCCCATCGCCGGCGGCCGGCCAGGCCTCAGGCCGGCTGGGCGGAAGGTTCTCGGCGGACATACACGCTCAATTCATCAGCCAGCGCGCGGTATTGCTGCGCCGCGCGGCTGCTGGGCGCATAGCTCGTGATCGGCTGGCCAAAGACCTGGCTTTCGCGGAGCTTGGGGTCAATGTCGATGGTGGTATCCAGGACGGCTGCCCCAAAGGCGCCGCGCAACTGGTCGAGGATGCCGCGATGGACGCGGTTGCCGCGGTCGAACATGGTGACGACGATGCGGTAGCTGAGCTGCGGGTTCGTTCGGGCCCGCACGCGGCGGACCAGGTCCAGCACTTCGCCCAGGCCATGGGTTGAGAAATACTCGCATTGGGTGGGGATGAGGAGCATGTTGGCCGCCGTCAGGGCTGTATAGGGGATAGCGCCGGTCGACGGTGGGCAATCGACGAGCACGATTTCAAAGGTGTGGGCGGCGGCCAGGGCGCTGCGCAGCGTATACTCGTAATCCTGGCGCACGGTCAAGAAGCGCTCCACTAGGTGCATAGCAGAGTTGGCCGGCAGCACATCGAGGCCGGCGATGGCGGTGGCGCGGCTGACGCTGACGGCACTGAGGTTGCCCAGGAGCACGTCGGCGGCGCCACGGCGCAGGCCGTTGACCGGCAGGCCGAGGGCGAGGCTGAGGTTGGCCTGCGGGTCCAGGTCCACGGCTAGCACCTCGAAGCCGCGCTCGACCATGGCCGCCCCCAACGACACGCAAGTCGTGGTCTTGGCCACGCCCCCCTTCTGGTTGCTGACGGCGATCACGGTCCTCACGGGCCGTTATCCCCGCGGGCGGTTTCGCCTCCGCCAGCGCCATTGGACGGGTGGGCGCCGTTGCCGGCCGCCGAACCCGGCTCGGCCCCCGTGAGCGGGCGCAGCCCGCCGGTTCCGCGCCGCCGCTGGGGGGCGCGGAACCCGCCGCTGGGCAAATCCAAACGGACCGCCACCCGCGTGACGCCAAGCGCCTGGCGAAGCTCGGACACCGCGGTGCGCAGCATCCCGTCCATGTCTTCCGCTGCCCGGATTTTGCTGGTAATTTCGACCACCAGGCGCTCCCGGCGGGCTTGGCGCGCGGTCTGGTTGAACAAGCGCGCGTTCTGCAGGGCCACGGCCAACTGGTCGGCGATGGCGACCAAGATGGCGACGTCTTCGGGGCCAAACGCGTGGGGCGCGGTGCTTTGCACGTCGAGGGCGCCCACGATGGAAGCGCCGCTGAGCAGCGGCACCACCGCTTCCGCGCGCGTTTCCGGCAGCAGCGGGTTCTTGAGGTGGTTTGGATCGGTGGTCACGTCCTGCGCCACGACCGGCTGCTGGGTGGCCGTGGCCAATCCGACCAGCGACCGCGACCCCACGGCCAAGGCGTGCTGGCGGGCCTTGAGGATCGCGCCGGCGTCGCCGGTGGATTCGCGCAGGACAGCCGCCTGGCCGTCCGGATCGATCATGAAGACGGAGGCGTGATAGTAGCCAAAGCGCTCGCGGATCAGGTTAACGGTCGTGCGCAGCAGCTCGTCGCGGTCCAGCGAGGCGGTCATGGCCCGGGCCACGTCAGCCGCGGCGGCCAGCAGTTGGGCTCGGCGCTGCGCGGTTGCCTGCGCGGCCTTGAGCGCTGCCTCGGCCTGTTTGTGGGCAGTGACGTCGAACAGCATGCCGCGGATCGTCAGTGGACGGCCAGATCCTTGGGCGAAGGCCTGCGACTGGTTGTGGAACCAGATGACGCGCCCATCGCGGGTGAGCGAGCGATACTCGATATCGAGCGCGGCGCCGAGGGCGTTCTGGCGCGCCACTTCCTTGAGCACCCCCGCGCGGTCGTCGGGGTGCAGCAGCTTGACCCACAGCTCGGGATCCGCCAGCCACTCCTCGGGCGTATAACCCAGCAGCGGCTGTACTTGCGGGCTGATGTAGGTAGTCTGCCGCAAGGCCCCGCCGGCGAGCGCTTCCGCGGCGTAGATGATGGCCGGCAGCTGCTCCACCAGCGAGCGATAGCGCTCTTCGGCCGCCCGCAGCTGCTCGTTGGCCGCTTTGCGCTCGGTGATGTCCTCCGATATCCCGACCATGAACTTCGGCTGGCCGCTCTCGTCCAGGATCGGGATTTTGCGCGTGTGCAGCCAGCGGGTGCCGCGCCCGCGGGTCTGGATCGGCTCTTCGGCGATCTCGATCATGCGCCGGGCCTCGAGGACCTCGCGGTCCTTGCTGAAGAAGTGATGGGCCTCCTCGACCGGGAAGACGTCCGAATCGCTCTTGCCGAGCATTTCCTCGCGCGACAGGCCGACCAGGCTCTCGGCCGCGCGGTTCCAGCGCACGAAGCGCAAGTCCTGAGCGTCTTTCACAAACAGCATCGAGGGCAGATTCTCGATGATCGAATCGAGGAAGCTCTGCGCCTGCTGGGTGGCAGCCAGCAGCTGCGCGTTGCGCAGGGCGACAGCGAGCTGGTCCGCCATCGTCTGCAGCACGGCCACGTCGGCTTGGCCGAAGGCGCCCGCCAGGGTCGACTGGACGTCCAGCGCGCCCAGCACGTGGCCGCCAACGACCAGCGGCAGGGCGATCTCGGAGCGCGTATCGGGGAGGAGCGGGTTGGCGAAGCGGACCGGCTCGGCGCCCACATCCAGCGCAATGCGCGCGCGCCGGTTGGCCGTGGCCCAGCCGACCATCGAGTTGCCGCCCACCTCCAGCTTGTGCCCGCGTTCGAGCAGCGCTCGGCCGGCCTCGCCGGTGGCGTGGCGCAGCTCCGCCCAGGCGCCGCTGTCGTCGACGAGGAACAAGGCCGCGTATTGCACGCCCGCGCTGCGCGCGAAGCGCTCACGGATCAGCTCGACCGATTGGATGATCAAGTCGTCGGGGTTCAGGACCGAGATGGCGGTGCGGCTGACGTCGGCCGCAGTAGCCAGTTGCTCGGCTCGGCGCTGGGTCTCCGCGAACAGCCGCGCGTTCTGCAGCGCTGCGACCATCTGGTAGGCCACCGCGTTGAGCGCGGTCACTTCGCGCTGGCCGTACTGGTTGTACTGGTAGCTCTGCACGGAGAGTACGCCGCCCACCTCGGCGCCGAAGTACAGCGGCAGGAAGAGCAGCGAGGCCGAGACCTTGCTGGCATCGCCGATCGCCCGATCGGGCGAAAGCTCGCGCTGGGCGACTTCCGCGGGTGTGCGGTTGATGACGACTGTCTCGCCGGTGTGCAGCACGCGCTCAATCATGCCGCCCGGCGCGGGCAGGCGCGGCCCCTCGGCGTAGCGCTGGCCGCTATCGTAGATGAGGGGCGTGTTCTGCAGGCCCGTGCTGCGGTCGTAAAGCGTGACAAAGAATGCGTCCAGTGGGGTCAGCCGCTGCAGGTGCTGGTAGACGGTTTCCAAGACCTGTACCGGCTCCAGCGTCTGCGACACGGCGCGGGCGAAGTCGTTGAGCACGGCCAGCTCGGACGCGCGCTTTTCGGTCTGCTGGAAGAGCCGAGCGTTCTGCAGCGCCACGCCGACTGTAGCGGCCACGGTGGTGAGCAGGCGCGCGTCGGCTTCGCTGAAGGCGCCTTCCTGGTCCAGATCCTGGACGCTGATGGCGCCCAAGACCTCGTCGCCGGCCAGGACCGGCACGGCCAGGAACGAGCGCGCCGGGCGTCCTGAGACGCGGGCGCCAAGCTCAGCCACACGCTGCTCGACGTCGCGGACGAGCAGCAGCGGCTGCCGGGTCTGAATGACGATCGACGTCAGGCCCTGCCCAAGCGGGAACGGATCGACCTGGATGCGCTGGCCGCCATCGACCATGTAGGGCATCGAGATCATGTTGGTGGCGCGGTCGTACAGGGCCAGGAAGGCGTTGTCGCGCCGGAAGACCTCGCGCAGCTTGTCGACCACGAGCTCAGTGAGCGCGCTCAAGTCCAGGCGCCCCGACAGCGCCTGGCTGATGTCGTTCAGAATGACCAGCTCCGATAAGCGCTGCTGCGTCTCCGCCAACAGGCGGGCGTTTTCGAGGGTAGCGGCGGCCTGGGCGGCGTACAGCAGCGCGATCTGCTCGTCGTCGGCCGTGAAGGCCCGGCCTGGGGCCGAGTGCGTGAGCACCAGCACCCCAAGCCCTTGACCTTGCCAGGTCATGGGGACGGCCAGGGCGGCCTGGACCGGCGCGCCGGCCGTGCCCTCGCGCGCCTGAGACCAGTCCGCCAGCTCACCAGCCCGCAAGGGCTGGCCGGCGCGGATGACCTGCCCGGCCAGGCCCTCGCCGTGCTTGAGGCGCTGTCCGACTGATGCCGGCGGCCCGAGGCCAACGCTAGCGCGCAATTCAATCTCGTCTGGGCTGCCGAGCAGCCAGACTGCAGCGCCATCCGCCCCGAACAGCCGCTGCGCTCCACGGCAGATCTGGTCGAGCGCCTGCTGCGGGCTGAACTGGGGACCGGTCAGCTCGAGCGCGCTTTCCGACAGGCTGGCGAGCTGCTGCGCGCGGAGGCGCGTTTGCTCGAAGAGCTGGGCGCTTTCCAGGGCCAGCGCCATGCGGTCGGCAACCGCCGCGACCAAGTCCAGGTCCTCACCCGTCCAGGCCTCGCCCTCGCGTTTCAGCTCGAGCACGCCCAGTTGCTGGGCGCCGAAGCGCAGCGGCACCTGGATCGCGCTGCTGGTTGACGTGCCGGCGCTCGGCGAGGCCGCCGGCTCGGCTTCGGACAGGGGGCGCACGTCGATGCCGTCGTAGCGGAAGGCGGCCGCGCCCGCCGGGCCGCCCCAGCCCGCGGCTTGGCGGGTGGCCTGCTGCAGGATCTGAAGCTCGGCTAGCCGGCGCTCGGTTTCCTGCAGCAGGCGCGCGTTGTCCAGCGCCAGGCCCAACTGGTCAGCCAGGCTTTGCAGCACCTCGACGTCTTCCGCGCTAAAGGCATCGCTGTCGACGGACTGCACGTCCAGGGCGCCCAGGAGGACGCCGCGCGCGCGCAGCGGCACGGCCGCTTCCGAGCGCGTGTCGGCCAGGTCGGGGTTGACGAAGTGCAGCGTGTCGGCGCTGACCTGGCGCGCCACACGGGACTGTCCCGTGCTGGTGACGTGCCCGACGATGCCCTCCTGGCCTACCCGCAGGCGGTGGCTGCGCGCCAGCAGGCGCTGGCCGCCGGGGCTGTTTGTGGCGCTGAGAATCGCCCATTCGCGGGCATCATCCAGGAGGAACAGGCCGGTGTGGTAGTAGCCAAAGCGCTCGCTGATCCAGTTGACACTCGTCTGGAGGAGCTCATCGACGCTGTGCGTGGCAGCGGCAGCGCGGGCCACCTCGGCGCTGAGCGCCAGCAAGGCCGCGCGGCGTTCAAGCGCCCTGGCCTGGACTTCCTGCTCGCGGCGCGCGGCCTCGGCCTCGCGCCCGGTGGCTTCCAGCGCGGCCGATTCCAGTGCCAGCCGGGCCTGCGCGGCCTCCAGGATCGCCTTGTCCTGCGCAGCCGCGGCGGCGAACCGCCGGGTGGCAAGAAACTGGCGCTGCGGGATGATCAAGCCGACCATGACCAGCAGCAGGCTCATGGCGCCCGCCAGCCAATTGGCGAACGAGGCGGGGTCGTTGGGGGCGCCGACCAGCAGGCCGGTGCTGAAGCCGGCCGCGGTCGCCAGCCAGGCGGCTAGGGCCAGCGCCGCCGCCGTGATGCCGGCCCGCGTGCCGAACACCGCGGTGGCAATCACCGCGAAGGCCGCCAGATAGAGGCGCCCGGCGCCAGACAGACCAAGGGTCACCAGGCTGATCACCGCCACGGCCAGCAGCAGCGCCAGGAAGACGCCAGCGCGCCAGGCGAAGGGCAAGCGCCGCCCAAGCGCCAGCCCAGCCAGAACGAGGAACATGACGCCATAGAGCGCGTTCGCGATCCAATCGGGATTGGCGAGCGAGGACAGAATATTAGCGACGAGTGCCAGCAGCGCCACGCCGAGGGTGCCGCGGACGATCTGATGCAGGGCCTCTTCGCGAGTGGCCAGCAGCGCGTCCGTTTGGGCGGCGGCGCCCGGCGGGGCCAACCAGCGCCTCACCGGCCGGCCTCCGGCTGGCCGGGCGCGTCCGCGCCGGCCAGCCGCACCACGACTTCGGTGGCGCCCAGCGCGCGGCCCAACTCACGCATGCCGCTCTGGACCACCGCGGAAGGATTGAGCGTGGCGCGCAGCTGGTAAGTGATGTCGTTGATGAGCTGTTCGCTCAGCCGGCGGCGCTGAGTTTCTTCGAGCAGGGCGGCGTTCTCCAGGGCGGCGGCGAGCTGGGCCGAAATCGTGCCGAGGGCCGCCTGCTCTTCCGCCGTCCACTCGTTGGGGCGCCGCCCATGCAGTTCGATAGCCCCGACGACTCGGTCGCGCAGCCGCAGCTCGATCTGGAGCGGCTCGGCGCTGGCGCTGCTCAGGGTCGCGTCGCCGGGAACCGCTTCGAACACGCTCTCCCGGCTTTGGCCGCGCAGCAGGCCGCGCCAGCTGTTGCCGGCCAGGCGCTGGTAGAGACGGCTCACTTCGTCCAGGCTCGCCTGGGTCTGCTGGAACAGCTCGGCATTTTCGATGGCGACGCTGAGTTGGTCGGCCAGTGTCTGCAGGACCTGAATGCTGCTAGGGTCAAAGGCGTTGGGTTCGCGACTCTGCACGTCGACGGCGCCGAGCAGCCGGTCACCGGAAATCAGCGGGATGGCCAGCTCGGAGCGCGTCTCGGGCAGGAGCGGGTTCTTGAAGTAGAACGGGTCCTCGGCGACGTCGAGCGCGACGCGCGGCTGGCGCTGGCTGGTGACCCAGCCAATCAGAGACTGCGAGCCCACCGCCAGGCGGTGGGCGCGCGCCTTGAGCTGCGCGCCCACCGGGCCGGTGGATTCGCGCAGCACCGCGTACTGCCCGGGCGCATCCAGCAGGAAGATCGAGGCGTGGTAGAAGCCGAAGCGGTCGCGGATCAGGTTCAGCGCCAGCCGCAGCAGGTCATCCAGGTTGCGCAGCGAGGCGGTCGCCCGGCTGATGTCGGCCGCGGCCTGGAGTTGGGCGGTGCGGTCGCTGACGCGCTGTTCGAGCGAGGTGACGAGCTCGTTGAGGCGGGCGGTCATGCCATTGAAGGCTTGGGCCAGCAGGCCGATCTCGTCGCGGCTGTCGACCTCGGCCTGCACGGTCAGGTCGCCGCCAGCGACCTGACCGGCGGTGGCGGTCAGGCGCCCAATGGGGTCGGCCAGGACCTGTGCGGCAGCCACCGCCACGGCGGTGACGATCAGGGCAATGATGGCTGCCAGGGTGACGGTGGCCTGGGTCTGCTGCTGGACGGGCGCCAGGAATACGGCCGTAGGCTGAAAAAAGGCCACCTGCCAGGGAAAGCTGGCCAGGGTGATGACGGCCGCCTGGCTCTGGCGGCCGCCGGCCGCCGCGTCGACGGCGGTGAAAAAGGGCTGGGCGCCGGCCTGGGACAGGCTGCCGGCCAGCTGCGGCATCTGAGCTGAATAGGCGAAATCAGGCCGGCTAGGCAGCCGAGACTGGGCCTGGAGGCGGCTGATTTCGCCCGCCGTGGCCGGTCCGACTAGCCGATAGAGCGCGGTTGGATCGGCGCCGTGCGCCACAACCATCAGGTTCTCGTCAAAGACGGCGCCAAACGAATCCGGCCCGGCCAGCCCCTGGGTCTGTTCGACGATGCTCTGGATGACGCGCGCGTTGTAGCGCGCGACCAGCACGCCCAACACCTCCAGGGTGCTCAGGTTGCGGACCGGCATGCTGAAATACACCTCGCCCTGCGCGGCCCCGGGCTCAAAGTGAATAGTTGAGACATAGGACTGTCCCGAGCGTAGGACCTGCCGGAAGTAGTCCTGGCCGGCGTGATCGGCGCCGAGGTCGACCGCCGTGGTCGACTGCAGCACCACGCCCTGGAGATCCAGCAGCAGGTAAGCGCTGGAGCGCGTATCGCGCCGCTGCCAGATCGCCAGGGTGGCGCGCAGCTCGCGTTCGGCCGAGCTGCCGGCTCGGACCTCGGGCGGCAGATCTAGATAGGCCCGCAGGACCGGCTGCTGGGCTTGGCTCTGCACGATGCCGCGCGTGTTTTCAAAGAACGTGTCGAGGCTGAGGGCGGTTTGGGCGGCCGCGCCGCGCAGCGCTTCGTTGGCGGCGTTGGTAAGGGCCTGCCGCGCGCTGCGGTAGTTGAGTCCGGCCAGCACGGACAGCGGCACCAGGGCGACGCCCAGAAACGCGATGATCAGCTTGGCCCGCAGGCTGAAGTCGGCTAGCAGCCGCAGCAGGAAGATCAAGAAGACTACCGCAAGGATGGCCGCAATGGCGGGAGTGGCGGCTTCGAGCTGGAGAGCGGTGACACGGTAGGCCAGGGCGCTCGCGGCCGCCTGATCCAGCGCCAGGCCGGCGAGGCCGTTGGCGACGGCGGCTAGCAGCGCCGCCCACAGGCCGCGTCGCGACAGGTTGCCGCTGGCCAGGCCCAGGGTGAGGAGCGGCCCGATCGCGGCCATGGCCGGGCCGAGGTTACGCACCAGGCAGTTGATGGCCAGGAGCGTGACCAGGAAGGCGCCAATGGTCAGCCCAACGCCCAGGCGGCCGCGGCCGCGGCCGGCTAACCACTGGCCGGCCAGGGCCGCGAGCCCAAAGCCTAGAACGACGCCCGCCACCGCATAGAGCTGCCAGGCCCTGCTGGTGACGGCCAGGTACCAGGAGACGGCCTCATAGACGATGATGCCGGCCAGCATGATCCGCACGGCGCGCCGCGCGTGGACCGCCGCGGCGGGCGCCCGCGAAGGCGCGGCTGGCGTGGGCGTCATGGCTGCTGCTCCAGGATTACGGGCAGTCTCGATGTCGTCATACTCAGGCCAATGCCATGCCAGCTTCTAACCAAACTTGGGATGGCGCTTTTTGCGACACAGTGTCGTTTCGGTTGGGCGCCCGGCCGCCTGCGAGTGTGGCCGTTAGAGAACGTCAGACGCCTATTGGTCCGCCGCTGCTGCCGGGATAGCTGCTGGCAGCAGCAGGATCCCCATTCCGTTGGGCAGAGGCCGGCAGAGCGTCTGCCGGTCCGCTGCCCAACAGCGCCTCGGCTTCGGGTGCCAGGCGCACGACGACTTTGCGCGCTCCGAATACCTGCCCAAGCTCAGACGCCGTGCGGTCGAGAATAGTCTGGGGCGACAGCGCGCTGTGAATGCGGGCCGTGAGACCGGCCACGCGCTGCTCCAACTGCGCCACCCGCTCCTGGCGGGCGAACAGACGGCCGTTTTCGATCGCGATGGCAAGCTGGTCGGACAGGATCTGCAGCACCTCGATGTCGGCCTGGTTGAAGGCGTTCAGGCTCCGGCTCTGCACGTCGAGCGCGCCGATCAGGCGGTCGCCCACGCGCAGCGGCAAGGCCGCCTCCGAGCGCGTTTCGGGCAGCAATTCGTTCTGGAAATAGACCGCGTCGCCGGCGACGTCCAGGGCAATACGCGCCCGGCCGTTGGCCGTTACCCAGCCGACCAGCGAGTTAGAGCCGACGGGCAGGCGATAGCCGCTGGCCTTGAGCTGCGCGCCCACCCGGCCGGTCGCCTCCCGCAGCCCGGCAAAGGCGCCGCTCTCATCCAGCAAGAAGACCGACACGTGGTAATAGTCGAAGCGGTCGCCGATGAGGGCGACGGCCTGGCGCAGCAGGTCGTCGGTGTTCAGGATCGACGTCGCCGAGCGGCCGATTTCGGCCGCCGCGGCCAACTGCCGCGTGCGGTCCGCGACTTTGGCCTCCAGGTCCTGATACAGGCCGCGCAGCTCCGTGCCCATGCTGTTGAAGGCCTGCGCCAGAAGCCCGATCTCGTCCTGGCGATCGACTTTGACGGCCGCGGCCAGGTCGCCGCCGGCCATGCGCAGGGCGGCCTCGGTGAAGGCCTGCAGCGGACGGGTAATGCGCCGGGTGAAGAAAACCACTCCCAGCGCGCTAATGGCGATGGCGCCGAACGCGATGGCGGCCAGCACGCTGCCAAAGCGGTTGAGCGGCGCAAACGCATCGGCCGTGCTTTCTTCGACCAGCAGCGCCAGCTGGTAGGCGGGCAGCCAGCGGAAGGCGCCCAGGACCTCGACCCCATTGGGGTCAGGATAGATGGCGCTGCCGTTCTGCTGCTGCCCGCGGGCGCGCTCGACCCCAAGGCTGTTGGGCAGCGTGCCGGGCGCTGTCACAAAGCTGCCAAGCTGGTAGCCGTCGTGGGTGACCACGTAGGCGCGGCCGGTGCTGCCCAGGCCGGGGCTGGGCGCGACGATGTCGAGCAACTGCTCGTCGCGGACGAAGCCGTAGACGAGGGCGATGGCCTGGCCGCCGGCGCCGAACACGGGCGCCGCGACCAGCACCTGTACGTCGTTCATGCGCTGATCGAAGGCGGGCGCGAAGAGCACGGCGTTCTGGCGGGCGCGCGCCAGATCGGGGGGCTGCAGAAAGGTCTGCCCAATAAAGCGGTCGTACTGGAGGGTAAGGGTCGATAGCCGCACGACCCCGTCGGCGGGCCCGGCCAGCATGACGGCTTCGTAATTCGGATTGCTGTTGAGGAAGGTCTGGAAGCGCCGGACGATGGGCTCCGGTCCCAGGCGGCCGGCCAGGTATTGCTCGACATCGGCGGCGTTTTCAGCCGTGCGCGCCAGGGTGTTGACGTCGTCGACGCGCGAGTCGGCCCAGGCCTCGATCTGAGCGACCTTGAGGGTGGCCAGCGAGGTCAGTTGGGCAGTGGCCTGCCGGATCAGGTCGGCGCGCACCTGGTTGTAGATGAGATAGGCGAAGACGCCCAGCGGGATCAGGATCAGAGGCAGAAAGACCAGCAGCAATTGCCGGGCCAGGCCGCCCCGCGCGCGCGGCGCCTGCCCGCCCACGCGCTGGCTCCGAAGTACCGAGCTGGTCCAGGGACTCGACACCGGCTTTTGCCTCTCTGCCTCATGCGCCAGGCCCACGCCCCTGGCCGGAGGCCTAGCTCACTTCCCAGACGGGCTCGCCGCGCAGCATCCGCCGGATCTGGTCGGGAAAGCGGTCAGGATCGAGCGGCTTGCCCAGGAAGCCGTCAAAGCCGGCGGCGCGGGCCCTGGCCATCTGTTCCTGGCTGGCTTCGGCCGTGACGGCCGCGACCATGGTGTCCTTCAGCCGGCGCGTGGCGCGAACTTTCGCCAGGGCGGCATAGCCGTCTTCGTAGGGCAGGCGGATGTCCATCAAGATCAGGTCGATCTTGGGCAGCGTGTCGGCGAACTCCACGACCTGCCAGCCGGAGGTCTTCCATTCGCAGCGGGGGACGCCCATGTAGGCCAACATCCGCGCCATCAACACGAAGTTGGAGACGTTGTCTTCGACGATGAGGACCGTGGCATCCTTAGGGAGGATGGGCTCACGAGCTTTCGGTGACGGGTTGTCTGACATACCTCGCTGGCAGCGCGCCCCCGCGTCCATCGCCGCTGCGTGCCTTTAACTTTCTAGGAAACGAGCGATCTGGCGCGGCAGTTGATCCACGTCGATGGGCTTCTGAATGTAGCCATCACAGCCGGCGGCCAGCGTTTTCTCACGATCACCTTTCATTACGTTTGCAGTCAAGGCCACGACCTTCACTCGTTCCATGCCCGGCGTGGCCTTCAGGCGGGCCGTGGTGGTGTAGCCGTCAATCTCGGGCAGGTTGATGTCCATCAGGATCAGGTCGGGGCGCTGCGCCAGCGCCTTCCGGAAGCCATCGTGCGCATTGGCGGCTTCCAGCAGGGTGTACCCCTCGGCCTCCAGCACGCGCTTCACGAGCATCCGGTTGTCGGCATTATCCTCAATGTACAGAATGCGGTTGTTGACGGCGGGCATGAATTGTCACTCGTACCGATTGGTTGGCCGACGCCTGGGTTGTGAAATGCAGAATTGCGGCCTGGTTGTGCCATTATCTACCAATCCGAACGAATTGTAAACTGCTTTCTAACCAAAGGATTCCACGACCGCTGTCGTGGGCGCTAGGGCAGGGTGCAGCCGCCGCCTGGGAACAAGCCGCCGTTGCCTGCCGGATCGAAGTAGAAATCCTTCGAGATCTGGGTCAGGGTCCCGTCGTCCACCAAACGCAGGTTGTAGGGCTTGGGGAAACAGCGGCGCGAAATGATGTTGTAATACATTGCCTCGCCCGGGTTGAACGCGCCAATCTGCTGGCCGTCGACGTACAGCGTCATGCGACCGCTGCCGCCAACCCAGCCCAGCCGGGTCGTGCAGTTGTAGTCCATGCCGCCGTCGCCCTGGTAGTTGCAGCCCACGTACGCGGACGGGTAGATATCGCTCAGGCCGGCCGCGGCCGGAGTCGGCGAGGCGGGCGGCGGCGGGGGCTGGGTGGGCACGGGCGTGGCGGCCGGCCGCTGGGTGGCGGCGGCAACGTACTTGAACGTGAAGGTCAGCGGCTGCCCGATGGCGGCATCGCCGGGGCGGCGCAACTCGAAGGTGCGCGTAATGTCTCCGGGCTGGCGGCGGCCGGGCCAGTCGAACGACACTTCGGCCGTCGCCGCGGGGGCCAGGCCGGGCACTGGCACGGAAAAAGGCCGGGCATTCGCGGGCAGGTTGAGCTCGACCAGGAGCGTGCCCTCGGGATAGGCGCAGGTGCCCGAGTTGCTCAAGGTGAGGACCTTGTTGACCCCGGCGCCGGCGGTAAGGGTGCGACCGTCGGGGGGCTGCTGGTCGACCAGCGCATAGTCAAAGGCACAGGCCGCGGCGGTGGCGGTCAGGTCGGGCGTGCTGGTCGATGTGGCGGAGGCCACCGCGGCCTGGAGGGCGGCCTGCGTCTGCTGCAAGGAAGCCAACTGGGTGCTGACCCGGTCGGGCGTGGCCGTGCTATTGTCGCGCGTGGCGGAGGGCGCCGAGGTGGCAGTGGCTTCCGGCGGTGTGGTCTCGCTGACGGCCGCGACCGCCGTGGTGCGGGTGGATGCGGGGGTTTCGGTGGCGCGATCGAGCAGGCCAAAGCCGCCGGTGAAGGCAAAGGCCCCGCCGCCCAGCACGAGCAGCAACACCAGAACGCCGGCGACGGCCAAGAGCGGGACGGGCAGGCGGCGCGCGGCGGGCAGGGCAGCGGTCGGCGGCGCCGCGACCGTGGCCGTGCCCGCCGGCGGGCGGGCCACCACGGTAGCGCCGGCCGGGCTGAGCTTGGTGGCGGCGGCCTCCGCTGACGGGCCGGAAGCGCCCAACTGGGTCGCCTCGGTGGGGCGGGCGGCGAGGGCGGCGCTGGTGGGCATGGCCACGGTGGCCGCGTGGGCAGCGGGACCGGCCGCCATCGAGGCCGGCGGGATGGCGATCATCTGGGCCGTGTCGAGGTCATCGAGCTGGGCCAGCATCGCGTCGGCCGACGGGAAGCGGTCGTCGGGACCCTTGGCCATGCTCTTAAGGATGATGCGCTCCATGCCTTCCGGCAGGTCGGGCTGGACGGTGCGCGGCAGGGGCAGGGGCTCATTGACGTGCTTGAGCATCACCGCCAGGGGCGTATCGGCCTCGTAGGGCAGCTGGCCGGTGGTCAACTGATAAAGCATGACGCCCAGGGCGTAGATATCGGAGCGGTGGTCGCCGGGCCGGCCCAGGCTTTGCTCGGGCGACATATAGGCGGGCGTGCCAATAGTGGCGCCGGTGACGGTGTAGCTGGGACCGGTCAGGATCTTGGCGATGCCGAAATCGGTAAGGATGACGCGGCCGCCGGTGTCGAGCATGACGTTGGCCGGTTTCACGTCGCGGTGGATCATCTGGCGCTTGTGGGCGTAGGCCAGGGCCTTGCCGACCTCGCGCACGATGTGGACCGCCTCGGCCAGCGGCAGGGTCTGACCGGCGCGGGCCAGGTTCTCCAGGTGCGTTTTGAGCGTGCCGCCTTCGATGTATTCCATCACCATGTAAGGCGTGCCGTTGTGCACGTCGAAATCGTAGACCTGGACGATGTTGGCATGGCGCAACGCAGCGACGTTCTTGGCCTCGCGCTCGAAGCGGGCGATAAAGTCCTGGTCCGCGGCCAGGAAGGGGTGCATCAGCTTGAGGGCGACGTAGCGGTCGAGGTTGGCCTGGTAGGCCTTGTAGACCTCAGCCATGCCGCCGCGGCCGAGATGCTCGATGATGCGATAGCGGCCGATTGTCTGTCCTACTGGGTTGCCCATGGCGGCGTACTGTAGCGTGATTAAAGATTGTCCGCAAGTTGGGTTGGGCGGGCCGAAGCCAGTGGGCGAAAAGCGGCAGGCACGCGAAGCGGGCGCCCGGATCTCGGCAGCGGGTGTCGAGGGTGTCGAGGCTGCCGGCGGGCGGGGGCTCGGCCAGCGGGGGGCGGACGGCGGCGCCTCGCGCTACGCCGGCCGGGGCAAGGTGAAGCACAAGGCGGTGCCCTGGCCGGGCGGGCTCTCGACCCAGATGCGGCCGCCGTGGGCCTCGACCAGGCCCCTGGCAATCGCCAGGCCCAGGCCGGCGCCGCCGCTGAGGGCGCCCGCGCGGGCCTCGGCGCGCGTGCGGGCAGCGTCGCCGCGGTAGAAGCGCTCGAAAACGCGCGGCAGGTCGGCGGGCGGGATGCCTTCGCCGCTGTCGCGGACCGTGACCAGGACCTCGCCGGGGCGCGCCACGGCGCTCAGCTCGATGCGGCCGCCGGGCGGTGTGTGGCGGATGGCGTTCTCGACCAGATTGCCCAGCACCCGGCTGATCTTGTCGGACGCCATCCAGACCGGGTCGACGCCCGGCGCGATGGCGCCGGTGAGTGTCACCTGGCGGGCCTGGGCGCGGGCGCCGAAAGCGGCCAGCGTGTCGGAGATCAGGTCGGAGAGCGCGCTGGCCTCGGCGCGCAGCGCCAGGCTGCCGGCATCCATCTGGGCCAGCTCGAACAGGTCGTCGATCAGGGCGCTCATGCGGCTGACTTCGGCCTGCGACTGCTGGAGGTAGCGGGCGACGCCCGGCGGGTCGCTGACCACGCCGTCGGCCAGCGCGTGCAGCATGGCGCGCAGCGAGGCCAGCGGGGTGCGCAGGTCATGCGAGGCCCAGGCCACCAGGTCGCGGCGGGCGGCCTCCAGCGCGCGCTGGTCGGCGTCGGCCCGCTCGAGGCGGGCGGCCATGGTGTTGAAGGACCGCGCCAGGTGGGCGACCTCGTCCTGGCCGGGCACGTCGACGCGCACGCCGAAATCGCCCTCGGCCAGGCGGCCGGCGGCGTCGCTCATGGCGCGCAGGGTGTGGGTAATGGAGGCCGAGACGAAGTAGCCAAAGGAGACGGAGATGCCGCCGGCGAAGACCAGCAGCAGCCCGGCCAGGGTCAGGTCGTGGGCGTTGAGGAACATCATGCGCGCGGTGAGCCAGACGTTGAGCAGGGTCAAGGCCGCGGCGATGACGTAGCCGAGGGTGAGGGTTTGGGCCAGGCTGCGGAACCGGCGCCACCAGCCCAGCCGGTGCGAGACCAAGCCGATCAGGGCCGAGCCGCCGCCGGTGATGGCGAACAGCAGCGCCAGGAACAGCACGTCGTTGAGCGGCGGCCGCAAGACGGCTACCGCCAAGGCGACGGTGAGGGCAGAGGCGGCCAGGATGCCGAACAGGTAGGCGCCCAGGCGCCGCCCCCCTGCCCGACGCGCGCGGCCGGCGCTCAGCGCGCGGTGGCCGCCAGCGGCCTCAGCCTTCAAACTTGTACCCCACGCCCCACACGGTGAGGAGGTGGCGCGGCTGGGAGGCATCGGCCTCGATCTTCTCGCGCAGGCGGCGAATGTGGACGGTGACGGTGGAGGGGTCAACGTTGAACTCCTGGCCCCAGACGCTGTCGAGCAGTTGGGTGCGGGTGAAGACCTGGCGCGGGTAGCGGGCGAAGAACCAGAGTAGGTCAAATTCCTTGGCGGTTAGGCTGATGGGCTCGCCGCGGACGGTGACGGCGCGGGCGGCGGGGTCGAGGCTGAGGCGGTCGAAGGCGAGGACCTGGCCGGGCGGCTGGCCGGCCGCGCCGGCGCGGCGCAGCACGGCATGGATGCGCGAGACCAGCTCTTGGGGGCTGAAGGGCTTGGCTAGGTAATCGTCGGCGCCCAGGTCAAGGCCGCGGATGCGGTCGCTGGTTTCGCCGCGGGCTGTGAGCATGATGATGGGGATGCGCTGGCGCAGGTCGCGGGCGTCGCGCTGGGCCGGCCGGGGGATGCGGATCTGGCGGGCCAGGGTCAGGCCGTCGATGCCGGGGAGCATCAGGTCGAGGACGATCAGGTCGGGCAGGTCGTCAGGGCCGGCCAGGGCGTCGAGGGCGGTGTAGCCGTCGGCCGCTTCGCGCACGCGAAAGCCGTCGCGCTCGAGGTAGCGGCGGATGACGTCGCGGATGGTGGCTTCGTCGTCTACGACCAGGATGGACTTGGGGAGCGGAGGGTCAGGCAAGACCATGGGCGCAGGTTAGCGGGGATTCATTACGCCTGGATTACGGGCGGAAGCTGGAAGCCGGAGGCGGGGAAAAGAGCGCCCCGGGGGCGCCGGGGCTGGGGGGCGAGAGCGGGTGATGGGACTCGAACCCACGACATTTTGCTTGGGAAGCAAACGTTCTACCACTGAACTACACCCGCGCAAGGGCCTAATTTACGGCATTCTAGCACAGTCGGACCCTCGCAGCAATGCCCGCTTACCGCTCCGGGCGTGGCCTCGACGCAACGCCAGCGCAATCTGAGATGGGCAAGCTTACGAAGGTGCGCGCCGCTTCGCGGCGCTTGACTTTGAGTAGCACTTGTGCTAACGTTTTCGCATTGCTGAATATGGTTCGTATATATGAACACCCAGGTCCGGCGCTTGCCGGTTGACGAAGGTTCCGCGCATCCGCACAAGGTAGCCGGCTATGTCCGTTCGGCCTGGCGCGCCCTGGCGGTGTTGGAAACCGTCGCTGAGGCGCCGGCGGGCCTCGCGCTGCGCGAGATCGTGCAGGCCCTCGAGCTTCCGCCCAGCAGCGCGCACGGTTTGTTGGTGACCTTGACCGAAGCGGGCTACTTGCGCCGAGAACCCAGCACCCTGCGCTACCGTCTCGGCCCGCGGCTCGGCAAGCTGTTTCAAGCCTTCCAGGCGCAGACGGATATCGTGGCGCTGGCGGCGCCAGTGATGGACCGGCTGCGCCAGGCGACCGGCGCCACGGTCAGCCTGACGGTGCGGCAGGACGATCAGGTTGTCTTCGTCGACAAACGGGCAGCCGACGGCCAGGTTCAGATTGTCAACCCCGTTGGCACGCGGCTGCCAGCCCATGCGACTGGCTGCGGAAAGGCGATGCTGGCGGCCTTGCCGGACTCCACCTGGGAAGCGCTGTACCCCCAGGAAGCCCTATCACAGTGCACACCCTATACGCTCGGCAGCCGCGCGGCCCTGCGGCGGGCGCTGGCGGCAGCCCGCCAGCGCGGCTACGCCTTCGACGAACAAGAATCGGAGCTGGGAGTGTGGGCCGCCGCGGCTGCGATCCGCGACGTGCAAGGCCGGCCCGCGGGCGCGCTGAGCGTTTTCATGCCGCTGTTTCGGGTCACTCGCCGCCAGCGCTCGGAGTGGGGTCAACTGGTGCGGAAGGCCGCGGGCGAGGTGAGCGCTGCGCTCGGCTACGCCGGCGCTGCGGTCCCCACCGGCCGACGGGCGCCGGCCCTCAAGAAGACGGAGATACCTTTGTGAAGACCGCCGATTTTGTGGAGGCGCGCCGCCGCCTGGGCGAGAAATCGCTCAAAACGACGGAGAAACTCACGACGCTGGCCAAAGCCGTCAACCTGGTCCGCGATGGCGACCATGTAGCCTTCGGCGGGTGCATGTTCACGCGCACGCCGCTGGCCTTAGCGATGGAGATCCTGCGCCAGGGCCGCACCGGCCTGACCATTTCCAAGAACCTGATGTGTTACGAGGGGGAGTGGTTCATGGCGGTCGATGCGGCGCAAAACGTGATCACAAGCTGGCTGGGGATCGGCCTGCCGTGGGGCATCTCCCGGATTTTGCGCGAGAAGGGCGAAAGCGGGCAACTGCGGCTAGAAGACTGGAGCCACATGGGCCTGGGCATGCGCTATCGAGCGGGCGCCATGGGGCTGCCGTTTCTGCCGACGCTGACGATGCTTGGTTCGGGCCTGGCGGAGGTCACCGAGACGCGCAGCATGGCCTGCCCCTTCACGGGCCAGACGTTGAACCTGGTGCCGGCCCTGTTCCCGGATGTAGCGCTGCTCCACGTGCATCGCGCCGATCGCTACGGCAACTGCCAGATTGACGGCTATCCTTTCATGGATGCGGACATTGCCGCTGCCTCAACCACCGTGCTGGTGACGGCCGAAGAGATCGTCGACGAGGACGAGATCCGCCGGCATCCCGATCGAACCGCCATTCCGGGCTTCATGGTGGACGCCGTCGCGCACGTGCCCTACGGGGCCTATCCGCACGAGATGCACGGGCTGTACGTGGCGGATTACGCCCACTACGACACCTACGTCGATGCCATCAAGGCGCGCGGCACCGGCGCGATTCGTGAGTACCTGGACCGCTTTGTGTATGGGGCCGCCTCGCACGAAGCGTACCTGGCGCTGTTCGACGGCGAGGTGCTCAAACGCAACGAGCAGGACGCCAAGGAGCTGCTGGGATGACGCGCGACTACACCCCAAGCGAGCTGCTGACGGTGATGGCCAGCCGCGAGATGGTAGGTGTCAACACCATCTTTGCTGGCGTGGGCATTCCGCTCCTGGCGGCTATTCTTTCCCAGCGCACCCACTCGCCGGGGCTGACGATCATCGTGGAAGGCGGCTCGATTGGGCCGGAGGTGATCCCCGGCAAGCTGCCCATCTCGACCAACGAGATGCGGCTGTCGCATCGCGCGCAGATGCTGCTGGGGATTAACGAGGTCTTCCTGCTGACGCAGCGCGGGTTTCTGGAAGTGGGCTTTATGGGCGGCGCGCAAATTGACCGCTTCGGGAACGTCAACACCACCGTCGTCGGCCCGTATGAAAAGCCCAGGCTGCGGCTGCCCGGCAGCGGCGGGGCGAACGACATCATCTCGCTCTGCCGGCACACCGTGCTCGTGACGCCGCACGAGCGGCGCCGCTTTGTGCCCAAGGTCGATTTTGTGACCAGCCCGGGCTGGCTGGACGGCGGCGACTCGCGCGCCCGATCCGGGCTCATCTTTGGCGGCGTCAGCCGGGTCGTGACTGACCTGGGGCTCTTTGGCTTCGAGGCCGGCACCAAAGCGATGCAGATCGCCAGCCTGCACCCGGGGGTGAGCCTGGAGCAGGTGGTGGCGAACACCGGGTTTGAGTTGATCATTCCCGGGACCATTCCGGTTACGGCCGAACCGACCCAGGAAGAACTCGATACGGTGCGGGCGTTGGATCCCGACCGCCGTTTCCTCTAATCGAAAGGAGAAGCGTCTCGTGGTCACGCAATATGGCCTGGCTGTTCAGAATTTCGTTGGCCCCAAGCAGATTCCCGACGTGGATGAAATCCTGCGCTACTGCATTCGGGCAGAAGAGCTCGGCTTCGAATCCGTGTGGGTATTCGACCACCTGCTGCTGGGTGTCGATCCGGCCTTTCCGATTTTGGAGGCGTTTACGACGCTGACCGCCATTGCCACGCGCACTTCGCGCATCGGGCTGGGCACGGGGGTGATGGTGCTGCCCCTGCGCAACCCGGTCTGGGCGGCCAAAACCATGGCCAGCGTCGACCAGATCTCGAAGGGCCGCCTGATCTTGGGCGCCGCCTCGGGCTGGTACTCGCGCGAGTTTGATGCCGCCGGCGTGCCCTTCAACCAACGGGGCAAGTTGTTCGAACGCAACCTCGACATCATCCTGAAGCTGTGGAGCGGAGAGCCGGTGACCTACCGGGACGATGAACTTAACCTGCGTGAAGCCGTGTGCCACCCGCGGCCCTATCGCCAGCCGCGCCCGCCGGTGCTCATCGGCGGCTACGTCGACCGAGTCCTCAAGCGCGTGGCGCGCGAAGCCGATGGCTGGCTCACGTACGCCTATACCCCCGAGGGCTTCAATAAGTCGTGGGCCAAGATCAAGGCGTTTGCGCAGGAGTACGGGCGCGATCCGAAGACGATCACCGCGACCAACCAGGTGGCCATTTACGTCGGCCCGCCCGCGGCGGAGGCCGACAAGGACATGCGGCATTGGCTGACCACCGAGTGGGACTTCGCCGCCTGGAGCGATTCGACCGTCGATCATGCCGTGCGCGGCACGGTGGACGAGTGCCTCGAGCAGCTCAAGCCATTTGTCCAGTCGGAGCTTGACCGGATCATCTTCATCCCCTATCGTTATCAGCCGGAGCAGATCGAGTTGTTGACTAAGGAGATCATCCCGCGCCTGCAGGCCGAGGTCGCCGCGGCCCAGCGTTGAGGGCCGGGCCTGGCGGACGAGACCGGCCGCTGCCCCGGCGGAAGACAAGCATTGTTGCCGCTGTCGTGGTCAGACCTCTACCTCTCCTCCCCTATGTAAGTCTATACGTCTGATCGGGCGCGAGAGCGGCAGCCGCCCAACGGGTTGGCGGGCAGGGTCAGCGGCCAGGGATCCTTGATGAGCGAGAACGATTCGGGCAGCCCATTGTTCAGAGCCATACAGCACACGTCTGTGGCGGAGGCGTTTCGCCAGCAGCTGCTCGCCCTGATCCGCGAGGGCCGCCTGAAGCCGGGGACCAAGCTGCCGCCCGAGAAGGCGCTCATCGTCGAGTTCGGCGTGAGCCGGCCGGCGCTGCGCGAGACCATTCACACCCTGGTCGGCCTGGGCTTGCTGGAGGTGCGGCGCGGCCAGGGCACCTACGTGCGCGAACCCACCTCGGCCGCGGCCATTCGCCCCGATGTGGCGGCGCTGCTCCTGCAGTCCGAGGGCCTCAAGGACCTGCAAGACATCCGCCGCATCCTGGAACCTGAACTGGCCGCCCGAGTTGCGGTGCGCGCCACCGAAGAAGAGCTAGACGAGCTCGAGGCGCTGCTCGACGATATGGAGCGCACCATCGCGCGTGACGGCAGCACCTTCGAGCCGGCCTGGGCCTTCCACGCCGGCCTGGCACAGGCGGTTGGGAATCCGGCCCTGACCACGATCATGGCGATCCTCTACGAGATGCTGCGGACCGCCGAGGCGCCGCTGTATGAGCGGCACTTCGACGCGCGCGGAGACCTGGAGGCGCACCGGCGCCTGCTGAGCGCCATCCGCACGCGCGAGCCCGCGACGGCCCGGGGGGCCATGCTGCAGCACATCAACGTGGTCGCCGATGGCCTCAGCCAGGCCTTGGAGAAGGCCGCGGCGCAGCGGGCGCCCGCCGGCCTGGAAGGCGCCGGCTGACCCCGGCATGGCCCAAGAGGAGTTGTGCTCATGATCCAACCCGGCGCGAATGTGCTCTACGGCAACCTCGGTCACCAGTACGTGACGCTGGTGCGGGGCGAGGGCGTGTACGTGTTTGATGATCACGGCCGGCGCTACCTGGATGCCATCGGCGGCGTGGGCGTGGTGAACATTGGGCACGGGGTGCCAGAGGTGGTGGAGGCCATCGCCGACCAAGCCCGGCGGCTGGCCTTCAGCTACGGCGGTCTGATGGACAACGAGCCGCGCCAGCGCCTGGCGCGCAAGCTGCAGGCCTGGGCGCCGCGCGGCATGGGCCAGACTAAGACGATTTTCACCTCAGGCGGGGCGGAGGCAAACGAGGCCGCGCTTAAGCTGGCTTACCAGTACCACTGGGAGCGGGGCAACCGCAGCAAGTACAAGGTGATCGGCCGGTGGCAAAGCTATCATGGCAATACGGTCGCCACCCTGTCGATGAGCGGCCGGACCTCGTGGCGCCGCATGCACACGCCCTACCTGCTCGACTTTCCGCACATCCAGCCGCCCTACTGCTACCGCTGCCCCTTCGGCCTCAGCTGCAGCGAGTGTGGGGTGGCCTGCGCCCAAGAACTGCGCCGGGTGATCCGGCAGGAGGGGCCGGAGAAGATCGCGGCCTTCATTGTCGAGCCGGTCATCGGCACGTCGATGTCGGCGGTGGTGCCGCCGCCCGAGTATTACCCGCTGGTGCGCGAGATCTGCGACGAATACGATGTGCTGCTGATCTGTGACGAGGTGATGAGCGGCCTGGGGCGCACCGGGGCGAACTGGGGGATCGATCACTGGGGGGTGACGCCCGACATCATCACCACCGCCAAGGGCATCTCGGGCGGCTACGTGCCGCTGGCCGCGACGATCTTGAGCGAGAAGGTCTGGCAGGCCATCGCGGCCGGCAGCGGGCACGTGATGCACAGCACCACCTACGGCGGCAACCCGCTGGCGTGCGCGGCCGGTGTGGCCACGCTCAACTACATCGAGGCGCACGACCTGGTGGCCCGCGCCGGGCGCATGGGCGGGCTGCTGCTGGAACGGCTGCGCGAGCTGCAGCAGGAATCTCCTTACATTGGCGACGTGCGCGGCCTGGGCTTGTTCGCCGGGCTGGAGCTGGTGCTCGATAAGGCCACGCGCCAGGCGCCGCCGCCCGAGTGGAACCTCGGCGAGCGGATCGAGATCCGGGCGATGGAGTACGGGCTGCTGGTGCTGGCCGGTGTGCCGGGCTTGGTCGACGGCGTGGCGGGCGAGCACCTGGAGTTGGTGCCGCCCTACACCATTGACGAGGAACACATCGAGTTCATCGTGGCTACGCTCCACCGCAGCATCAGCGAGATCTTCGCCGAGCAGTTGGGGGCTGGCTGAGCGAGCAGGCGCTGGGCCGCGCCGGAAAAGGATGATTGATGACGGGTATGGTAGATCTGCGGAGCGACACTGTCACCCTGCCGTCGCCGGCGATGCGCGAGGCCATGTACCGGGCGGAGGTGGGGGACGACGGTTATGGTGAAGACCGCACCGTGCAACGCCTGCAAGAGTTAGCGGCCGAGAAGACGGGCAAGGAAGCGGCGCTGCTCGTGCCTAGCGGGTGCATGGCCAACCTGGTCGCGCTGCTGGTGTATTGCCAGGGACGCAGCGAAGTCATCCTGGGGCGTTCGACGGACATGTACATTTACGAAGTCGGGGCCATGTCTTTCGTGGGCGGCATTCACCCAGCGCCGCTGGAAAACGGCCGCGACGGCACGCTCGACCTGGCCGAAGTGGAACGGGCGATACGAATTCCGGACGTTCACTTCCCGACAACCCGGGTCATCTGCCTGGAAAACACCCACTGCCTGGCCGGCGGGGTGCCATTGGGCCTGGACTATCTGGCGGCGGTGCGGGCCCTGGCCGATCGGCGCCGCCTGCCCGTTTATCTCGACGGCGCGCGGGTATTCAATGCCGCCCTGGCATTAGGGGTCGAGGCGCCGGCGGTGACGCGCTTTGTCGACGCGCTCATGTTCTGTCTATCGAAGGGCCTGGGCGCCCCGGTGGGTTCGATGATCTGCGGCAGCCGCGCGTTCATCGACGAGGCCCGGCACTATCGCAAAATGCTGGGCGGCCAAATGCGCCAGGCCGGGTTCCTGGCGGCCGCCGGCATCGTGGCGCTCGAGACCATGATCACCCGCCTGGCTGACGACCACCGCAACGCGCAATTGCTGGCCAGTGAGCTGGCCGGGGTGGAGGGCCTGGCCCTGCTGCGAGCCGAGCCGCCCACCAACATGGTCTTCTTCCGACCCAACCGTCCCGGGCCGAGTGTCGAGGCGCTGGCCGCGCGGCTGGAGGCCACGGGCCTGCAAGTGCTGCCCATGGGCGATTGGCTGCGGGCCGTGACACACTACGGGATCGAGGCCGGCGACGTGCGCCAGGCCGCGCGCCTCATCCGCGCCGCGGTCGCGGCCCCATAATCACTTCAGCGGAGGCAACCCACATGGACAGTGCTACCCAAGAGAAGATCATCCGGGCGGTCGACGAGTATCAGTCGGACGTGACGGGCTTCCTGCAGCGGCTGGTCCAATTCAACAGCGTCACCGGCCATGAGCCCGAAATCCAGGCCTTTGTGGCCCAGACGTTGCGCGGCATGGGACTGGAGGTGGACGTGTTCGAGCCGGAGGTCGAGGCCCTGCGCCGCTACCCCGGCTTCCTTGAGCCTGAGCTGCTGTTCAGCGGGCGCTGTAACGTGGTGGGCGTTTGGAAGGGCACGGGCGGCGGCAAGTCGCTGCTGCTCAACGGGCACGTCGACACGGTGCCGCTTGAGCCGATCGACCAGTGGGTCGACGGGCCGCTCTCGGGCGCCATCCACGATGGCAAGATCTGGGGGCGGGCCACGTCCGACATGAAGGGCGGCCTGGCGGCCATGACGATGGCGGTGACGATCTTGCAGCGGCTGGGCCTGCACCCCAAGGGTGACGTGATCCTCGAGTACGTCGTCGACGAAGAGCGCACCGGGCTGGGCACGCTGGCCTGCGTCCACCGCGGCTACACGGCCGAGGCCGGGATCAGCTGCGAGACGAGCGATATGGAGATCATGCCGGCCTGTATCGGCCGGATGTGGTTCACGGTGCGGTTGCGCGGCAAGCCGGCCGGCATTTCAGCCCGTTGGGAAGGCGTGAGCTCGATCGATAAGGCGATTAAGATCGTGCAGGCGGTGGACGATCTGGAGAAGATGCGCATTCAAGACCTGCATCATCCCCTCTACCCTGACAATCGTGGGGCGCTGCCGTGCGCGGTGACCGTTTTCAATGCCGGCACCTTCCCCAGCATCACGCCCGAGACCGCGGTGTTGCGGGGCAGCCTGGGGCTCATGCCCTACGAGGATCCCAAGCTCGTCGAGCAGCAGCTGCGCGAGCAGATTGAGCGCGTCGCGCGCGCGGACCCGTGGCTGCGAGATCATCTGCCCGAGGTCACGACCGAGGGCGGCTATGTAGCTGCCGGCGCCGAAATCCCGGTGGACCACCCGATTGTCCTGGCGACCCAGGCAGCGTATCAGACGGTCACGGGCGGGCCAGCGGTGATCGGCGCTCGCAAGGGCGCGGCGGACACCCGTTTTCTCATTCACGAGGGCGCCACGCCGACGCTGATCTTTGGCCCTGGCCTGACGCCGCAAATGCACGCCATGAATGAGTACGTGCCCGTGGAGAACCTGCTGACGGCCACTAAGGTGTTGGCTTTGACGATCCACGACTGGTGCAACCGGGCACCGCGCGCGGACTGAGCGGCCGGGCGCCGGGCGGCCAGGACCCCGACGGGCCCGATCTGCAACCCGGCGCCGTGGGCCGCCAACCTGGGTCAGGAGGCCGTATGTAGAGTGATGAAAGGCTGCCCAGCTGCTGGGAAGTGGATCCACTGAATCCGTTGTCCAACACAGGAGGAGTCACCATGTCGCACTTGCGGATCCCCGCCATTAGCTTGTTGCTGATTAGCCTGCTGCTCGGCGCCTGTGTGTCTACCGAGGCGCCCGCGGCGACCACCCAGGCCCCGGCCGCAACGGCCGCCGCCACCGCCGAGCAAGTGACCGTCGTCAAGATCGGCTCGCCGTTACCTCTTACGGGCTCACTGGCCGCCACTGGAGTGGCCAGCCGCGATGCGGAGCTGTTCGCCGCGGACATCATCAACGGCGATTACCCAGACCTCAACCTGCCTTTGGCCGCCGGAGAAGGTCTGCCCAACTTGGGCGGCGCTAAGCTCGAGATTGTCTTTGGCGACCACCAGATGGACCCGGAAAAGGGCGCCAGCGAGACCGAGCGCCTGATCACCGAAGAGCATATCGTGGCCGTGGTGGGGGCCTACGCCAGCGCGGTGAGCGCCACCTCCAGCCAGGTGACCGAGCGCTATGGCATTCCCTTCGTCAACGGCCAGTCGACCTCAACGGCACTGCACACCCGCGGCTTCAAGTGGTACTTCCGCACGACGCCGCACGACGGCATGTTCTCGGAGGCCATCTTCAAGTTCCTGCAGGACATGCGCGACACGAAGGGGGCCGACATCACGACCGTGGCGACCATCTTCGAGAACACGCAATACGGCTCGGGGTCGAGCCGGTCGCAGAACGACCTGGCAGCCCAATACGGCTTCGAGGTCGTGGCCAACATCCCCTATCCGAGCGGCACGGCCGACATGACCGCCGAGGTTCAGTCGCTGAAGGCGGCCAACCCCGACGTGGTCCTGCCGTCGTCGTACGTGGCCGATGCCATCCTGATGGTGCGGACCTTCGAACAGCTCGACTTCCAACCGCAGGCCATCGTCGCCCAGGGGGTTGGCTTCACCGAGGCATCGTTCCTCGAGACGGTCGGCGCGCAGGGCGACTACATCCTGTCGCGCGAGGTGTTTGCGGCCGACCTGGCAGAAAAGAAGCCGATCATCAAGACCGTCAGCGACATGTTCCAGGAGCGTTACGGGCACAAGATGGAAGGCGCCACCGCCCGCAGTTTCACGGCCGTGCTCGTGCTGGCCGACGCCATCAACCGCGCCGGCTCCACCGACCCGGAAGCCATCCGCCAGGCGCTGTTAGCCACTGACATCCCGGGCGACCAGCTGATCATGCCCTGGCCAGGGGTGAAGTTTGACCCGGCGACCGGACAAAACATCGCCGGCAGCGGCATTGTGGTGCAGGCCCAGGAGGGGCAATACCACACCGTCTGGCCGTTCGACCTGGCCACGCGTGACGTCGTTTGGCCATTCCCGGCCTGGGGTGATCGCTAAACCGCCCCTGGAGTCCATGGCGAAACGCCAGGCCGGCCAGGCAAAGAGCCGGCCTGGCGTTCGCCGCACAGCGGAGAGGCTGGGGCAACATGCTTGATGGGACCATTATCGCTCAGACCCTCCTGTCGGGGGTGCTGATCGGGTTTATCTACGCGCTGGTCGCGGTCGGCTTGACGCTGATCTACGGCGTCATGGACATCGTGAACTTCGCGCACGGCGAGTTCTTGATGTTGAGCATGTACGTGGTCTTCTGGCTATACGCGCTGGCGGGCCTGGATCCGATGGTCTCGCTGCCGATCAGTGTGGCGGTCATGTTTGTCGTGGGGGTCGTCACGCACAAGCTTGTCGTGCGGCCGGTGCTGCGGGCGCCCATGTCCGCTCAGATCTTTGTCACCTTTGGGCTGATGGTGTTCATGCGCAACGGGGCGCAGTTTCTGTGGTCGCCCAACTACCGCCTGATCCAGACTCCGCTGGTGGCGGGCCGGCTGGAATTGTTCGGGCTGTTCGTGGGCAAGCCGCAGTTGGTGGCCGCGCTTGGCGCGCTGATCACCACCGGGCTGGTCTTCTGGTTCCTCAAACGCACCGAAACCGGGCGGACGCTGCAGGCCGTGGCCGAGGACCAGGACGCCGCCGCGCTGATGGGCATTAACCCCGATCGCACGTTCATGCTGGCCTGGGGGATTGGCGCGGCCTGTGTGGGCGTGGCCGGCGCGCTGCTGGCCAACTACTATTACATCTTCCCGACGGTCGGCAACACCTTTGTTCTAATGGCCTTCGTGGCCGTGGCGCTGGGCGGCTTCGGCAGCGTGCCAGGCGCGCTGCTGGCCGGCGTCATCATCGGCGTGGTCGAGGTGTTGACAGGGCTGTTTATCAGCCCGGCCTTCAAGAATATCACGGCCTACGTCCTCTACATGGTGGTGGTGTTGGTCCGGCCGCGCGGCTTGCTCGGCGAGTGGTGAAAGGAGACACCGTGGCCGACACGACCTTGACCGAGGGAGCCGCCGGGGCGCCTGCGCGGAAGCCGTTCCCGTTGGCCGGCGTGGCTGTGCCGCTGCTGGCGCTGGCGCTGCTGGCCTACCCGTTTGTCTTTCGGCTGCCGTTCCAGCACAACCTGATGATCCTGGTATTCCTGTATGCCTCGCTTGGCCAGGCCTGGAACATCCTGGGCGGTTACGCTGGCCAGTCTTCCCTGGGCCACGCGGCGTTTTTTGGCGTGGGCGCGTACGCCTCCAGCCTGCTGCTGGTCAAGTTCGGCATTGTGCCCTGGGTGGGCATGCTGGCCGGCGGGCTCGTGGCCGTGGCGCTCTCGTTGCTCATCGGTTACCCAAGTTTTCGCCTGAAAGGCCACTATTTCGTCATTGCCACGATCGTCCTGGCCGAGATCATATATATCCTGTTCACCAACTGGCCCTTCGCGGGCGGGGCGGAAGGCCTGTTTCTGCCCTTGCTCCCCGAAGGGGTGGTCAACTTCGAGTTTCACTCGAGCAAAATCCCCTACTACTACATCATCTTCGCCATCCTGGCGGTGGTCACGACGGTGGTGTTCTTCGTCGAGCGCTCGAAGCTGGGCTTCTACTTCCGGGCGATCCGCGAAGACCCAGATGCCGCCCGCAGCCTGGGGATCGACATCACCCGCTATAAGCTGATTGCGATGGCCCTCAGCGCCTTTTTCACCGGCGTGTGCGGCACTTTTTACGCCCAGTTTGTGCTGTTTATCGAGCCGAACAATTCGCTGAACTTCATGCTGTCGGTGCTGATCATGCTCATCCCGGTCTTCGGCGGCAGCGGCACGCTCTGGGGGCCGATCCTGGGCGCCTTTATCCTGATCCCGCTGTCAGAGTTTACGCGCGTCTACCTGAGCGGCGCCGGCCGGGCAATCGACCTGACGCTGTATGGACTGCTGATCATGCTCGTGGCCATCTTTGAGCCGCGCGGGTTGTGGGCCGTGGTCACCCGGTTTCGTTCAAGAGAGACACTCAAATGGCGCTTTTGGAAGTCACAGGTCTGACGAAGAACTTCGGCGGCCTGGCCGCCAATCAGGACATCACGCTTTCGGTTGAGGACGGCACGATCGTCGGCCTGATCGGCCCGAACGGAGCGGGCAAGACGACCCTGTTCAACACGATTGCCGGCCTGTATGCGCCGGACGCGGGCCGGGTGGTGTTCGCCGGCGCCGACATCACCGGTTGGCCGCCGGAACGGGTTTGCCGGGCCGGCATCGGCCGCACGTTCCAGATCACGAAGTCATTCCGGCAGATGACCGTGCTGGAGAACGTCATGGTCGGCGCCTTTCTGCACACGTTCAGCCCGCGCCAGGCGCGCCAGGCGGCCCTGGCCGCCATCGAGAAGACGGGGCTGCTCAGCCGCAAGGACATGCTGGCTGGGAACCTGACGGTGGCGGATCGGAAGCGGCTGGAAGTGGCCCGAGCCCTGGCCACCCGGCCACGCATGCTCATGCTCGACGAGGCCATGGCCGGCCTCAACCCCAAGGAGCGCCAAGAGGCGGTGGAACTCATCCTGTTCCTCGCCCGCGAAGGCACCACGATCCTCCTGGTGGAACACGTCATGGAAGTCGTCATGCCCATCTCGCACCGCCTGGTGGTGCTCGACTACGGCAAGCAAATCGCCGAGGGCAAACCTGAGGCGATCGCCCGCGACGAGCGGGTGATTAAGGCTTACCTGGGAGAAAGATATCGTGCTCCAGGTTAACGACATCTTCGTCGCCTATGGCGGCACGCCCGCGCTGCACGGGGTGAGCTTCGAGGTGCCCGCCGGTCAAATCGTTTCGATTGTCGGCTCGAATGGCGCCGGCAAGAGCACGATCCTGCGCGCCATTTCAGGCATGCTCAAACCGACACGCGGCGTCATTGAGTTCCTGGGCGAGCCCATCCAGCGTTTCCCGGCCTTCCGCATTGTCCAGCGGGGTATCGCCCACGTCCCGGAGGGGCGGCGCCTGTTCAGCAAGCTGAGCGTCTTCGAGAACCTGTTGGTAGGCGCCTATACCAAGAAGTCGCCTACCTTTCGGCAGAAAACCCTCGAGCAGATCTTCTCCATATTCCCGCGCCTGAAGGAGCGCCAGTCGCAGCGGGCTGGCACCCTGAGCGGCGGCGAGCAGCAAATGCTGGCCATTGGGCGCGCCCTCATGTCGGAACCCAAGCTCCTGATGCTAGACGAACCCTCGCTGGGCATCATGCCGGTTCTGGTGGACCGGCTGTTCGACGTCATCAAGGAAATCAACCAGTCGGGCATCACGGTCTTGCTGGTGGAGCAAAACGTGCAGCGCTCCCTGGAGATTGCCCACCGCGCCTACGTCCTGCAGACAGGCGAAATCGTGCTGCGGGGCACCGGGCAGGAATTACTCGCCAGCGAACAGGTGCGCGGAGCCTATCTGGGGCTGTAGGCCCCCGCGACAGCGCCTTAAGAAGAACCGCCAGCCCACCCGGATCCGGCGCTAACCGCGGTCCCCGGACGGGGCGGTGGCCGCACACACGCCGGAGCGGATCGGAGGATGGCCGTGCCCTGGTTACACGAGATGAGTTGGCCCGAGGTCGAGGCCTACCTGCAGGAGAAAGACATTGTGCTGCTGCCTGTCGGCAGCACCGAGCAGCATGCCCGGCATGCGCCGCTGGGCACCGACACCTTCATTGCGGCCCGGCTGGCCGAGGAGGCTGGGCAGCAAGCGGACGTGGTATGTGCCCCGCCGCTGCACTTCGGCTGGAGCCCGCACCACATGGTGCTGCCGGGAACAATCAGCATCGAGGCCCCAATCCTGCAGGGCCTGGTCTTCCAGATCGTGAAGTCGCTGGCCCATCATGGCTTCCGCCGCTTCGTCCTGGTGAATGGGCATCGTATTGCCAACCTCCCCTGGCTGCAGCTCGCCGCCGAGCAGGCCCAACGCGAGCTTGGCGTGAGGGTGGTCATCTTCGATCCGGCCTTTATGCAAAAGGAAATCGTGCCTGCCTTGGGCTTTGGCAAGGTGGGGCATGCCGAAGAGATCGAGACCTCTCAGCTGATGCACCTGCGGCCCGAGCTCGTTCGGATTGACCTGGCGGTTGATTCCGAACCGCATCCACAAGCGCTGTATGAGCCGGACCCCAACTTCGCCGGCGATACCCTGTGCTATGTGCCCAGCACGCTGGCCCAGATGGAGCGAGTCGCCAGAACGACAGGCGGCAGCACGGGCCAACCCTCTAAAGCCGACGCTGCCCTCGGCCAACGCCTGCATGCGCATCTGGTGAAGCGCTTGGGTCAGGTCATCAGTCAGCTGTGATGATGACAGAAAGGCTGGGGACGAGAGGCGCGCGCACAGGCCAGCGGCGCTACCCGGGCAACAGGCCTGGCGCACCCAACGCTACCAAGACCGCACGGGTGCTCTGGGGCTGAGCCTATGCTGATGGCGGAGTCATAGCGTGACATCAGTCAGTCAGCCGCCGGGGTCGCTGGCCGCCGTGATGCTGCTGCTGGCGTTCCTGATCGGGCTGGCGCGCGGCGGTTTCAGCAGCCTGGGGCCGCTCACGACCCCCCTCTTGACGCTGGTCATGCCCAACGTCGCCACGGCCGTTGGAACGCTCGTGCCGATGTTCATTGTCGGCGACATTGTGGCCCTGCGCAGCTATTGGCGGCGGTGGGACGCTCAGCGTCTGCGGCGGCCCGTCGCGGCGGCGGTGTTTGGGGTCATGGCTGGATCGTTCCTCCTGGTGCGACTGCCCGTGGAGGTCCTGCGCGCGGCGCTGGCCCTATTCACCATTGCCGCCGTTGGCTATAAGCATTTGACTGCCGGTGAGCATGCCTGGCTGCGGCACCAGTCACGGCCCTGGCATGGGTGGGCGGCAGGGGCACTGGCAGGCCTGGCTTCCGCCATGTTCAATGCCGGCGCATCGCCGTACAACACCTACCTGCTGGTCGAGCGGCTATCGCCTACGGCCTTCACCGCGACGAGTGTGGTCTTCTTTGCCGTGCTGAACTGGGTCAAGCTGGGCGTGCTGTGCCTCCTCAACCCACTGCCCGTGCTGTTTACCCAGGTGATTGACCTGCGCTTGCTGCAGTCGCTCTGGTGGACGTTTGCGTTGATCCCGGTTGGAAATTGGATCGGCCACTATCTGGTCCAGCGATTGCGGCCGGCCCTGTTTGAAGCCATCGTATCCATATTGCTGCTGGCGACGAGCGCGCTGCTGCTTTGGCAAAATTGGTGAGGCGCGGGCAGGCTCAGGCAAACCGCCGCCGCAAGGCCCACTTCACGACAAGAGAGAATATCGGCAGGCCCGCCAGTGCATTCCTGGCCCCGGCCTGGGCGCGGCTGGCCTGACAGACGATGGCCTTCAACTCCGGCGCGACCACGTCAAGCTGGCTAGCGGGGGCGCACAGACGCGCGCTCACCCGCCGCGGTTGGGGGCGAAGTCGGCCAACAAGCCGGGCGGGATGCGCACGGGCTGGCCGGTCTGCAGGCTGATCCAGGCATAGCGCACCTGGGCCTGGGCCAGCAGGGCGCGGTCGCGGGCGCGGGTGATGGTGAACGCGCGCATGGCGCTGGCGTGGCGCGGGTTGTAGAACCACGTGGCAATCTCCAACTCGTCGTCGAGCACCGCCGGCTGCCGGTACTCGACACGATGGTGGCGGACGACGATGGCGAAGCCGGCCTGCATGGTGCGCTGGACGGGCCAGCCGTGGGCGCGGCCCACTTCAAAGGCACAGTCGCTGATGTAGACCAGGTATTGCGCGTTGTTGACGTGGCCGGCCGCGTCGATGTCTTGCCAGCGCGCCTGGCGACGCACGGCGAAGGCGCCGGGCGGCGGGGGCGGGGTGGGGGGGAAGGGCCCGCGCCGCTGGGCGGGGGGCGGGCGGCCGTCTGGGAAGAAGGCCGCGATCATCTCGGGAGGCACGGTGGCGGGCCGGCCGGTGGCGTTTTCCAGGTAGACCCAATCCGTGCTGGCGCGGGCGACCAGGCCGCCGGTGGCAGCGTTGGAGAGCTCGTAGGCCCGGCGCGAGCGCACCCGGCGGACGTCCTCTACCCAGGTTTTGACGCGGACCGCGTCGCCATAGCGCAGCGGGCTGAGGTATTCGATTTCGGTCTCCCGCACCCGCCAGTGCGCGCCGAGGGCGGCATAGCGAGCCAGGTCGTAGCCGGCTGCGGCCGAGGCGTCGATGGCGGTTTCCTGCACGTAGCGCAGATAGTTGGCGTTATTGACGTGGCCATAGGCGTCACACTCATAGTGGCGAATGCGAAATGTGCGCTCGTGAACAAGTGGCATGGCATCTTCTCGATCAATCGCCGGAGGAAACTGGGCGGGTTTACCCGGCTTCCGGTGGCACGGCTGGGAATGTCAGACGCCGTCCGACAGCGGCATAGGCCGCTCACCGACAGGCGAAATCAGGGAAAGGCCAATTGATTCAGGCCTGTGCTTGGCGTAATGTATCAGTATATGGCAGACGCGTTCTAGCGGGCTGCTTGGCAACATTGCCAGTGATGGTTGTAAAGGAGAAGCAAATGATCAACTTTATCGTATGGATTATCGTGGGCGGCATTATCGGCTGGCTGGCCAGCATTGTGATGCGCACCAACGCCCAGCAGGGTACTCTGCTGAACATCGTCGTCGGGGTTATTGGCGCGTTCCTGGCCGGTCTGGTGCTCTCGCCACTGTTTGGCGTTGGAACTATCAACCAGGGCGATTTTAGCGCGCCCTCACTGGTGATCTCCCTGGCGGGCGCCATCATCCTGCTGGCGATCGTCAACCTATTCCGGCGCGGCACCGCCCGCTAGGCCTGTAAAGCCGGTTGGACCGGCTATTAGGCGTGCCAGCGCCAGGCTGGCGCCGAGAATCCCCGTGGTCGCCCCAGGGCCCAGGCGAAGTGCGCCTGGGCCCTGGCCATTCATCAGGCTGCTTTGACCAGGTGATAGACCAGGTCGGCGTCGGAGATGACGGCGATGGGGCGGGCGCGGCCGTCTTCCTGGCGCACCACGACCACCCGATGGATGTGGCGGCTGGTGAGCATGTCGGCCACTTCGTCGAGCGAATCGCCGCTAGTGACCGTGATAACGTCGTGGCTCATATGGCTGCCGACGCAGCACTCGGCGAGGCTCTTGGCGCCGCGGTAGGCGCGGAGCATGTCGGTGCGCGTGAAGATGCCGGCCAGGCCGCCTTGCGAGTCGACGACGACCATGGCGCTGATGTCCTCGGCCACCATCTGGCGGGCCGCGTCCATCAGCGTCGCATGGGGCAGGCAGCTCACGACCCCATAGCGCTTCGCCTCCAGCACCGTCGATGCGAGTTTCATACGAGCCTCCCAGGCGCGATTGGGCGACAACAGTCCTACGCCCCAGTCCGGATTCTAACGGTCCTCGGGCGGGCGGCCAAGTGACGAACGGCCTGTTTTGCTCGGCCACGGTCGACATTCAGGACTGTCACTTCAGCGCCTCACCCCCAGGGGGCACAACCCCGGGCTGATCACTACGAATTCCCGCCGGTTTTGGCCCACGCGCCGCCTTTCAGCCAACTCGGATGGAACGGCCTGAATTACAGCGGCCCTTGTTGCGGTTAGAGTCAGGTTGGTAGTACAATCGGGATGTCGTCTTGGCAGGCAGCCGCCCGCGGCGTGTCCCGGCCGGGCCACGCACTGGGCGGCGAGATTCCACGGCGCTGATCGCAGCGCACCTTCTCTCGGGAGGCAGGCATGAAAAATCGCTCGATGCTGATGGCGGGCGTCCTGGGCGTGGCGCTGGCGCTGGCATTCGTCCTGACGCTGGCAGCCCACGCCGGGACGGCCCAAGCCGCCCCTGCGGCGCAAGAGGGCCAGTTCATTACCGTGACGGTCAGGTCGGGCGACAGCCTGGCCAAGTACGCCCGTCTCTATGGCGCGTCGGGCTCGGCGCTGGTGAATGCCAACCACCTGGCCGACCCGAACCTCATCTTTCCGGGACAGGTAATCGTGATCCCGGTAGTCAGGAGCTCCACGCCCAGCCTGACCACGCCGTTCTTCTACACGGTGCAGGGCGGAGATACGCTCAACCGGTTGGCGGCGCGTTTCGAGATGGACCCGAGCGTGATCGCCGTCACGAACGGCTTAAAGGACGACGTGGTGGTGGCCGGCAGCACGCTGCTGATCCCGGCCGGGCCGCACAGCCACGTGGCGCAGCCGGGGGAAACCCTGCGCAGCATCGCCGGGCTGCACGGCACGACAGTGCTGGTGCTGGCCAACAACAACCCGGGCGTGCCAAACCCCGACCTGATCTTCTCGGGGCAGCCGATCTTCATCCCCATCCAGTACAACGCCCAGCCGTTGGGTCTGCACAGCGCCGCCACGGCGGTGCCCGGCGCGACGGCGGCGCCCGGGGCTACCAACACGCCCGCGCCAGGCCCGACTGCCACGCCGGTGGTGCCGGGATCGGAAAACTGGATCAAGGTGACGGTGCGCAGCGGCGAGAGCCTGGTCACCTACGTCAGCCGCTACGGCGTCAGCGGCGGCCGCCTTCGGCAGGCGAACCCCTACCTGGCCGATCCGAACCTGATTTTCCCCGGCGACGTGATCAATATCCCGGTGGCGGTGTCGTTCTCGCCCAGCCGCACGACGCCGTTCTTTTACGTCGTCAAGGCGGGTGAGACGGCGGACGCGATTGGAGCCAAGTTTGAGGCGGCGGGCAGCACCCTGATAGCGGCCAACCCGGGCGTGGCCTTCAACGCAGGCGCCACGATCCTGGTGCCGGCCGGGCCGCACCTGTACCGCGTGCGGCAGGGCGATACGCTGGGCACCATTGCGGCCAAGTACGGCACGACGGTGGACTTCCTGCTGACAGGCAACCAACTGCCCAATCCGAACGCGATCTTCCTGGGGCAGCTGATCTTCGTGCCGACCCAGTACAACCAGAGCCCATTGCCATTCGATTAGGGGACGGCCTGGCTGCTGAAACGCGCAGGGCCGGCACACCGCCGGCCCTGTTTGCTGCCGGGCAGCTGCTTCAGGGCTTGGGCAGCCGGAGCGGCAACCGGATGAGGAAGCGAGTTTCGCCGGAGCGCGATTTGACCTGGATATCACCCCCGTGTTTGTTGACGATGTTGTAGGCGATGTTCAGCCCCAGGCCGGTGCCGATCCCGGGCGGCTTGGTAGTGAAGAAGGCTTCGAAGACGCGCGACTGGATCTCGGGCGGGATGCCGGGGCCGTTGTCGGCGATCTCGACGACGATGCCGTCGTCGTCGGGGCAGGTGGTCAGGCGTACTTCGCCGCTGCCGCCGAGGGCGTCGACGGCGTTGTCGATTATGTTGGTCCAGACCTGGTTCAGCTCGCCGGCGTAGGCCTCGATGCGCGGCAGACCGGGCGCATAGTCGCGGGTGACGGTGATGGTGGGCTTGAGCTTGTGGCGCAGGATAACGAGCGTGCTGTCGAGACCCTCGTGGACGTTGACCTCCTGCACGGGGGCGCGGTCCAGATACGAGTAGCTCTTGACGGCCTTGACGACCTCGGAAATGCGCTCCGAGCCTTTGGCGATCTGGTCGAGCAGGGCATAGACCGCGCTGCCCAGGCCGAGTGATTGGGCCAGGACGGCAATCTGCCCGGCTGAGAAATTCTGGCCGAGGCGCTCGAAGTCGTCCATGCCCCAGCCAAAGCTGACCAGGGTGGGGGCCAGGTTCCAGGCTTCGGGCACGCCGTGGGCCGCGAGCCAGCGCTCCACGGCCGCCTCCAGGTCGGCGCGGCTGAGCGGGTCGAGCGTCACCAGGGCCGCGGCGTGCTGGGCCATGGCCTGGCGCAGCTGGGTCACTTGCTGGCGCTGGTGGTCGTCGAGCTCGAGCGCGTCGAGGGCGCTCATGGCTTGCTGCCAGCTCAGCAGCAGCTCGCGCAGCTGGGCGGTGGCACGGCCGACGGCGGCGGCGGGGTTGTTGATCTCGTGGGCCAGCCCGGCGGCCAGCGTGCCCAGCCCGGCCATCTTTTCCTTTTCGTGCAGCATGGCCTCGTTCTGGCGCAGCCGGGTGGTGACGGTGCGCAGGATGGCCAGGGCCGCCGTCGGGCTGGTCGCCAGAACGCGCTCGAACATCTCTTTGGAGAGCGTGAGCAGCCGGCTGGTGCGCAGGGCATGGACGGAGGCCGAGCGCGGGATGTTGTCGAGCAGCGACATTTCGCCGATGAACTCGCCCGGCCGGCGCACGTCGAGCTTGACGTCGTGGGCGCCGGAGCGCTTGGTGACCTGCAGCTCGCCGTCGAGGAGCACGTAGACGGCGTCGCCGGGCGCGCCTTCCTCGATCAGGACGGCGTTCGGCCCGATCTCGATCTGCTGGGCTTGGGCCGCCAACTGCTCGAGGTCGGCCTCGGGTAGGGCTTCGAAGAGCGGCAGCCTGCGCAGGACGTCGAGCTCATTGCTCATGCGCGCGTCAGACGTCGGTCTTGTCGATGTAGCACCAGCGCCAGGTCTCGCCGGGCTGTAGGGAGCGGATGATGGGGTGGCCGGTAGCGTGGAAGTGGGCCGTGGCGTGCTTGTTCTTGCTGTTGTCGCAGCAGCCGACGTAGCCGCATGTGAGGCACAGGCGCAAGTGGTGCCAGCGGTCACCGGTCTTCAGGCAGTCGACGCAGCCCGCGGCGGCGGGCTGGACATCGCGGATCTGGTCGAGGTGGGTGCATTGACCCATGCGGAGGCTCCTAAAGCGAGGCGAGATACTTGTGCACGAAGGCCACGGCCATGGCGCCTTCGCCCACGGCCGAGGCCACCCGCTTGATGGAATTTTGGCGTACGTCGCCGGCCACGAAGATGCCGGGCACGTTCGTCTCTAGCCAGTACGGTTCGCGGTCGAGCGGCCAGCCCTTGGGGCGCTTGCCGTCGCCCAGCAGGTCGGGGCCGGAGAGGATAAAGCCGTGTTGGTCGCGCTGCACGACGCCGGCGGTCCACTCGGTGTACGGCACGGCGCCGATGAAGATGAAGAGCGCCCGGGCCGGCACGGTCTCTTCTTGGCCGGTGTCCACGTGGCAGATGGTGATGGCCTCCAGGTTGTTTTCGCCGTGGACCGCCGTGACGTGAGAGCACATGCGCTTGGTGATGCCCTCCTCGTCGATCACGCGGTCCACCAGGTACTGCGACATGCTGGAGACCAGCGATTCCCCGCGGCAGACGAGCGTGACATGGCCGGCGTACTTCGTCAGGTAGAGCGCTGCCTGCGCGGCCGAGTTGCCGGCGCCGACGACATACACGTCGCCGTCGCGGCAGGACAGCGCCTCGGTCATGGCGGACCCGTAGTAGACGCCAGCGCCGGTGAGGCGGTCGATGCCGGGGACATCGAGCCGGCGGTAGTTGATGCCGGTGGCGATGATCAGAGCATGGCAGCTGACCTCGCTGCCGTCAGCCAGCGCCACGAGCTTGTAGGAGCCTTCCAGGCGCAAGCGCTGGGCCTCCTGCGGCCGGAGCAGCTCGGCCCCGAAACGCTCGGCCTGGGTGAGCGCGCGCCGCGTGAGATCGGCGCCGCTGATGGCGGTGGGGAAACCCAGGTAGTTCTCGATGGCGGAGCTCTGGCTGGCCTGGCCGCCGGGGGCGCTGCGCTCGATCATGAGCGTGGCCAGCCCTTCGGAGGCGCCGTAGACGGCCGCCGCCAGGCCGGCTGGCCCGGCGCCGACGATGACCAGATCATAGAACGGGGTCTTGGTCTGCGTGCGCAGTCCGACCTTTTGGGCCACCTGCATGGTGGTGGGCTGGACCTGGTGGGCGCCGTCGGTGTACAGCACGATGGGCAGGTCGGCCCCGGTGCGCTGCATGGAGGTGAGCAGCACTGCGACGCTGGAGTCTGAGTCGGCGTCGAGCCACTGGTAGGGGATCTGGTTGCGGGCCAGGAAATCCTTAATGTCGTGGCTCTGCCGCGACCAGCGATGGCCGATGACGCGCACGCCGTCGAACCGTGGCCGGTAGCCCGCCTGCCAGTCATCGAGCATGTCCTGGAGCACCGGGTAGAGACGCTCCTCGGGCGGGTCCCAGGGTTTGAGCAGGTAATAGTCAATCCTGACGTTGTTGATGGCACGGATAGCGGCGTCGGTGTCGGCGTAGGCCGTCAGCAGGGCGCACTTGGCGTCGGGGTAGAGCTGGCGCGCCTGTTCGAGAAACTCCACGCCCGAGAGGCCGGGCATCTTCTGGTCGGCCAGGAGCAGGGCCACCGGCTCGTCGCGTAGGCGCAGCTTGCGCAGGGCCTCCAGCGCGCTGGCGCCTGATTCGGCGCGCAGCACGCGATAGTCCTTGCCGAAGCCTCGGCGCAGGTCGCGCTCGATGGCGCGCAGCACCTCGGCGTCATCATCGATCGTGAATATGATGGGTTTATCCATGAACGTCCTTCAGGCCCCAATCGCCTACAGCGTCTGCACGTCGTGCGGGCCGCTCTCGCGAATGCCGGCCGGCGTGATACGCAGGAACTCGGCATTGGCCTGCAGGTCGGCCAGGCAGGCGGCGCCCGCGTAGCTCAGGCCCGAGCGCAGCCCGCCGACCAACTGGTGGAGAACGTCGGCGGCCCGGCCGCGATAGGGCACGACGGCCTCGACGCCCTCCGGCACGACCTTCTCCCAATCGTCGTCGTCGAGCTGGCCGGGTTTGTCGAGCGCCTGGCGGTCCACGTTGGCAGTGAGCGAGGCCATTCCGCGAACGACCTTGTAGCGCCGGCCGTCACGGATGACGCTGGCGCCGGGGCTCTCCTCGGTCCCGGCCAGCAGGCTGCCCAGCATCACGGTGCTGGCGCCGGCGGCCAGGGCCTTGGTCAGGTCGCCGCCATTGCGCACACCGCCGTCGGCCACCAGCGGCACGTCTAGCTCGCGCGCGGCAGCAGCGCAGTCCAGGATGGCCGTGAGTTGCGGCACGCCAAACCCGGTCACCTGGCGGGTGATGCAAATCGATCCGGGGCCGACCCCGACTTTGACGGCGTCGGCGCCGGCCTCGGCCAGCGCGCGCACCCCGTCGGCGGAAGCGACATTGCCGGCGATGACGTCGAGGTGCGGGAAGCTCCGCTTGAGGGTCTGCACCATGCGGATGGCATGCTCGGAGTGGCCGTGGGCGATGTCGACCACGAGCACGTCGGTGCCGGTGGAGGCGCACAGCTCGGCCCGGACCAGGTCGTCGGCGCGCGCCCCTACGGCAGCCGCCACACGCAGCCGGCCCTTGCTATCTTTGGCGGCGTGCGGATGGCGGGCCAGCTTGATGATGTCCTGGGCCGTGATCAGCCCGGCGACGCGGCCGTCGGGCAGCAGCAACGGCAGCTTTTCGACCCGGTGGGCGTGGAGCTGCTGCCGGGCCGATTCGAGGTCGATGCCCGCCGGGGCGGTCACCAGGCGCTCGCGCGTCGTCATCACGCTCTCGACCGGCGCCAGCGGATCGGGGGCGAAGAGCACGTCGCGCGTGGTGACCAGGCCCAAGAGGTGGCCGGCGGCATCGACTACCAGCAGCCCGCCGATCTGGCTGGCTGCCATCTGCTCACGGGCGGTCTGCACGCTGGCGCCCGGCGGCAGCGTGGCCGGGGCCTCGACGATGTGCGATTCGGCGCGCTTGACGCGGGCGACCTCGGCCGCCTGTCGCTCGGCGCTCATGAAGCGGTGGATGGCGCCCAGCCCGCCGAGCCGGGCGATGGCAATGGCCATGGGCGCCTCGGTGACGGTGTCCATGTTGGCGCTGACGATCGGGATGGCCAGCGTGAGCCGCCGCGTGAGGCGCGCGGCGATGTTGACGGCCGAGCGGCTGGCGACCGACGAGCGCCTGGGGACGAGCAGTACGTCGTCAAATGTAAGGCCGGGAGTGTCGCGGAGGTGCATGGTGTCCTTGGGGCGCGGGCGGCCCGGCGGGGAGTCTACCTCGGGTCATTGCGAATTGGCAATCGCTTCCCGGGATGGGAGGCTTCGGTGGCGAGCTGGCCGCAGCCGGCGTTGATGTCGAGGCCACGGCGCACGCGGATGGTGCAGGGGATGCCGCGCTCGGCCAGCGCCGCCTGGAAGGCTGCCGCGCGCTCGCGGGTGGCGGCCTGGCCGGTGTAGTCGCGGGTGGGGTTGAGCGGGATGACGTTGACGTGGCAGGGCAGCCCCGCCGCCAGCGTGGCCAGGGCGCGCGCCTGCTGGGGGGTGTCGTTCTGGCCCTGGATCAGGGCCCACTCGAAGGTGACCCGCCGGCGGGTGGCGCCAGCGTAGCGGCGCACGGCGCCGAAGAGCGGCGCCAGAGGATACTTCTTGTTGATCGGCAGCAGCTCGCTGCGCAGTTCGTCGGTGGCGGCGTGCAGCGAGACGGCCAGGTTGACCTGGCGCTTCTCGGCGGCAAAGCGGTCGATCATCGGCACCAGGCCGACGGTGGAGATGGTGATGCGGCGCGCGCCGAAGTTGAAGCCGCGCGGGTCGTTGAGGAGGTCGACCGCCGCCATCGTCGCCTCGTAGTTGTGAAAGGGCTCGCCCATGCCCATGACGACGATGTTGGTCAGGCGGTCGCCGGCGTGCTTGAGCTCGCGCGCGAAGACCAGCACCTGCTCAACGATCTCGCCGGCGCTGAGGTGGCGGCGAAAACCCATCTGGCCGGTGGCGCAGAAGACACAGCCCATGGCGCAGCCGGCCTGCGTGGATATGCACGTGGTGCGCCGCCGGGCGTAGCCCATGAGCACGGCCTCGATCTGGTGCTGGTCGGGCAGGGCGAACAGGTATTTGCGTGTCTGCCCGTCGGAGGAGGCGGCCTCGACCAGCCGCGACAGGCTCGCGAAGCGATACTCGGCGGCCAGCCGCTGGCGCAGGCGCGTGGGGATGGTGGTGATGGCCTCGGGCGCGGCGGCCAGGTCGTGGTATAGGCTCTGCCACACCTGCAGCGCCCGGTAGCGCGGCTGGTCCCAGGCGGCGAGTTGAGCCTCGAGCTGGTTGAACGAAAGGTCGTAGATCGAGCGCATGGGCGGCGGGACGGGGCGGCCTATAGCAGATTCCGGATGGATGTCAGGCGCGCACTTGGCGCCAACGGATGAGGCAGCGGACGCCCGCGCTGGCATGCCGGTGCAAGTGCCGGCGGAACAGGCGCGCCGCACCGGCGAGCGGATTGCGCCCAAGGACAATTTCAGGCCACCTGGCCGGAACTCGGTAGACCGGCCTCCGCACAGTGCCCTGCGAAGCACCCCGGTCCAAGCGCTAGGGCCTTCCGTGAGCCTGCAGGGCCGCCAGGGGCTCGAGCGCCGACGCGGGTAATTGGCCCAGCAGCAGGGCGGACAGCTCCACGATGCTGGGCAGGACCCAGGTGGGCCGGGAGGCGGCCGTGGCCAGGTCGGCGGGTTGCGAGATTCCGCTCAACACCAGCAGGCTGGGCAGCCCGGCGCGCACGGCGCCCAGGATGTCGGTATCCAGGCGGTCTCCGATGACGACGGTCTCCGCGGCGGTCGTCCCCAGCCGGCGTAGGGCCTGCTGGAACATGATCGGCTCGGGCTTGCCGACGATAACGGGCGCCACGCCGGTGGCGATCTGCAGCGCGCCCAGGATGGCGCCGTTGCCATGGGTGATGCCGCGCTCCGTGGGCAAGGTCACATCGGGGTTGGTGCCGACGAAGCGGGCGCCGGCGCGGATGTTGAGCGTGGCCGTGGCCAGCTTGTCCCACGACAGCCCCAGGTCCATGCCGCAGACCACGGTGCCGGCGGCCAGGTCATACAGCTCGCACAGGTCGAAGCCGGCCTCGCACAGCGCCTGGCGCACGCCCTGGTCGCCGATGGCGAAGACCCGCCCGGGCTGGCGGCCGTCATTGGCCGCCGGCGGCTGCTCCCGCAGGTAGAGGGCGGTGGCCTGGGCCGAGGTAAGCACCTCGGCGGCGGAGACCGCGACGCCCATGCCGGCCAGCTTGGCGACGAACTGCTCTGGGGTGCGGCTGGCGTTGTTGGTGGCCAGCACGAAGCGCACCTGGCGGGCGCGCAGGGCGTCGAAGAACGCGGCCAGCCCGGGCAGGGGGCGGTCCCCCGCCCAGAGTACGCCGTCCATGTCGATGATGGCGGCCGGCAGGGCGCGCAGGGTGTGCCAGGGGTCCACGTCAGGCCGCCTGGTCCAGGGCTTCGTCGCCCCACCCGGAGGCGCGGCCGTTCTCGCCCAGGAGCAGCGGGCGCGCCTGGCCGGCAATGGCCTCGCCGCAGACGACGACGCGGCGCACGTCGGAGCGCGACGGCACCTCGTACATCACGTCGAGCAGGGTGCGTTCCAGGATCGAGCGCAGACCGCGCGCGCCAGTCTGGCGCTGCAGGGCGAGCTCGACGGTGCGCTCGAGCGCGTCGGGCGTGAAGGTGAGCTCGACGCTGTCCATTGCGAACAGGCGCTCGTACTGCTTGACGAGCGCATTGCGCGGTTCGGTAAGCACGGCCATCAGGCCGGCGCGGTCGAGCGGCTCGAGCGTGACCACCACCGGCAGGCGACCGACGAACTCGGGGATCAAGCCGTAGCGCATGAGGTCGTCGGGCGCGACCTGGGCCAGGCGCTCGCGGGTAGTCAGGGTGGCCGGGGCGCGGCGCGCCTTGCCGTTGCCGGACGCCGGGGCCGCCAGCCGCTGGGCGATGACGCTATCCAGGCCGTCGAAAGTGCCGCCGCAGATAAAGAGCACGCGGCTGGTGTCGAGCTGCAGGAACTCCTGCTGCGGGTGCTTGCGGCCGCCCTGGGGCGGCACGTTGACGCGCGCGCCCTCGACGATCTTGAGTAGGGCCTGCTGCACGCCTTCGCCGGAGACATCGCGCGTGAGCGAGGGATGGCCGCCGCTCTTGCGGGCGATCTTGTCGATCTCGTCGATGTAGACGATGCCCTTCTGCGCGCGGACCAGGTCGTAGTCGGCGGCCTGGATCAGGCGGTGCAGGATGTTTTCGACATCTTCGCCGACGTAGCCGGCCTCGGTGAGGGCGGTGGCGTCGGCGATGCAGAACGGCACGTCGAGGATGCGCGCCAGGGTCTGGGCCAGCAGCGTCTTGCCCGAGCCGGTGGGGCCGACCAGCAAGATGTTGCTCTTCTCCAGGTCGGGGTCGCCGGCGCGCGGCCGGTGGGCCAGGCGCTTGTAGTGGTTGTAGACGGCCACCGAGAGCACGCGCTTGGCCGGCTCCTGGCCCACGACGTACTCGTTCAGCCGCAGGTAGATCTCCTTGGGCGGCAAGCTGGGGCGCGGCCCGTGGGTAGGCAGGTCACTGAACAGCACGCCCTCATCTTCGCCCTCGAGCATGGCGTAGCACAGGTCGATGCACTCGTCGCAGATGGCGGCGCCGCCCTGCCCAGCAATCAGGCGGACGACGTCTTGCTCCTTACGCCGGCAGAAGGAGCAGCGGGCGATCTCGGGGGCGGCTTTTCTGGGCATATCCTATACTTTACTACGTTCCACGATCGGCGAGCGCCGAAAATGGGGCTGCGGAGACGAGGCGCGCGCGCCGTCTCCGCAGCCCCGACCCCGGTCAAGGGGAACGGCAACGGCCGCGGACCCCGCGGCCGGCGGCCGGGCTAGATGTTGCTTATGGCGCCGTTGCCGCGCACAGCATCTTTCTCGGGGGCCGACATGACGGCGTCAACCACTCCGAGCTCGACGGCGCGCTCGGCCGTCATGTAGAAGTCGCGGTCGGTGGACTGCGTGATCTGCTCGTCGCTCATGCGCGTGTGCTTCTTGAGGATCTGGTTGATCAGGTCGCGCATGCGCAGGATCTCGCGCGCCTGAATCTCGATGTCGGAGGCCTGGCCCTGGGCGCCGCCCAGCGGCTGGTGCAGGTGGATGGTGGCATTCGGCAGGGCGTAGCGCATGCCGGGCGTGCCGGCGCACAGCAAGATGGTGCCGAAGCTGGCGGCCAGGCCCACCGCGACGGTGGAGATGGGGGCCTCGATAAAGTGCATCGTGTCGTAGATCGCCAGCCCGGCGTTGATCACGCCGCCGGGGCAGTTGATGAACATTTGGATTGGCTTGCGGGTGTCCTCGTGGTTGAGGAATAGCAGCTGGGCCACGATGACGTTGGCGATCTGGTCGTTGATGGGCGTGCCCAGGAAGATGATGCGCTCCTTGAGCAGCAGCGAATAGATATCGTAGGCGCGCTCGCCGCGGCCGGTGGTCTCGATGACCATGGGGATAAGGGCTTCGGGTCGCATTCGGCTCATCGTCGTCTCCATTCTTGAGCACAGGTACCGGAAGGATCAGGACTGGTTGGGCGCCTCGGCCTGGGCCGGCGCGGCGGCCACGCCTGGGCCGGCCTCAGCGGCGGCCGCGGGCGGCGGATTGACTTCTGCAGCGGTCTCGGCCGTGTCTGCGGCGGCGGTGGCTGGCTCGATCAGGGTCGGCCGCTCGCCCGTCTCGCCCAGGGGGGCGGGCGGCGGCACGGCCTCGCCCTTGCCAATCGCCACCAGGCGCTCGACGGCCTTGTTGGTGAGCAGTTCGACGGCCAGCACCCGGCGCGAGTCGTCGGTAGACAACGCCTTGCGCATCTCGCCGGCGCGCTCGCCCCAGGGTGTGCTGAGGGCCTCGACCCGCTCGTCGACCTCCTCGGCGTCGACGGTCAGACCTTCGAGCGACACGACCCTGCCGAGCACGAGCGAGCGCTTCAAGCGGCTTTCGGCCACCGGGCGCGACTCGGCGCGCAACTGCTCGCGGGTCTTGTTCTGGATCTTCAAGTAGTCGTCCAGGGTCAGGCGCTGCTCGCGCAGGCGGCGGTCGAGGTCATTGAGGACATCGTCGAGCTCGTGTTCGAGCAGCATGGGCGGGTAGGTGACCGTGGCCTGGCCGACGAGTTGATCAATAACCTGGTCGGCGTAGGCGCGCTCCACCTGGCGGCTGGCCTGGCGCTCGAGGTCTTCGCGCACCCTGGCGCGCAGCGCCTCTAGGCTCTCGTAGTCGCCCAGCGAGCGGGCCAACTCGTCGTCCCACTCGGGGAGCGTGCGGGCCTTGACTTCCTTGACGGCCACCTCGACGTGGGCCGCCTGGCCGCGGAGCGACTCGTTGGCGAAGTCGTCGGCAAAGGCCAGGTCGAACTTGCGCTCTTCGCCGGCCGACATGCCGACCACCTGCGCGGCGAAGCCGGGCATGGGCCAGTCGGCCTTCTCGTCGAGCACCAGCGAGACGTCCTGGTCGGCCAGCAGAAAATCCGACGGGTTCTCGCCGGTGTTGAGGAAGGCCTTGGCGTCGAGCGTGACCACGTCGGCCAGTTGGGCCGGGCGCCCGACCGGCTCGACCACGGCCTGGTGCTCGCGCAGGCGCTCCAACTGCTCCTGCACGGCCTCGCCGCCGACGGACGGCGCTTCGAAGGGCACGCGCAGCGCGCGGTAATCGCCCAGCTCGACCTGCGGCGCCAGCGGCACCGAATAGGTGAGCACGACCGGCTTGAGCTGGATGTCCTGCAGCTCGCCGGCCGCGTAGGGTTCGATCTGCTCCCGCTCGAGCACTTCTTTGTAGATGCTCTGGCTCAGGTCTTCCAGGGCAGTCTGATAAAGGGTGTTCTCGCCGAAATGGCGCAGGACAACTTCGTAGGGGGCCTTGCCGGGCCGAAAGCCGGGGATGCGATGGCCCTTGGAGATGCGGCGGGCCGCGGCGCGCAGGGCGGGCTGCAGGCGCTCGTCGTCCACCTCGACGGTGAGCTTGAGCGTGCGGTTTTCTTGAGGCTGGGTGTCGATTTTCAACGTGGCTTGTCCTGTCTGGCCCACGACCTGGGCGACTATAACACGCCAATGGTTGGCGCTTCATAAGAAATCTGAGGCCGGGCCGCCTATCCGAACGGGCAGGGTCGGCGCCGACCCGCGCGAGGATTCTACCTGAGAAGCCGCCGCCTGAGAAGGAAGATCAGAGCGACTGGAGGAAGTTGCGCACCTCGGCGTTGAAGGTCAGCGGCTGTTCGAGGTTGACCAGATGCCCAGCGTCGGGCGCCAGCACCAGCCGGCTGTGGGACAGCCGCTGATACATGGCCTCGGCCTCCGCCGGCGGGATGAGCTGGTCCTCGAGCCCGTGGATGACGAGCACCGGCTGGGAGATGCCGGCCAGCAGCCCGGTCGAATCGGGGCGGTGCTTCATGGCCATGAGCGCGCCGAAGATGCCATCGGCGCGCGCGCCGGCCATCACCTGGCGGGCGGCGGCCACCAGGCTCGGGTTCTCCGCGTAGGCGCGCGGCGCCAGCATCTTGGGCAGCAGGCCCTCGACGACGGCGGCAGCGCCGCCGGGCGCCTGGGCCAGAGCGGCGGCCTGGTCGCGGGCGGCCTGGGCCTCGGCCGTATCAGCACCGGCGCGGGTGGCGGCCAGGATCAGCCCGGCCACGCGCTGGCGGTGGCGGCGCCAGAAGGCCAGGGTGACGTAGCCGCCCATGGACAGCCCGCAGACGACCACCGGCCGCGCCACGCCCATCTCGTCTAGCAGGGCGGCAACGTCGTCGGCCATCTGGTCCATGGTGTAGGGGCCGGGGGGCGCGTCGGTCTCGCCGTGGCCGCGCAGGTCGGGCGCAATGAGGTGGGCGGCGTCGGGAAGCAGATCGATCTGCAGCTGCCACAGGCGCCGACTGAGCGGGTAGCCGTGGAGCAGCACCAGCGGTAGGCCGCTGCCGTTTTCGTCGTAGCCCATGCGGATGTCGGGGAGTTGGGCCCGCATGCGGCCTCCTCAAACGAGCATCCGCCTGGGCGGGGGCGGCGTCCAGGTGGCCGGGGCAGCCGGTCTGGACGACCGGCGGATGAGTGGGGAAGGAGGGATTTGAACCCTCACGCCTTGCGGCGACGGATCCTAAGTCCGTTCTGTCTGCCAGTTCCAGCACTTCCCCGACGGCCGCGCGGCGCGCGGTGTTTGAGCCGAGAGAACTCGGCGGGAGCAGACGTGGCTTATTTTACCCCGGCAGGCAAGGATGCGTCCAGTCGCCTGGCTCACTCGGGCGTATTACCGCCTGGGGCGAACTCCGTTTCTCCGCCCATTCCCAGGAACCCATTCCCGGAAATTCGGGGCGCTAGTCCCTATCGCCTGGGAAACCGCCTGGCGTACAGTGGTGTCAATAGGTCGCTGCACTTATGCGGAACTGGTCAGACTTGGGGCAGAAAACACCTGCGGAGGCGTCCGATGTTCGATGTGGTAGGCGTTCTGGTCTTGTTTGCGCTGGTTGCTCTATTCGGTTTTCTGGCCACCCGCGCCTGGAAGTTGAAGAATGGGCTCTTGCGGTGGGGCGGCGTGGTCATGACCGGGCTGCTGGCGGTGATCCCCGCCGCCCTGCTCGTGCTGGCGCTAAGGGGCTTCTACCTGCTGAATCAGCGATTCGACAATCCCGTCGCGGACATACGGGTGGCCGGGACCCCGGAGCAGATCGCGCGGGGCCAGCAACTGGCCCATCTCTGCACGTCCTGCCATACAACCAACGGCCAGTTTCCGCTCTCTGGCACAAACTTTGTCGCCAAGTTCGAGATGCCCCCGCTGGGCACCCTCTATGGCCCCAACCTCACCCCCGGCGGCAATATTGCTGACTGGAGCGACGGCCAGCTCATTCGCGCCATTCGCGAGGGCGTCCATAAAGACGGACGGTCGCTGCTGGTGATGCCCGCCGACACCCTGCGCAACTTGAGCGACGACGATGTTCAGGCGCTGGTCGCGTTTCTGCGGTCACAGCCGGCCTCGGGCGAGCCGACCCCCGCCAATCACTTCAGCCTCCTGGGCGCCATCTTTATGAACCTGTCTGATTTTCGCACCGTTCAGCCGCCGGTGGCCGGTGTCAGCGCGCCCCCGCCTGGCACGGACGAGTATGGCAAATACATGGTGGATGTTCTCGGCTGCCGTTCGTGTCACGGTGAACAGCTCGAGGGCAAGGCCGACACCGGCCAACCCGGCCCGCCTCCCGGCCCCAACCTCACCCACATCATCCCACAATGGACGGAAGACCAATTCATGACCTTCTTTAACACCGGCCAGTTGCCCGATGGCAGCAGCGTGCCGATCTTAACCCTGTCCAGCGGGTTCTCGTCGCCCCGCATGCCCTGGGATGAAATGCGGGCGTCGGCCACCGACGATGAACTCAAAGCCATGTATGCCTACCTCCACGGCCTGCCGCCGGTGGACGGGCCCGCTCAGTGACCACCCCAGGCGGATGAAAAGCGGCGCTGCCATGGCGAGCACACTGCGGCCGGCTCTGGCCGTCCTGATCTACCTGACCGACCTCGGCTGGTCCATCGGCAGCTTGATCCCGCTGCATCTCCTCTTCACACGCGGGGCCCTGCCGCGCGTGGGCCCGATGACGCTACTCGGCGGACGCTTCGACAGGTTGGGTGACGGCGCCTTCATCGCCGCCGGGCTGGTCTTCGTGGTGGTCAGCGCACTGAGGGTCCTGGCCGGGCACTGGCTGTCACTCGGCCGGCTGGACGGCGCGGTCCTTGAGCTGATCCTGCTCGGGCTCAGCGCCATCTTCGGGTATGGCTTCGAGCTTCCTTTGGGGCCGATCTTCGGGATCGCGGAAGTTGTGCTGCTCATGCTCGTGTGGGGCGCCCTGCGCTATTGTCACCCAATCAGGAGGAGGACTCCATGGCCATGCAGTCCATCACACCCTGCGCCACCCCGTTCAAGATCGCCTGGGGCATCCTGCTCGCTATCGCCGTGCTGGCGACCCTCAGCCACTTGGTGCTGAGCTTCGTCATGGCGGGCAACGCCACGCTGTTCCTGGGTTGGGCCGCCTACACCGCCTACGCCGCCGTGGTGCTGGCGATCCCCTTCCGCCGCGGCGAGCCGTGGGCCTGGTACACGACCTGGATTCTCGTGATCGGGTTCGCCAGCCCGATCCTCTTCGACGCGGCGGTTGGCCTCTGGTATCTGGGGGCCGCCGGTGTGATGGCCGTGGGCCTGCTCCTGACCCGCCCAGCGTTCTTCGGGGGAGCCGACCGGAGGCGAAACGGGGGCTGACTTGGCGCCGCTGGCGCTTGTCTGAGGGACCCTGCGCTGACGACATTCAAGAGAAAAACGACACCGCCGCCATGCTGACACCCTCGCGCACACCAAACAACTGAAGGAAGCAAGGAGGTTTTCGCAATGGCAACCGCGCGTCAGTCGCAAGTAAGAGCCTATCAAGAATACGCCTGGGTCATCCTATTCCTGCTGAGCGCCTTGCTGGTGGTGACTACGCTGATTGTCGCCGGAGTCGAGGATCACGCCCATGAATTTCAGGCGGACACTGGTGCCACATGGGTTGAATTTACGGCAGCCTATCCGGGCGTCGCGGACGCCTACGTGCTCACGCAGCGGCTGCTGTATGTGGGGTTCATCAGTCTGGCGCTTTTCGCGCTCATCATCACCTACTTCGGTGTTCGTCAGGGACATCGCTGGGCGTGGTGGGCCATGTGGCTGCTGCCGGCCGCTCTGGTGTTGACGACGCTGCTATTCCTGCAATCCAGGCGGCCGGAGACCGGCGCGGTCTACGGGGGGTTCGCCGCTGTCGCCGTGATCGGACTGCTGCTGCCCATCCGGAAATTCGTTCCGGGGCAATCTCGGCCAGGGTGACATGGAGGCAGGAGCGCCTCCTTCGCCCGCCGGCCCGCGCGGGCTTTGGCCGGGATTGGCCTTTCTCTGTGGGCTGGGCCGCTGCAGGTCAGGCTGTAACTCCCAAGCGGCTCACAACGGCCGAATGGAGCCAAAGGAGATTTCACATGAATGTGGCAACTCAAGCATTGCCCGCTGATCCCTTGATTCGCGCCGCGGGCGCGCTCGCCATCGTGAGCGGGATCATCTCGGCGATCGGTGTAGTCTTTCTATTGGCCATGTTTGCCGGCTTCGCGACGCCCTTCAAGAATCTGGGCCTGACGTTTGGCAGGGCGAATGACATCTGCGTGGCGCTCCAATACGTGCTGACGATCCCCATCGCGCTGGCGCTGCACCGGATTCTCCTGCCGTATAACCCCACGCTGATTCGCGTCGCAACCGTCTTGGGCATCGCGATGATGCTGGTGGTCGTCGGGTTGCAGTTGGCGCTGATCTTCGGCGTGCTGGCGTTTGAGCAACAGGTGGTGTGGGTCTCGCTGGCGATGATTCTTGGGGTGGGCGCCTGGCTAATGATCACCGGCCTGGTGGCGCGCGCCACCGGGCGCCTGCCCAACAGCGTGCTGATGAGCGGCCTGGCCGTTCCCTATTTTGGCTATCCGGTCTGGGCCTTCTGGCTGGGGCAGCGCCTGCTCGGCTGGTGATGGGCGCGGCGCCTGTCTGCACCCGGCGCTTTCGTGAGGTCGCTCGCTGGCGGCCAATCGACAATTCGGCCCACTCACAAGGCCATGAAAAGGCAGCAATCAGGCCAAACACGGGTCATACGATTGACAATCCAGCAACCGGCGGCCAGGTTATGATCCTTGAAGCGGCGGCGGACAATGCTCATCCCCCCAGGCGCCCCTCACACATTTCGGAGCGCTGGCGAAGAAGACGTTCACTTCATAACGGACATACGACCACCCGGGCAATTTCAGATCTGGCCGTCATCGAATCAATGATTGTGCTCTTCGCCCGAATTGGGAGGCGGCTTGGTTATCGAGAACGCTATCCGCAATACAGCCAGGAATTCGCTCGTGAGGTAATCCCATGACGGCCAAGCGTCTATTCGCCCTCGCTTCGCAAAGCGCGGCCAGCATCTTGCCACTTCGTGTGGTCCGCGCTGAGCGCGGCGCCGACGATGCTTCGCGATGGACGGTGGAGTGGGTGCTGACCGGCCAGGACGTGCGCTGCCTGGAAGTCGATCCCCTGAATCCCGAGGTGGTCTACGCCGGCACGCAGGGCCAGGGCGTGTTCCGCTCGGCGGACGGCGGCTGGAGGTGGCAGCCGGCGGGTCTGCCGGGCGTGATCGTGAAAGCGCTGGCCGCCAGCCCCCACCAACCCGGCGTCGTCTATGCCGGGACCAAGAGCCCGCCGCTCATCTATCGCACCTGGGACGGCGGCCTCCATTGGGAGGAGCTATGCGGATTTCGGCGCGTCCGGGGGCGGTGGTGGTGGCGGTCGCCGGCCGAGCCGCCCTTTACGGCCTACGTGCTGGCCCTGGCCATCTCACCCGGCAACCCCAACATTGTGTTGGCCGGAGTGGAACTGGGGGCGGTCGTGCGCAGCGCTGACGGCGGCGAGACGTGGAGCAACCATCGTCGCGGGGCCGGCCGCGACTGCCATCAACTGCTCTTCCATCCGCGCCAGAGCACCTGGGCTTACCAGGCGCACGGCGGCGGGCCGGCCGTCAGCCGCGACGCTGGCCTGACCTGGCAACAGCCCAGGGCCGGGCTGCCGGTGCGCTATTGCATCAACGTCGCCGTCGACGCTGAACAGCCAGAACGCTGGTACGCGGTGGTAGCGCCGATGCTTAAGGCCTACAGCGCCAACGCACAGGCTAGGCTGGTGCGTTCGACCGGCGGCGCCTGGGAGAAGTTGGGCGGCGGCCTGCCGGACACGTTTGACCGGCTGCCGTTGCTGGCCGGCGACCCGGTCACGCCGGGCCACTTGTACCTGGCCAGCGGTCATGGTGTGGTCTGGCATTCAGCCGATGGCGGGGACACCTGGCAGCAACTACCCATCAACCTGGGCGATGTCTGGTTCAGGCTCATCGTGTCGTGAGGAGGCACAGCGGCCCCAAGTGCCTCCCAACGCGTAATTTTGACAGGCTCCCTGTTATGGGGCGGATGTAACCGTGAGCTCTGCGCGCGCGTCCTCAGAGTTGCTCTACTTCACCGAGCGCGGGTCGGGGCCACCCCTCCTGCTCGTGCATGGGCTGATGGTCACTGGCGAGATGTTCCAGCCGGTGGTCGGGCAGCTGGCCACCCGA
>JADLEU010000365.1 GCA_020845955.1 Anaerolineales bacterium
AGGCCTGCCGCACCTCCGACATCTTCGCGCGCGAGGCCGCCCACACCGCCCGGCTGAAGATCAAGCCCGGCACCGACCTCACGCCGGGGCACATCAGCATCTCGGCCACCTCGGCCGAGACCGGCGATAACGTGGCCGAGCTGGACGCCACGGTGGACGGCGTGCCCATCGAGATCGCCTTCAACGTCAAGTACCTGGTGGACGTGCTCAACGTCATCTCCACCCCCAACGTGGCGCTGGAGACCTCGGCCGCCACCAGCCCCGGCGTCATTCGCCCGGTGGGCCGCGACGATTATCTGTACGTGGCGATGCCCATGCACCTTGGACGTTGAAGTAAATTCTTGCTAACGACGCAATCTTGCGCTACACTGCGGCCATGCCCGTCGCCGCAGACCCACCGCCGGACGACTTAAGTCCGCTCAATGCGCTCCCCGCCCAGCAGGGAGCCGAGGCGCTGGCACTATATCGCCAGCTCAGGGACTTGCAGCGGCTGGGTGTGCGCATGGTGGTTGTGAGCCTGGGGGACACTCTGCGGCTACGGCCCGTTGGACATGCCATTGAGTTGACGGACCGTGCTATAGTAGCCACAACTCAATAGTCTCAACCGGACGTTCCGCAATTGAGCGGATCCAATGCCCGGCCTGCCTCCACTTCGAGAGGCAGACCGGGCGTTTTTGTTTCCATCCACAGGAGACCGACATGGAAGACCCAATCGTCAACGGCGTTCCGCTGGTATTCGTGACCATGGCCGCGGTGGAGTGGACCAAGCGACTGGGGGTGCAGGGCAAGATCGCCAACGTGGTGTCGCTGGTGCTGGGCATTGCGCTGGGGATCGGCTACCAACTCAGCCAGGCGGTGCCGACTGACTTCGGCGGGTGGTTTGGCGCGGTGCTCTACGGCCTGGCGTTGGGTCTGACGGCCAGCGGATTGTACGACGCCGGCACTGGCGTGGTGGCCAGGGCTTTGGGGCGGCGCTGAGGCCTGGGCGTGCAAATCGACTGGGCCAAGCTCGGCGAAATCCTGCCAGCCGCCGTCCTGGCGATTATTTTCGCCATCTTCGCCATCATTCTTCTGCTGCTGATGGCGCACTATCTCAAGCAATTGCAGGATGCGCAAACATCACGCGAAGCGGCGCGCGAGATTGCCCGCCAGGCTGACCTGGATCGCCATGCCCGCCAGGACCGTGAGCGCGAAGAGCTTTTGTTGCAGGTACTGGACGAGCGCGACAAACGCTCGGTTACGGCCTTCGCCGACTTGGCGGCTACTTGGCAAAAAGGCGTGGTGGATGACCATGCGCGGTTGGTCGAGGTTGGCAGTTTGCATACCCGCGAGCTAGAGCGCCTGTCGGCCCTGGTGATGATGACCAACACGATACTCAAAGAGCACGACGTCTGGGAGCGGGCCTGGTTTGAGGCGCTCTAGCAGCGTCGCTCGGGCGATACCGGGCCGTTGGTGCAGAAGTCTGGAGCGGGGTAGGGCAGTTCATACCAGGCGTTCATATCCCAAAGGGCGTTCCTGACGTGGCCAAGGCGAAATTCAACAAAGCGCAGCGCGAAGCTCACCTGGTGACCGTGGCCGATATGTACCTGGCCGGCCGCCGGCAGGTCGACATTGCGGCAGCGCTGGGAGTTGACCAATCGATGGTCAGCCGCTATCTGGCCACCCTCCAGGAGCGCTGGCAGGTGGCGGCCAACGAGCGGCTGGAGGCGCGCAAGGCCCGCGAACTGGCGCGCCTGGACCGGTTGGAGCGCGAGTATTGGGTCGGCTGGACCCGGTCCACGCAGAACGCCGAAACCACAGTCAATAGGTCCAAGAGCACGACAGTCAAGGCCTTCACCACCGAAGCGGGCCTGATCGACGTGCCGGCCCAGGAGAGCGAGATGACCCGCACCAGCCGCGGCCAGGCCGGCGACCCGCGCTTCCTGGATGGCGTCATGCGCTGCATCGAGATGCGGCTGCGGGTTATCGGCGGGTTTGCGCCGGCCAAGGTCGACATTAGTGACCTGCGGGAGAAGTCGGACAGTGAGCTTGTCAATGAGTTCGCCGAGCTTGTGGACGCCGCGCGAGCGCGTGCGGGTTCAGGCGATAGCGGCGGAGCTTAGGCGCCGGCAGGCGGCCCAAGCTTCGGCCGGTCATGCTACGGCCGAAGCTTGGGCGCGGTCCAATGCGACCATCGTCCATCCGCGGCGGGGGCGAATTCCGTTCGAACCCTACCCTTACCAGTCTGAATTCCTGGCCGGCTACCACGAGCCGCGCCGCATTGTGCTCAAAGCCCGCCAGGTCGGCTTTAGCCAGATTTTTGCCTTGGAGGCGCTGTATGCCGCGATCACCGAGCGCGAGAGCACAATTTTGTTGGTGAGCCGATCGCAGGACTTGGCGATCAACCTATTGCGCTATTGCTATCTGACCTACAACAATCTGCGTCAGGCGCCGGAGTTGACCAAAGCCAACGAAGGCGAGATCGGCCTATCCAATGGCAGCCGGATCAAGTCGATCCCGGCCAACCGCTTTACGGGGCGCGGCTTTGCGGTCAACTGCGTGTACCTGGATGAGTTCGCCTATGCCCAGTATGCGGATGATATTTACCAAAGTGTCAGCCCGACAATTGCCCAAGGCGGCTACCTGGTGATCGGCTCCACACCCAACGGCATCGGCAACCGCTTCCACGAGTTGTACCTCGCCGGCGAAGGCTTCAAGCGGCTACGCGTGCCTTGGCACGAATGCCCCGCCTACTACACGCCGCAGGAGCGCGCGGCTGGTATTCTGCCGGAGCAAGCTGTGTGGTATCAGCGCGAGCGCCCCAAATATACCTATCAGCAGTGGGCCAGTGAGTTCGAGTGCGACTTCGCCGGCTCAGGTGATGCCGTCTTTCAGGCCGGCGACATTGATGCCGCCGAGGACGGCGCCGACGGCACCTGGCCCGGCCGGCAAGGACGAGAGTATCTAACCTGCGTGGATATCGGCCGCCGGCAAGACCCAACCGTCATCAATACGTTTGACCTGACGGCCATCCCTTACCAGCGTGTCAAGCACGAGCGCTTCGAGCGGCTGCCTTACCCGCTCATCCAGGAGCGCATTGCCGAGCGCAAAGCGGCCTATCCTGGCGAGTTGTGGATCGAAAGCAATGGACCGGGCGACACTGTGATCGAGAACTTGACTGTTACGGCGAAACCGTTTGTCACCACGGCACGCAGTAAGGTGCAGGCGATCCAGGCCTTGGTGCTGCTGTTGGAGCGCCGGCACTTGAAGGCCAAATGGACGCCGCAAGAGCGCAAAGAGCTGACGTTGTACCGCTGGAATGACAAGGGGTTGGTCCAGGATTGCGTCATGTCGCTGGCAGTGGGCGCGGTGCGCCTGGTCGAGCTTGGCGGTCTGGCGAACTGGACGAGCGTTGAAGGCCTGGGCCGGGTTGAGCAGTTCACGTCGCGCTGGGCCTGAAAGCGAGAGTGCTACCGATGAGCATCTTATCCGCGCCTGTTTCGACGAATGGCAGCGGCCGGCCGGGGGAGCACCCGGCCGGCCGCTGGGAAGAGATCGGCACCACCGGCCTGGCAGCGATGGGCGGTTTCATTCAGGCCGCCTACACTACTGAGCTGACCTGGCCATCGTGTTACCCAGTCTACAACCGGCTGCGGCGCGCGGACCCGGAAGTCACTATCGTCCGCCAGATCCTCAGCGCCATGGCCAGCCGCGTGCGCCTGGAGTTTCGCCGGCCGCAGACCGATATCGCTGAGACTGACGATGACAGGCGCGCCCTGGCCTTCGCCAACTCGACCCTGGCCGACCTGGATGGCGGGGCGGAGAACTTCCTGGACACCTTGGTTGCTCAGGTGCCCTTCATGGGCTGGGGCTACTGGGAAGCAGTACCAGGGCTGCGCCGGCAGAACTGGCGCCCGCCCGGTGACGATGCCTGGCGCAGCGAGTTTGACGATGGCCTGGTCGCCTACAGGCGCCTGGCCTGGCGGGACCATTCGTCATTCATGCAGTGGGATCTCGACGACTACACCGGGCGGCTGCGCGGTCTCGTGCAGAATGACCCGCCCAACCCTCAGCGGACCATCCCCGTCGGCCGGGCGGTGCACATCACCTTTGGTGATGCGGACAATCCTGAAGGCCTGACACCGCTGGAAGCGCTCTGGCGGCTGGAACGTATCAAGTACGGGCTGGAAGTGGTGCATGGCATCGGCTATGAGCACGCCGCCGGGTATCTCTCTGTCACCAGTGAGAAAGAGCAGTTGACTGAGATCGACCACGCCAACATCAAGCGCGCCGCCCGCTACATCCTGACCGCCCAGGAGGGCAACTACGCGGCCTGGCCCAAGGGGCTGACCGGCGAGTTGATCGATGTGCCCTTCGCTGCCGCGCCCGCGATCCTGGAAGCGATCCGCTACTACGGCCTGCTCAAGTTGACGCTCTACAACATGCAGTGGGTGGGGATGTCGGTGATTTCCGGCACCGGCAGCTTCGCCGCGCTGAAGGACAGTTCTGCCATGTGGTTAGTGGCTTTCAACGCCATGCTGGCCGGCTTTGCGCGCCAGATCGACCAGCAGTATGGCAAGCGCTTGTTCGCGATGAACCCGGACGCCTTCCCCGGCATGACGCTGCGGCCGCAGCTGCACGTGACCGAGGTCGACAAGGATATCGACCTGCAGGAGCTGGGCGCGTTCTGGAACAACATCAAAGACTCGATGCCGATTGGCGACGACGACTACCTGGCCGTGCGCCACAAGACCGGCTTTCTGCCGGAGGCGCTGCCGGTAGTGGCCGAGGGGTCGGGCGATGCGGCTGATAACGACGAAGCCCCGGCCGACGATGATGGCGACGACGCCGAGATGGGCTGGCGTGGCAAGTTGTTTGACGCAGCGCTGGAGAAGTTCAACAAGACAATTGGCAACACAGGAGCAGCTTAGCGACCGCAAAGGGCAAGGATACGCGATGGGTCATATTCAATCGGACGCGATAATGCCCGACCTGCCCGCGGCCGCTATTGCGCTGCGCCTGATGGCCTTCGCCCTCGGCGTCTACCCTAGCACTGTTGGGGTGGCCGAATTGCAAGGCGACTACGCCGCTGTGCGCGCCGATTACCGCGAGCGCATCGCCGGCGCGGTGCTGCGCTACCTGGTCCAGGACGGGGCGCGCGCGACCGCGTTCAAGACCGACGCCGGGCAGGCGGTGCTGGAGGCGTTCCCGGTGGCGTTCGGCACTGGGTATCTGGCCGGCTCTGGGTCAGGTGAAATCGACCCGGCGGACGACCGCTGGCTGACAGCGCGCATCAACGCCGAGATCGACCACGTGGCGGCGCTGTTCTTGGGCCTGCGCGAAATCAAGGCGGAGCAACTCCCGCCGGCCGACCTGGTGGCGGAGAGCGAGCGCCGGGCGGACGGCTACGCGCGGACGCTGGATGCGGTCCATCAGGAAGGCTTCGCGCGCGGACAGAAGAACCGGATGGCGACCTGGCGGCTGGGCCCGACCGAGCAGCACTGCGGCACGTGCGCGGCGCTGAACGGCCAGCGCCACCGGGTCAGTTGGTACCTGGCGCGCAACTACATCCCCGGCAAGCCGGGTAGCTCAACCGATTGTGGCGGATGGAAATGTGGATGCAGGTGGGAAACAGATGACGGCGAAGTGTTTGCGGTTCCAGGATAGGGCGATCATGGCTGACGTGATCGCACCGGACCAATTTGGTCCGGTGCCACTCGCCGAACTGTCGAGTCTGCGTCCGCGCTTGGACAATGGCGACGCGGCGCGTTACCTGGCCGTCCAGGAGCGCGTGTTCTTCGAGCTCCTGGGCGGCATCGAGCGCCATTTCGGGCGGGAAGAGGCGACGCGTATCGTCGGGGCGCTGGCCAAGAAGTATCCGCCATCTTGACACAAACCCGCAACCCGTGCTAATGTGACGGTCAGCGGCCCCGCACGGTCCACCCGTGCGGCTCCCACTACCAGCACTACAACTCCCCTGCGGCCCCATCTGGCCCCGCCGGCTTATCCGGTTGGGGCCTTATGTTTCCCGACATGCCTTCTCGCGAGTTTCTTTTCACCGAACTGAACGCCGCTGTCCTGCGGCCCGGCGCTGCCTTCGATGGCCTAGCCGTCGGGACCTTCCGCGACATGCGCGGCCAGGTGGTGATGATCAAGTCGGAAGAGTTGGAGACCTACGTCGCCAATACCCTGGCGGCGATCAACGTCACGCGCTCCGAGTCGGGCGAGTTGGTCGGGCTGCCGATTGACGCGCGTGACCACGATAAGGGTGACGGCGCGGGGTGGATCGTCGGCGCCGAGGTGGCCGGCACCGTGGTCCGGCTGTTCCCGCGCTGGACCAAGATCGGTCGCGAGCTGATCGGCGAGTCGATCCGGCGTTTCTTCAGCGCCACGGTCGACACCGCCAACAAGGTCATCCTGGGCGGGACGCTGACCAACTGGCCGGCGACGCGCGATCCCCAGGGCAAGATCCTGCTGCGACCTATTGAGCTGCAGGCCGGGCTGTTCGAGCTGAGCGAAGACAGCCTGGACGAGCAGGCTATGCAGGTGCGGCAGGCCTTCCACGCCGCCCACCAGCCGCAGATGGATCCGCCTTACGTCTTGGAGGTCTACGCCGATTACGTGATCTGCCGGTACGGCGATGCGCTGTACCGCGTGGCATACAAGCTGGCGGATGAGGGCGTGACCTTTGCCCCGGCCAGCGAATGGGTCGAGGTCGAACCGGCTTACGTGGAGGCCGCGCGGCCGCCGGGTACTGGCGATGCAGAAGGAGTTCTCGAGATGGAGATCACCGAAGACAAGCTGAAGGAAATGATCGCCGGCGCCGTAACTGCGGCGCTTGCCAAGGGGTCCCCGCCCCCGCCGTCCGCGCCCCCGCCTACGGTTGACCTGTCCAGCTTTTTCAACCTGGACGGGCTGAGCGAGGAGGCCACGGCGGCGCGCAAGGCGCAGATCGAAGCGCACCTGTCGCTGGTACGCCAGCAGGCGCAACTTGAGTACCAGGCGCAACTCGCCCAGGTGCAGCGCGAAAGCGTCATCGCCGAGCTCTCCACGCGCGTGACCGGCGGCACGGCCGAGGCGCCGCGCGGCATCCCTGGCACGACGGCGGCCGAGCTGCAAGCGCACCTGCTCAAGCTGGAACCGGCTGATGCTAAGTGGTTCGGCGACCTGCTGGCCCGGATCGTCAAGGACGGCCTGGTCGAATTCGCTGAGCTGGGTCACGGGCGCCGGCTGCAAGGGCTGACCCCCGTGCCTGAGCACGCGCGCGAGTCGCTCCAGGCTGCGCTGGACGCCGGCAACACCGCGGCGCAGTTCTTCGAGCTGGCCGGACTCGGCGACGCGGCCCAGTATGACCTGTCGGCGTTCAAGCCGGCTGCGAAGAAGGAGTAACCCATGGCCGACCTGACCGCCAACGCCTACCTGCGCTTCCTGGGCGAGATCTACCAGGAGTTGTGGAACCTGGACAGCTCCGTCGCCAATCATCCCTACCGCGGCTCGCCAATGATCATCGACCAGTCGGCCGACACGGTCAACCTGACGGCCTACGTTGACGCCGTCGTCGTGGCCGCCACCGACGTTTTCATCGGCATCGCCGCCGAAGAATTGAACGTGGCTTCCGGCGCGGTCGAAGCCAACAGCCGCATCCAGGTGATCGTCGGGCCGACCATCGTCGGTTTCCAGAGCGCGGTGTTCACCAACGCCGATCTGGGCGCGACGGTCTACATGTCGGACTCGGGCGTGCTCTCCACCACGGCGGCGGACAATCCGCAAATCGGGAAGCTCCACCGCGTCGAAGACGGCTACGCCTATGTCGAGCTGGTGACGCCGCAGGTCTGCGCCGGCGCGTAGGCCGGGGAAGGTTGAGACGAACATGACTGTAGCCGGAAATCTCCCCAAGCACCTGGAAGTCGCGGCCCGCACCGGTGTGCTCGGCGCCCGCGCGCGCGACGACATGCCTTACCGGATGGTCGCCACCGAAGTCGACCTGACGGCCACGACGACCACCTTCGTGGACCTGGGCGGCATGCCCATCCCGACCCGCAACGCGCGGCAGGTCGAGACCATGATCGAAAAGGGCAAGACCGTCGAGCCGGAGGACTGGTACCTCACGCTCAATATCTCCAAGAACGCAATCAACGACGACCAGACCGGCTCGCTGCTCCGCCAGTTCCGCGGCGTGCTGCCCGCCTTCCAGCGCCACATCAACAGCCACGCCTTCACCGTGCTCAACGCCGGCGACGCGGCGACGTACGGGCTCGGGCTGACCGGCAGCAACCTGTTCGCCAATAACCAGATCTACACCGGCGCGAAGTACCAGACGGCCCAGGACAATCTCAACTCCCTGGCGCTTTCTCTGGATAACTTCAACTCGGTCTGGGTGGCGGCGCGCCAGTTCCGCGACGACCAGGGGAACTTCTACAACAACCCCTTCAACCTGCTGGTGACGTCGATCGCGCTCAACCAGGTCGGTTTCAATATTGCCGGCAACCCCAATGCCTACGACACGGCCAACCAGGAGCTCAACCCCTATCGCGGGACGCAGCACCTGGCCGTGCCCGAGTTCGACTCGACCGCCTGGGTGCTCATCGCCGACTCGGACGCGGCCGGCGCCAAGCCGCTCTACGTGGCCATCCGCCAGCGGCCGCAGCTCAACGGCGCGCCGTGGTTTGACCCGCAGGCCGGCGACGGCGGGATGTGGTACTTCCCCTACCATGCGCGTTATGTCATCGGGTACGGGGACAACCTGCTGGCCACGATGGGAAATTCTTGAGTTAGCTCACTGCGACCTTTCCGCGTCCGTTTTTGACCTGAGGGTCGGGCGCCGACCCGGCCCTTTTGCACAGGAATGACCATGCGCAAATTCCTACGCGAGCCTATTAGCAACCTGGGCGCCTTCCTGGCGACTGTGGCGTTGATCCTGACCATGCTGTTCACCGGCACCGGGGCGGGGGAGTTGGCCCCGCTGGCCATCGGCGGAGCCGGTGTGACCAACCTGGACTCGCTCGCCCTCTCGGGTACGCTGGCGGTAACCGGCGCCTCGACCTTAAGTGGCGCCGTCACCCTGCCCACCGGGGACGTCTCGGCGGGCGAGATCGCCGACGTCGTGCGTGCCGTCAACCTGCCGCTGTTTTCGTGGATCGACTGTACGACCAATGCTGGCGCTGCCATTGGCTTCGATACCACGGCCGACGCTCTGGTCGACTTCGAGGTCTCCGACACCGATGGCTTAGGCTTCCAAATCCAGTGGGACGACACGAGCGGCAGCCTGGACACCAGCTACATATGCAACACCGTCAACGTCCCGGCCGACTACGTCAGCGGCGGCGCGGTTGTCATGGTCCTGGGCAAGGACGCCCAGACGACCAACGCCGAATTCATCAACTGCCAGGGGTCAATCGACGGCGCCGCGCTGGGGACCGTGGGCACAACGGCTATCTTGACGTCCACGATCGGCAGCTACACCTGCACGCCCACGCTGACAAGCCTGGCCGCCGGCGACAGCCTGGGTTTGACGCTGCAGGTGACCGCCACGACGGCCCTGGACGACATCGTGAGTCTGTATTCCGTCGAGTTCACCTATACCGCCACCCAATGACATGACGGCGCCTACCCTATCAGTGTTGGGGTTTGCATTCGCTGCCTTTAGCCTGAAACGGTCGGCGGCGGCGGTGGCGGGTGTGCAACCGCTGACGTCGCCGCCGGTTTTCTTGGATAGCTTCGATCCGCACGTGCTCGATGAGCGCCGCTTCCTATTCTTCAAGCTGCACGGATTGGAGGGCCAGCCCTACTGGTACGGCGACGGCGCGGTCACGGCCTGCTCGGCTGAGCAGTTGCGGACGGCGCGGCTCGACGGCGCCATGGCCTTCGCCGCCAACTGTTGGGGCGGGGTAGGGTCGCCGATGGTGCAGGCGCTGCTGGCCGCCGGCGCGGCCGCGGTCGTCACCGGAGAAGGGCTGAACTGGGCCGGCACCCGGCGCGTGGACGGCATCGACGTGATGGCACTGGCCTGGCGCAAGTTCCTGGAATTGGGGTTCTCGGCCGAGGTGGCGCTGCGGGTCGGGAAAAGCGTCGCGCGCTTGCGCCGGCCAAGGCTGGCGGCTGACATCGCGTCGTTTGCGCTCATTGGCAAAAAGCGCGCCCGGCTACGGACTATTGAAAGGACAGCATGATGGAAGCCACTGTGAAAGCGGGCTGCCCCTGGAAGATCGTGCGTGCCCTCGATGGCAACGAGTACGTCAAAGGGGAGTGGCGGCGCGTGCCGGCCGGGCGCGAGGCCGAGGCGGGGAAGCATCCCTACCTGGACGTGCGCGAGGCGGCGCCAATAGAAGCGTCCGCAGGACCGGACCCGCGTACGCGTGGTCCGGGCGAGCTTGAGCCGGCTGCCGAGCAACCGGAAGGCTTCCCAGTGACGACGCTCATTGACGGCGAGCGCGTGCCCGTGCCCGGCGACGCCCTGGCCCAGGCGATAGAAGATGCCCGGCTGCCAACCAAGAAAGTGGCCGCGAAGAAGGGCGTCGCCAAATGAAGCTGGTCGGCCCGCTCAATACCGGCCTGACCACGGGTGGCGCCGGGGTCTCGACCGCCAACGCCAGTACCACGGTGCCTGTCTGCGGCTACGTGATGGGTATCTACGTCAAGTACAACGGGGCGCCGCCGGTCACCGCCGACGTGATCGTCAAGACGGTGGGCACCAGCCCGCGGCCGCCATCGCTGACGCTCTTGAGCCTGGCCGATACCCAAGTGGACGGCTGGCGCTGGCCGCGCGTGCCGACTCACAAGGCTTCAGATGGCACGGCCATCGCCGACCAGTACGACTGGCCGGCCATTGACGACCTGGTCAACGTGGCGCTATCACAGGCCGACGACGGTGACAGCGCCGATGTCTGGCTGCTGGTGGACGGATAAAGAGGCCGAGCATGGTGCCGGACAATCTTCAGGATCTCAACGCGCGTTTCACGCTTTGCCGCCTGTGCATCAGTGTTCTCAGCGAGGTCGACCAGACTGACCCACGCTGGGCGGATGCGCTGGCCGAGTACAACCGGCAACTCCTGTCGATTTCTAACCGGATCGCTGCGATCACGGGTAAGCCGCCGGATATCACCATTGGGCTCAAACCAGCGCGACTTTTCCCCGAAGCCGGAGGCCTGCAATGACTTACGACCCCTATTCGCTCTGCCAGCGCGTCGGCGTCCCCGCCGGCGAATTTGAAGCCGACCCGGCGGTGGTGTTCCCGACCACGCTGGCCCGCATTCAGGAAGTCCTGGCCGGCGCGCCGCCGCACGAAATCGTGACGCCCGGCTGGATCGGCCGGGCGGAGCGCGAGCCGGTGGCCGACACGTTCCTGCGCCAGGCTGAAGCCCTGCCGGCGGACGCCTGGGGGCTGGAGACTGATGACCGCCCCCACGCGCTCGACCTAGCCGAGAGTTGGTTCAAACGAGCACTGGTGCTCCGCGCCAGCCGCGGCATCCGCCTGCACCTCAGCCGCAACGACGAGTACCGGCGCTAGGGCTGATGCGGACAGCGACCGCCCTTTGTGGCGGTGAAAGTATTGGAGTGTGGCTGGCAGCTCACGTTCGCACTTCGGACAGAGTTTGAGTGTCAGTCGTTCTGACATCGAGCTTACCTCCGGGGGGTTGCTCCCTGAAGTATAGCGTAATAAGGAGATAACTTCAATGGCAGAAGGGGACGCGACAGTTTGGAACAACTTCAAAGAACAACTGCTGCTCAAGCAGATCGCTTGCGACAGCGACACCTTCAAGGTCGCGCTCTATTCAGTCTCGCAAACCCCGCCGGACGGCGCCGCGCCGGCCTACACGGCGACTAACGAAATCTCCGCCGCCAACTACACGGCCGGCGGCCAGTCCATCGGAACGCCGGTCGTCGCTCAAGACGACACCAACAACCGCGCCAGTTGGGACGACGACGGCTCGGATGTGAGCTGGCCGTCACTCGGCGCGGCGACCATCGTCGAGGCCTGCCTGTACGACGACACGACAGCGACCAAATGGCGCTGTATCTCGTGGGAGATTGCCACCAATAGCAACGGCGGCAACTATACGCTGGCGTTTCACGCTAACGGAATGCTGTTGCTGAGCTAGGAGTAGCATGGCTTGGCAGGCATTGTACGAAACGGCAACGGGGAGGTTGGTCTCGGTGGGGTCGGTGGTCGCCGAGCCGCTGCCGGCTGGCCTGGCTGCGCTGGCCCTGGCCGGACCGCCAAACGTGGACGGCGAGATGTGGGACGCAGGTACCCGCGCGTTTGTAGCCCGCCCAGCCAAGGTGCTCATCGACCGGCTAGACGACCTGATCACCGACAGCCGCTACAGCGCCGACTTGATCGCGCTCTGGAACGCGCTGAATGCCACCAACCGCAACCGGCTGCGCACCGGCTTGATCCGCCTGCTGGGCAGCCAACGCTGGCGCACGGCCGGCGAGGCCGTTGACCTGAGGTAACGCAGACCGATGCCGGACGTGGCGATGCAGCAGGGCAGCAACCGGATCACGACCGTGGGCGAGGCCACTGGCGACTCGTCGGGCGTGACGCTGACGGCCAACGCCACCCAGAACGTCAAAGGGTCGTATGCCGAGATTGTGGCTTCCACGCCTTTCGATAGCTGCGCGCTGTACGTCATCCTGGCCCGGCCCAGCGCCAACCTGGATTACCTAATCGACATCGCCATCGGCGCGGGGGGCAGCGAGAAGATCATCGTCGAGAACCTGCTCATCAGCGGCAAGATCGACGACACGACGATGGACCTGCTGATCCCGTTCAACCTGCCGGCTGGCACCCGGCTTTCCGCCCGTTGCCAGTGCGGGCCGAGCGCGGGCAGCGGCACCATCGATATCGCCGTCAGCCTGTTCGGCCGCGCCATACTGCAGAGCCACGGGCTGTCGTGCTGCACGACCTATGGGGCGGCCACGGGTAGCAGCGGCGCGACGGGCATCGATCCGGGCGGCACCGCCAACACCAAGGGGAGCTATGCGGAGATTGAGGACGCGACCGCCAAGCCGATCCGCCAACTGATCGTGCAGGTGGGCGACCGGGCCAACAACATCATGACGACGGCGACGTGGCTGCTGGACATTGCAATTGGCGCTGCCGGGTCGGAGGTGGTCCTAATCCCCGATTTACTTCTGGTGGCGAGCACCGGCAACGACACCATCCTGCCGGGCGTGCTCGGCCCCTTCCCGGTTTGGGTCCCGGCGGGCAGCCGGCTGGCGGCCCGGGCGCAGTGCTCGATCAACGACGCGACCGACCGCTTGATCGACGTGGGCATTATCGGAGTCTACTGATGGCTTCGCTTTTGAGTATTTCGCAACTAGTAGGCCGGGAGCTGCTCCGCGGGCACATGCCCCTGGGGCAGGTGTAGCCAATGGCTGTTACTGAGCACGCCAATGGCAACACCACCACCGACGGGACTGAGCAGACGCTCAGCTCCATCACGTCGGCCGGCAACTATCAGCTGCGGGTGAGCGTGAACAACGTGGTCAATGACGACGAGGTGGAGGTCCGGGCGAAGGTTTACCCGCGGGCGGACGCTTCGGCCGTTGAGACGTTGTACTTGATCCCGGTTAAGCACGACGTGGGCGAGCTGTCGGTGATCGAACTGCCGTGGATCGCCATCCCAGCCAGCAGCCAGCTAGATTTCACGCTCAAGCGGGTGGCTGGCACGGATCGTGCCTACCAGTGGTGTGTGTTGACGCAGTGACGCCATGGGCCTAAACCTACTGCGGTGGACGCCGGCCATTGTGCCGGCGGCGGGGGGCGTCAGCATCAACCTTTCGGTTGCTGCGCTCACGGCCAGCGGACAGGCCCTCGATGTGCAGCCGGGCGCCGTCTCCAAATCACTGGCCGCTGCCGCACTGACCGCTGGCGGACAAGCCCTGGCTGTGCAGGCTGTCACGACGTTGACGCTGGCGGCGGCCGCGCTGGCGGCGCAGGGCCAGGCGCTCACAGTCACGCCGGGCGCGGTGAGTAAGGCGCTGGCGACGGGCGCCCTGACCGCCGCGGGCCAATCCCTGGGCGTTCAGCCAGGCGCTGTTTCCAAGGCGCTGGCCGCCGCGGCTATCGCCGCCGCCGGACAGCCCATCACCCTCGCAACCGGGACCATTGTTGCGCTGTTGGCCGCGGCGCTCACCGCCAGCGGGCAAGCCGTTGACGTGCAGCCAGGGGGAGTTAGCAGGGCACTTTCGACGGCACTCATCTCCGCTGCCGGGCAGCAACTCGACGTAGCGCCGGGCGCGGTGAGCCCGTCTCTCCAGTTTGCCCTGCTGTCGGCGACGGGCCAGGACCTGGACGTTCAGCCGGGAGCGGTAAGTATCGCCATCTTGGCGGCTGCCTTGGCCATTTCGGGGCAAGCCATTGTCGTCAGCATTACCGGGATCGACGTCGTCGGCCAGGCCTACGCCCGCGAAGCGGTTTATCCGACCCGAACCCGCAACGTGGTGTACGCGACCCACTTGCGCGAGGTGACTTACGGCATCCGGCTGCGCGAGGTTCCGCTTGATTGAACAGTTACATTGTCGGGCAGACGTTTCGGCTGTACGGCGATTTCTACTCCCTGGCCGGCGTGGCCACCGACCCGACCACGGTCACGCTGACGGTTGAAGATGCCGCCGGCGTGGAGATGGCCTACACGCTGGCCGGCGGGGGAGTGACCAAGGAGAGCGACGGCGTGTACTATCGGGAAATGACCGCTGCCGCGCCGCTCGGTGTTTGGAATTACCAGTGGCTGAGCACGGGCACTGTCAAGGCGCTGGATGAGGCATCGTTTCGCGTGATTGCGAGCAGGCTCACATGACCAGTCCCAACAGCTATGGCTCGACCGCCGGGGTGGCCAATCTCGTGCCGCGCTGGGCGGGCACTGCCGGCGACTTCACACCGGCCACCCGGCCAACCATCGTATACGTCGAGTCCTTGATCGACTCGGTCAGCGCCATGCTCAACGCCATGCTGGCCGAGGCCGGGTTCACCGTGCCGGTGACGGCCCAGACAGCAGTCCTGGTGCTGGACCTGTTCGTCAACGAGGAAGTCGCTGCGATCTGCGACGGCATCAACGGCTCGGGGCGCTTTGGGCCGACGACCAAGAACGGGGGCGGCAAGGGTCGTTTCGCGCTGCTCCTGGACGACGTGAAAAACTTCGTTACGGGCCAGGCCGTGGGCTTCGAGCGGCTGGGGGCGGTGCGGGCCTATTCGATTACCAGCGGAATTGGATATCGCAGCACGGATGAGCGCGGGAATGCGGTCGCGCCCATCTTCCAGCGCGACGCGTTTGCCAATGTGTTCCAGGACTGGGATCATGCCTGACGCCGCCTTCGAGATTCGCGCCACGCCGACCTTCCGTGATTTGCAGGGGCGCTTTGCCCGCGCCCACGCCGGGCTCCTGGCAGACCGGCTGCCGCTCGTGCGCGAGTTGGGGCGGCGCTTTGTGATGCTGGCTCAAGAGGAAGCGCCTGGGGGGCCTGGCCGCACCGTGGCCCGGCAGATCGGCTTTCGCACCTTCAACGATGGCGACGCCGTCGGCTTTCGGACGGCGCTCGGGCCAATCGCCAAGTACCACGTCTACGGCACCGGGATCTACGGGCCGCGCGGGGTTGTCATCCGGCCTCGCCGGGCCCGGGCGCTGCACTTCACCGTGGGCGGGCGGGAAGTCTTTGCGCGCTTCGTGCGCGGCGTGCGGCCCAGTCCGATGCTGGGCGTCGCCTATCGCAGGTGGCTCCCAGGCGCGCGCGAAAGCCTGCGGCGGATTGCGCTGCGCTACGTCCGGACGTTCAAGGGCGAGAGCCAAGGCGGCGCCCTATGAACGGGACCGCTGTGCAGGCCGCAGTCCAGACCATCATCCAAAACATGAGCGAATTCGAGAACGCCGACGTGACAATCAACGATTGGCGACTGCTCGACCAATCCACCGTGAGCGCTCCCTACGTCATCATCACCAACCCGGTTGACATTGACAGCAGCAAGGACTCCAGCGACACCCAGGACACCTACATTCTGCCGCTCATTCTGGTCGAGCCGTTCACCGAATGGAAGACGACGCTCGACAATTTACGCAACCGGATGGAAGCCATCTTCACAGCCTTCAACGCGATCGGCACGGCGCGCTCGGCTGGCGGGATTGAAGGCACCAACATCAGTCGCGTGCGCACCGACGGGCCGACGACCGAATACTACGGCCCCGGCGTCGATCCGCAGAATATTGATGAGGCCATGCCCATCTTCCTGATGCAGGTGATTGCGTTGTTTGTCGAGGAGTTCTGAGATGTCGAGAAAGAAGAGCATACCTGCGGCGCCTGGCACACTGACTACCTTCCGCGTCCTGGTCACCTGCCGCTCAGACGAAACCGGGCAGGCTTACGCGCCGGGTGACACGCTCACCGGCGACGATTTCCCGCAGGAGGTGTTGGCCAATTGGCTGGAGATCGGCGTGATTGAGCGGACTGCGCCGGAGGAAGGAGAGACGGATGGCTAAGAACCATCTTTTGCGCTGGGCGCGGCTATACGCCAACGGCTTCGACCTGTCGGGGGACGCGCGCACGTTCGCCAGCGTTGAGAACATGCTGGGCGAGATCGACCTCACCGGCTGGAGCGAAGCGGTCCACAACTTCATCGACGACGGCTACCGCCAGGTGGGACTGCGCGGCTTCCAGGCCCTGCTCAACGACGCGGCCGGCCGGGCTTTCGCGATCCTAAAGACCAACCCGACCGGGGTCGAGATCTCCCTGCTGCTGGGCGGCGGAGCCGAACCGGTCGCCGGTGACCCGGCCTACCTGCTGGGCGCGGCACAGTTCCAGGACCGGGCGGGCCTGGACGGCGGGGCATTCGTGATCAACGCCGACTTCCTGCCGCAGGCGGGAGTGGCGACGGACCACAACCCCTGGGGCGTGGTGCTTCACCCGGCCACGTCGCTCTCAGCCACCACCAACGGCTCGACCATCGACCAGGCGGCCGGCTCGACCAACGGCGCGCACGCCAACCTGCACATGACCGCCTCCAGCGGCGGTACCTGGGCCTTTACGGTGGAGCATTCCACCAACGGCTCGGCCTGGTCCACGCTGATGGCGTTCACGATCAATGGTTCGGCGATAGCGTCTGAACGCGCGACTGTGACCGGCACCGTCAACCGCTACGTCCGGGCCGTGGCGACGCGCACGAGCGGCACGGTTACGCCGGTGTTTACGTTCGCCCGCAACTAGCGGGGCAGAGAAAGGATTGACACATGGCGGGCAAGAACAAAACTGAGCGTGGCTTTCGTTTCACCTGGGACGGCCAGGACCTGTCTGGGGATCTCATCCCCGGCTCGGTCAACGGCGGCGGCATCACCCTGGACGAAGTCGAGATGACCGGCGTTTCGGAAGCGGTCAAGAACTTCCTGGGTGGGCACGGGAATTCGCCGGTGTCGGCCCAGTTCCACTTGAACGACACCTCCAACCGGGCCTTCAACGTTCTAAAGGACGACGGCGGGGTAGCGGCCACGCTGCTCATGGAGTTTGGCTCATCCGGCGCGGCCCCCATTCAGGGAGATCCGACCTGGTCGGGGACGTATGTCTTCCTGGGCTTCAGCGTGGCGCCCAACGCCGGCCGGATGGTGATGACGGCCAACTGGCGGCCGAGCGGGGCGACCGCTCCAGCGTGGGGCACGAAAGCCTGATGCCGCGTCACGACGCGCCGCACCGGATCGACTACCCGGACCAGTCCGCCTACCCCGGCGCCTACATCGTCCTGCCGCCCGAGTGGCTGGGCCGGCACCTGGTCCGGCGCGACGCGGCCCGCAAAGCCGCGTTACAGTACGGCTCGGAGCAGATCACCGTGGCCGCGATTGCTCTGGCGATCATCGACGAGTGGGGCGGGATACCGGGCATCGAAGGCCCGGACCCCGTATCGTGGGACTTCGCCGCCGTGCCCATCCCGCTCTTGTGCTGGTTGCAAGTGGCCGTGTATCAGGATTTCGTGACGGCCTTCGTCGTCCCAAAAGCGTCCTCGCTGCCGTCTACGAATGGGCCAGCGGCGGCGGGGACGATGACGCCCCCCACGGCTGGCAGCTCGCGCCCGACCACCTGACCCCGGCCGGCGGGCAGGCAATCTTCAAGCTCTGGCGCGCGCACGAGCGCGGCACGCTCCCGCGCGCCGGCGGATGGGAAGAGCAGCCCTTGGCTGTCATGGTGCAAATCGAGATGATGGACCTGGTCACGAACACCGTCCGCTACATGGCGCGCAAGGATGCCGACTGGAACAACCTGACGCGGCTGCAGCGCGATCTGGTGAGCTGGCTGGAAGGCGATTCGGAAGGCGAAGCAAATGGCTGACCAAATCCCGGTGGAGCTGATTGTCGAGGCGATTGCCAAGGGCTTTGACAAAATCGAAAGCAATGTCCGCGGCACGGGCAATGCTGCCGAACAGATGGGACGCCAGGCCAAGCAGACCAATACGGCTGTCGGCGACCTTGACGGCGGGATGACTAAGCTGGAAAAGACCGTCGCCGGCACCCGGACCACGATTGGCCGCCTGGACGACGATTTGCACGCCTTCGGCCGCAACCTGGGCAGCACGGCGGATTTGCTGAGCGGCCTGGGGGTCAATCTCCCTATCAACCCAATGCAGCTTTTTGGGCAGGCTGTGAAGGGCGCGGCGGATTTCACCAAGGCTGCCATTGGCGAAACGGTGGCGTACGCCAAGGAAGTGCGCGACCTAGGGCGCACGATTGGCGCCAGCGCCGAAGAGAGTTCCAAGCTCATCCAGGCCGCCGATGACGTGCTGGTTTCTTACAACTCGTTGACATCGGCGCTGGAAGCCGCCGTGCGCAAGGGGGTCAAACCCACCATCGAAGGCTTGGGTGAGCTGGCCGACGAGTACAACGACATCCAGGACCCCATCACTCGAACTAAGTTCTTGATGGACAACTTTGGCCGCTCGGGCGCTGACCTGGCCCCGCTGATGGAGTTGGGTGCGGAAGGTGTTCGGGAGTTGGGTGACGCGGCTAAAGCTGCTGGATTGGTAATGACCGAAGAGGCAATTGAAGCTGCGCGCGAATATGAAAAAGCATTGGACAAGGTTGAAGAGCGCGTGCTGATGGTCAAGCTTGCCATTGGCAATGCTCTTGTTCCAGCCCTGGTTGATGCCTCCAATGAAGTCGATCGGCATGCGGCAGCCTGGGATCTGCTCTGGAATACACAGGGACGATTCGTCATTATCAATGGCCAGTTAGTCGCCGTGCAAGCTCGGGAATTGAGCGGTCTTGCAGATATCAATGTCGAACTGGATACCTACCAGCAATTCCTGGAAGATACTGGCGTTGCCACGGTGGGCGTTACTCAGAAGACCGAAGACTGGGGCGACGTTTTCACGCAACTCAAGGAAAAGGCTGAGAAGGCTTCGAAGGAGATCACTCGCGCGATGAAAGATCTGGCCATCGTCGTCGGCGGCGCGGTCGACGTCGAAATGGACAACTTCGCGGAAAGCCAGGATGAACTGGAAGAGAAGATTGCCGCCACCCGCGCCGAGCTTGAAAAATACCAGGCCATGCACGGCCAGGTGCGCATGGTCACCACCGATACAGCTGAGGCCAACCGCAACCTTATTATTGCTCAGGCTGGGGCCGAGACGGCGGCGCGCAATCTGGCCGAAGCTCAAGCCGACCTGGCAAAGAACATCGACCCCGACAAGCAATTGCAATTGCAGGCAGCGGTGGCACGGGCCGAGGGCGCCCTGATTACGGCATCGGGTAAGGTGGATGAATGGAACGGGAAGCTGGCGGAGAGCGGCAATACCTTCGTCACCGACTATTCCACCAAGATCGGAGAATTTGAAGGCGACCTGGGAGAGTTGGAAAGTGCTTACGGCGCAAATGCCGATGCGCACGAGGCGGCTGTCAAGCGGATGCTGTTCAACATGGCGATGCAGCGCGCCTACGAAGACGGCGAATATTCGACGGCCGAAAAGACTTTCCTCAGCGAATTAGCTTCCGCCTGGCAGATCAAGGGCGCCGATACCGAACTGGCGATATTCGGCATTGACAACGCGCTCAAGGCATTAGCAGACGGCGGGAGCAAGGATGCCTTCATAGCAATCGGCGATCTGCTGACGCAACTGGGCATCCTGCCGCCCTCGGGGACGAGCTGGGACTGGTTCTTCAACATCCAAACTTCGGGCGCCTTTCCCACGGCTGGCCCCAATCCCAACTCGCCCATTCCCGATGATACCGCACCGTCCGATCCCAATGCTCCGGCGTCGCCCTCGCGCTCGGCGCCCGGAAGTCCAGCGCCCGGGCCAGTCAATCCCGGAGATCCAACGCCCCTGGCCCGTGGCGCAGACTTCATCGTGCCGCCGGGTTATCCCAACGACTCCTTTCACATGCGCGTGCAGTCGGGCGAGCACGTGACCGTCGTCCCGGCCGGCCAGGCCGGCAACCGTGGCGGGCCAATGGTCAGCCTGACCATCGGCGCAATCACCATCGTCACCGCCGCCACCGATGCGCGCGGCATCTCACAGGACCTGGCGCGCGAGCTGCGCGACGAGCTGGCCGCCCAGGGGCTGCTGGCGGCGCTGAGCAACGGATAAGCCCATGGCCGGCCTGACTACCAAGCTCATCTGCGGCCCGCGCACGCTCAATCTCAACTCTGGCCGCTACGCAGTGGCCGACTTCGCCCCCCCGGGGGTCGCGGTCGTGCCGCTGATGGGCGGGCAGTCTTCCGGCAGCCGGCGCGGGCGCTCCAAGCGCGGGGCCACGCCGGTCAACCGCGCCTGGCAGTTTGGTTTGCACATTCGCAATTGCTCCAGCCCGGCCGAAGTGACGCGCGCCGTGGCCGACCTGGAATACATGCTCAGCCTGGCCGGCGACGACGACGAGCCGCTGCGGCTGTTCTTCAAGCCCGACACGAACGTCGCGGCCGACCCCCTGTGGGGGCAGAGCGGCTACTACTACGAAATCGCGCACGCCGAAGCGCCCGAACTCCTGCCGGACGGCTTTTATGGGCTGCTGCGCGGCGAATACTACCCCAACGTGCGCGTGCGCTGCGAGCTGAAGCCGGAGCCGCTGGGCCGGCCGCAGGTGCTGGCCAGCGCCCTGGGCGGGATTCTGGAGGACCGCCTGGGCACGGGTGATGGCCAGAGCCGCGGGCTGCAGATTCCCATCGCCATGACCAACCTGATAACTAATCCGGTCTTCGGGCACGCCACGCCGCTCAACGGCTGGATGGTCGGCGGGGCCATCACCGCCACGGCCAATTACGACGCGCGCTTTGTGCTGCCGGGGGCGCGCGCGTCGGCTAAACTCGTGTGCGACAGCGGGGCCGGGACGACGTTTACCCAGAGCATCACCTTCGGGGACACCAACCCCAAGTCGTTCTACGCCGTGGTCAAGCTGGAAGACGGTTCGGCGGTGAGCAGCTCGCAGGTGTCCTTGCGCTACGCCGGCAGCTCGCTCAGCACGACGGTGCGCTCCCTGGGCGATGGGTTCTACATGCTCACTGGCACGGCCACGGGCGTGGCGTCGGCGCAAAACACGGGCGTCATCGTGTCGGCCGACAATACCGTCTACCTGTGCGGGTATGCCGCCACCTCCAGCGGTACCCCATCGATTCCGTGGGGCGATCTCCTGGGCTGCTCGTGGTCGGGGACGCCGCATGCCAGCTCGAGCACGCGCGTGGCTGGGCGGGTGCGCATCCCGATCGATACGACTGTTCTGAACCGCCAGCAAGGCGCGATCCGCATGGTGTGGATGCCGGATCAGAACAGCGCCGGGGTTGCCGACTACTATCTGTTCGTCGCTGGCGGCCTGGTGGGCGCCTTCGAGGGCGCGACGCAGGCCTGGCTATTCTACGACGGTACGACCTCCCTAAAGAGCGCCGCCACGGCTTACACCGACCTGGTGCCGGTCGTACTGTACTTCACCTGGGGCAACGCGGGGCGCGCTATATACATCAACGGTGTCCTGGTGGCCAGCACGGCGTCATTCACGCCTCCGGCCCAGGCCACGTTTTGCTATATCGGCTCAGACAGCGCGGGCGCTAACCAGGCGCGCGGGACATTCCTGGGCTTTGACATCTACCCCACGCCAATGACGGCCGCGGAAGTGTTGGCCGACTATACCAACGTGGCGCCGGTCGCCACGGCCAAACAGCGGGTGAGCGCCATCCCGTGGCTGTGGACCAAAGACGGCGATAACGTCGTGGACAACACCGATGCCGGCAGCAACGAAAACTGGTGCGCGGTGGGCGGCATCCCCGGCAGCGCACCGGCTGAGACGCTCATCCGCGGCATCTGCTCGGGCACCGGCGGGCAAGACACCATTTACCTCAGCCTGCTGGCATTGGAGCACTTCTTTGACCCGTCCGCGCTGATTGTCAGCCCGGCTGGCGTGGTGAGCGTTACTGGGTCTGACACCGAGCTGGATACGATCACGCTCAGCGCGGAAGTGTTCGCGGCGCTGGCCGGGCGCGAAATCATCCCGATGGTGGGTGGCAACGAAGACGGGGCCAACACCATCTACCTGCGGACCAAGATCAACCCCGGCGGCGGTTATTATTACTCAGACTACGCGCCGTCTTACTGGCGCACTATTTCGGCCAATCGCAGCCTGGATAGTGCTCCCCCGCTGACGCTCATTCCCAACACGCCTGATTTCGACCGGCTCGGCCTGACCTACGGCGCGGTGACGATTGGCGTGGATGCCGTGCGCGTGCCCAGCGCCACGGCCAATTTTAACCTGGACAGCATCCAGCTATTTGTCGCGCCACGCCTGACGCTCATCAATATTCTGGGCGACAGCTACACCGACCCAACCTTTGTCATCAATGGGCTGCGCGTGCATGAGATCCAGGCCGGCGCGCTGCAATTTCGCTACGAGGCGCGCGGGGAAGCGCTCGAATTCGAGCCGAACAAGATCAACCTGCTCTTCTCGTTGATTGGGCTGGAGGGCGTGTTCTCCAGCACCGGCGCGACCATCACCTACACGATGCACGTCCACCCGCGCTACGCCCTGCTGTGAACACATCCCCCAATGCCTTGACCCTGCACGTCTACGCGGCCTTTTCCACCACCAGCGTGCTTGACATCGACCACGACTTGGATCGAGTGGAAGGCTTGACGTTTGACACCTTCTATCCCGGGGGATTGTTCGGCAGTTGCAGTTTCTTTGTCCGGTGCCAGCCGGGCCGTATGTGGCTGTTCCGCAAAGGGCAGCGGCTGGTAGTGCGTAATCGGGGCGTGATTTGTTGGGAGGGCGAGATCACGGCCATTGGCTACGGTGCTGATCGGCGCACAGTGACCGCCACCGGCTACTGGGGGGCGCTGCTGGGCGTGCGCGGACTGGTCAAGGCCTGGGCGGATACGCGGCTGACCGAAGCGGTGTGGGAGTTGCGGGCTACCGACAGCGCGGTGGACAAATTCACCTTGGACCGGCAGGGGCGGCTGCGCTTTTCGGCGCGCGATGTGGAGATTGCTTCCGGCGACGGCCTGACTCTGCGCTACACCGCGCCCACCGGCCAGACGGTCAAGCGGGTGACATTCGATTACGACTTCTCGGAAGATGCCGCCATGTCGGCGGCGCTGGTCTATCACTTCAACGGGGTGAGCACCTACACTGACCTGGCCGAGGCCTACGACGGGCTGGCCTCGGCCGGCGTCAATGCCACGCTCAACACCACGCACTATCTGTACGTCGGGTTCCATGCCGGGCAGACCGACCATTTCCAGGGCGGGGACAGTATTTTTCTTAAGTTCAATTTGGGGGACAGCGTCAATAATAACGCCGCTACGCTGGACGTGGAGTATCACGACGGCGGCGGGTGGGTGAATGTCTCCAGTCTGCTGGACGGCACAGCCTCGGCCGGGGCGCCCTTCGCGGTGGATGGCAACATTTCCTTCACCCGGCCGGGGAACCTGAACGCGGCCGAGATCAATGGCCAGGTCAAGGTCTGGTTTCGGATCACCACCAGCGCCAACCTGGACGCGGTGACGTTCAACGAAATTTACATCGGCCAAACGCAGTCTTGGACCGGGGTGCTCTACAACGTGGGCGCGGCCAGCGCCGAGACCACCCTGAGCGCTACCGGTACGGGTTCGGTTGATGACACCCTGGCCGCGCCCAGCCAGAGCGTCGACCTGATTTTCTCGGCGACGGGAGGTGTCCTCAACCCCTTCGCCAACGGCTCGGTCTATTGGGAGATCACCAACCTGGTGGTCTATACCGAGACGGGCACGATCAACGCTCAGGAAGTGGTCAAGGATTGGCGCGCGGCGATCAACAGCCTGAATGCCACCGAGGTATACATCGGGGCCAATACCCTGGCGCTGGTGCCATGGCTGACCGAAGAGCAAGGGGGCTATGAGACAGCCGCGTCCAACCTGGCGCGCCTGGCAGCGTTGGGCGATGCCGGAGGCAATGCGCAAGCCGCCTACCTGTTGGACAGCGATTTTGGCTCGGGCGGCGGGAATGGCAAGCCGGTCCTGGCACTGCAACAGCAACCGGCCCTGACTGACTACGAATACACCGTGATGTTTGATGTGTTGACCATGAGCGGCGTCAGTCTCGAAGAAAGGCCGGTCCTGAATTGGATCATCGTCAGGTATACCGACGCCCAGGGGCGCGAACGCCTGGTGACGCCGGATGACGATAGCTCGCTGACGGACACCGCCAGTGTCGCCGCCTATGGCCGGCGCGAGCATGTGCTGCAAGCGCGTTTCAACGCTGAGTCCACCGCCATCAGCTTCGGCGCTGCCTTCTTGGCCGAGCACAAGGACCCGCGTCTATTTGTCAGCGGCGAAATCCCGGTGACCGGCCTGATCACGGGAAAGTTTGGGGAGATGGTTCCTGTTTGCCGGGTGCGTGCCGGCAAGCGCATCCGGGTGACGAATTTTCTCAACGATGTCTTGGGAGTTTCCGGCGCCGGCTTGACCTTCATCATCAGCCACACCCGCTACGACGCCGCGGCGCAGACGGTCTATATCAGTTGCGGGGTGCCGGATAACCTGGCCATCTTGCTGGCGCGGCTGCTGCGCGCGGAGCAGGCATGACCACACAACGCCCCCCGACCGGCAAGGGATATTTCGTCTGGATCATTTCGCGCTGCGCCGGCGGCGACCCCGCGCGCCTGGCGGCGATGGCGCGCGGCGCGGGACTGGCCTGGGTGGCGCTGAAGATCGCCGACGGGACCGTTGTGTACAACGGTGACCCGGCCGCCCATGTGGCGGCGCTGCAGTCCGCCGGCGTGGCCGTCTGGGGCTGGAGCTACGTGTATGGCCGGGCGCCGGTGGTGGAGGCCGGCCGCGCGGTGGAGCGCGTGCGACGCTACGGGCTGGCGGGGTATTTGATCAACGCCGAGGCCGAATACAAGGCGCCGGGGATGGGGGCCAGGGCGCGTGAGTTCGTCCAGGCGCTGCGCGAGGTGGAGCCCGGCCTGGCGGTGGGGCTGTGTTCGTACCGCTACCCGAGCCTGCACCCGACTTTCCCATGGGCTGAATTCCTGGCCGGGTGCAACTTCCACGCGCCGCAGCTGTATTGGCTGGAAGACAGCCGCCCGGCGGCGCCGGCGCTGCAGCTGGCACGGTCGCTCGACGAACTGCGCGCGCGGCGCGATCTGCCCGTGGTGCCGATCGGGGTGGCCAGCCCGAACGACGCGGGCAGCTGGTACCCCGCGGTGGCCCAGTTGGACAACTTTGACGAGGCCGCGCACGCGCTGGGGCTGCCGGGCGTGGGCTGGTGGAGCTGGCAGCATGCCGAGCGCCAGCGGGACTTCTGGGCGGCGATCGCGGCGCACCGGTGGGACGCGCCGGCGCCGCCGGCCGATCCGGACTCGGCGGAAAAGGCGCGCGTTCTGGCGCATGCCGAGGCGATTCTGACAGAGCTGAGGTAGCCGTGCACCTACAGAATCCCGTACCCGGCTGGACCGCGGCACTCCTGGCGCTGCCCGACGGGGCGTGCGTCAAGGCCTTCCACGGCTCGACGCTGCGCGAGGCCAAACAGAGCTGGGCGGCCGCCGGGCGCGACCCGGCCAAGCTCATCACGGTCTTTCGCTTCAACGACCACGAGGCGGCGCCGGCGGGCACGTGGGAGCAGGCCGTCGCCCACCAGAGGGGGCAGTTCGCCCGCTGGGTCGACGGCACCTATCTCGACCAGTTCGCGCCGTTCGTCGACCTGGTCCAGGGCGCCAACGAGCACACGGCCAACTCGACCTGGGCCGATCCGGCCGACAAGGCCCGGGCGCTGCAGAGCGAACGGGCGGCCGCCTACGTCTGGAGCACGGATTATCGCGGGCGGCTGGGCATCCCGGCGGGCTGCCGGCTGACGCTGCTGTCGGGGCCGGTCTCCAACGACGTGCCGCGCGAGATCTGCGAGCTCAGCATCCAGGAAGATTGCCCGATCGACTACCACGCCTATACGCGCTGGTACCATGGCGCGCGCTCGCCCGTCGACTGGACCGACGACTCGGGCCGCTGGCACCGGCACGAGCTGGCCTACGGGCTGCGGCCGGCCTGGTTCTTCGGCGAGTGCGGGCCGTACATCAATGCGAGCGACGGCTGGCGCCATCCCGACGTGCTGGGCGGGGACGTCAACAAGCTGGTGGGGGCTATGCGGGCCTGGTACGCCGACGTCGCCCACACGCCGGCGTACCGCGAGGGGCGGATCGTCGGCCAGGGCGCCTGGTTCACAAGCGGCAACGCCGGCTGGCCGTGGTACGAGTTGGAAGCGGACCAATTGGTCCGGCTGGCCGAGCTGGCCGCGGCGGTCTGGCACCCAGGAGAGGACGCAGACATGGATCGAGTCAGAATCGAACAGCACGCGCGGGCGATCGTGGCCGAGGTGACCGGCCAATGGTGGCAGGCGTGGCCGGAGGGGGAGTACGGCCAGGAGCGCCGGCTGGCCAACCCGCGCAAGGTGCTCAACATCTACCGGCCGGATGGCACACTGCTGCGGACGATGAACGTGCAGTGGGAAATGGACGTAACCGGGCGCTGGGCGAACCTGCTGCGGGTGGTGGACCAGGCCGGCACGGCCAATGACTGGTTCGTGCGTGCTGAGGACGTGACGCCGCTGGAGCCAGTCTAGCGGCTGATCAGACCGGTTCGGTGATTGGGTGGTCGGGTTGGGTTAGGTTGGCTGCGGGGGTTAGGTTGGGCACGGCGCAGCCCACCGCTGGCTCGGACTCCCCGGTGGGGAGGTGGGCATCCAGCCGCCCTGCCGACAGCTCATCGGCCAGGCGGGCGAAGTTCCACTCGGGCCGCCAGCCAGTCTGGCGCCCGGGCTTGCCCGGCACGATCACGTCGCCCAGCACGCCAGCGGCCTTGAGCACGCCGGCCAGCCGGCGGTAGGCCGGATCGGTCACCACGCCGCGCGCCATCAGCTCCGCCCGCGTAAATCCGTATTGGGAGCCCCACCAACCGAACAACCGAACCGCCTGGCGCCAGCCGTGCACGCGGCTGGGCTGGGTGGGCTGGTGCTCGACGATCGCCGCCGGCGCGTCTAATAGTCCCGGAAGCGTATAGACCTGGTAGCCCTCGCCCGGCGCCCACTCGGCCCAGTGGCCGGGCGGCAGCAGCCGGAAGGCCTCGCGGGCGATGGCGGCCTGCTCGCGCAGGCGGGCGATGCGGACCGCCGTCAGCCGGTCGACGGCCAGTACGGTGATGGCCGTCAGCCCGGCGACGACCAGGGTCACGATCAGCACGGCGCGCAGCGTCTCCCAGAACTCGCCCACGCTGGCGGCCCGGGCCTGTTCGCCGGCAGCCTGCGTGGCGGCGTAGGCGGCCTGGGTGCGCAGCGCGGCCGCGGTGGGGGTGGCCCAGGCCTGCGTCTGCGCGGCGGCCTGGGTGCGCTGGGCGGCTATGTCCGTGGACATGGCGGCGCCGGCGCCGGCGGTGAGCTGCAGGGCGGCGCGGGTCTGCTCGACGGCGAGGGCGCCCAGGGTGAGCTGTGCGGCGGCCGTTGAGGTGGCGCGAGCGGCGAGCTCGCTGGCGGTGGCCTGGGCGCCGGCAGTGGCGTAGGCCGCGGCCGTGGCGGTGGCGCGGTCAATGACGCGCTGGGCCTCGGCGGGCAGGACGTCGCCGCCGGCGGCGGGGACGGTGACGACGACGGGCGCGCAGGCGGCAGTCAGCAGGATGCAGACGCAGAACAGGATGCGGCCCATTCGGAGATTATGAACCTGGCTGTCAAGGCGCGGGAGAGTTCTCACCTGTTTCTAAGCCAGACGCCGGCGTCTGCCCGTACACTTCGCCGGCCAGCGCCAGCCGGATCACCTCGGCCGCGACCGCATCGCCCAGGAAGCAACACACCGGCTTGATCGAGTTGAGCACCAGCGGCACATTGACGATCTTGCCGCCCGCGCGTCTCATGATGTCATCGGACGCCATCGCGGCGTTGAACAGGCCCAGCATGGCCAGCGCGGCGCCGCGTGGCCACTCCGCCTTGAGCGGGCGCAGATGGCGGTCGCACCACATGACGGGCCATTGAAGATTCATTCCAGCCATCCCCCATTCCCAAACACCGGGTCACAGAACTGACACCAACCCTTTGTGGCCTCGTGCGCGGCCAAGTAGGCGTAGGCCCGCTCACGCCACTTTGGGCCGCCGCGCGTCGAGCCGGACCACTGCATGTGGCTGTAGATGCTATGACAGCGCCAACACACGGCATAGTATTCGGCTTGGTCGGTGAACAGCAGACGCATGTTCTCGCAGCGTATGAACTGGTTGGGGTTCTTGCCGACATAGCATTCGACAGCCATGAACGGTTGACCGTCTTTCGCCGGTCGATCTGTATCCCACCACCAGTACGTCTCACCGTCGTTGGGGAACTGGGGGTTGTTCTCGATCAGTTGAAATCTCATCGTTTCATCCGCTTCCTTCCCCGGACCAACTTGGTCCGCTTCTGCTTTCGCCGCCACGCCCGTGCGCGGTCCCGGCAGGCGTCCGAGCAATAGCGCTCGCCGTGCGCTGGCACAAAGTGAACGCCACACCTCCGGCGGGCGCAGCGCCGCGAGCGCGCCCGGACCACGGCACCGCTCTTGACACCGTGGGCCCAGACGGTGACCGGCACGACGCCGTTGGCGGTCGGCGGCTTGCGGGCGGTACAGACGCCAGCCACGTGCACCTGGCCGCAGTCCGGGCAGACCGGTGCATCAGCTAGGGCTGGCAGCCCCAGCGCCAGGCGGACTGAGATCTTTTTGGGCTCGCGCCCCTTGGCGATGGCGCACAGCGTGCCGGCCGGCACGCCCGGATAATGGCGTTTGGCGATCTTGCGCCATGACAGGCCCTGGCGGTCGTGCTTGGCCAGCAGGTCGCGCCTGATGGCGTCCAATTGCTGGACAGGGCCAGTTTGAGTCACGTCACGCTCGCGCCTTCCCCGCTGACGGGTGCGCCGCCGGCTGGAGTCGGCTTCTTGAGCCAGACGACGCGGATGAGGCCCCAGCGCTGGCCGTGCCGGTCGCGGCACTGGCCGGCCCACTGGTAGCCGGTGGCTTCGATGCCACGGCGGATGGCGATCGGGACCTTGAGCAGCCCGAGGCGCAGGCCTTGGCTGGTCAGCCGCAGTTTGTCGTCGAGGCGGACGGCGAAGGTGTGGGCGTCGAGCCGGCGGCACTCGCCGGCGGGCGGGTCGACGACCTCGCCGCCGATGTCGTCGACGACGGGCGCGGGCTTGGGCGTAAGCTCCTGGAGCTTGCGCCGGGCGCGCCACTCGCGGTCGTACTGGCGCTTATGCTCCGCGCACAGGCTGGTCTGGTAGACGGCCGGCTCGTCGCACTTGATGCAGAGGCGCGGCTGGAAGCTGTGGCTGCGCCTAGTCGAAGTCGCGGTCATCGTCGTCATCGAAGTTGTCTTCGTCGTCATAGTCGACAAGGGGGCCGGCGTCCCTGTAATGATCGGGCGTTTCGGGGCCCGGCGGCAGCGCAGGCGCGAGGTAGACCGTCACGGGCCGGGCGCGCATGGCCAGGGCGGCGCGGCGCGCGGTCTGCTCGTCGACCGGCGTGATCGAGTAGATGGCCTTGTCGCCGTAAAAGCGCGTGAAGGCGGGCGCGCCGTCGACGGCGGGTACGTCGACGCGGATGAAGCCGGCGCCGGCGATGGTCTGCTCACTCACTTCGCCGGCCAGGCGCTCGTGGCCGAAGATCTCGACGATGGCCCAGGAGCGGAACGGTTCGGTTTGCGGTTGGTCGGTCATGCTCTAAAATCCCTTTCATCGCTAATTCGGCTTCTACGAGCACTTCGTTCTAGGAGGGGCACATGGGCTGGCCGCCATTCGATAGGTGGGTGACTGAGTTCGCGCAGATGTTCCAGCAGATTGCAGTTGGCCTGGCTGCCATTGGCACCGGCGTGACTGCATTTTTTGCTTTGCGAACCTGGCGAGCCGAGCTTGAAGGTAAAACGCAGTATGATGTTGCTCGGCGCCTTTATGGTCTGGCCCGACGGTATTCGTTCGAGTTCACCAGGATGCAGAAGGCTCTCGTCCAACCGTCTGAATGGGCTGACCGTGTTCACCAAGATGACGAGGATCCCCTTACCACGGCAAACCGAAATGATCACCATGCTCGCGGCATGAGAGCTCAGCAGTTGGTGCCCATATTGCAGGAACTGCGCGAGGCGGCTTGGGAAGCTGATCTCGTCTTGATGCTCGACGATGCCACAATCCTCAAGCCATTTGAGGACGCTTGGACAACCTACTATAGCAATCTTGGGAGGTATTACGACGACATGATTTTTGCTGCACATGCGGGAGCACTTAGGCAAAGCGTGGATGAACGCAAACGACGCCACTCGATTGTCGTCGGGACCGATGACGATGAGGTCACGGTCCTTATCCGTGATGGCCTCACCCGTCTCAAGCAACAACTCCGGCCGTTTATTCACTAATTCTTCCGAGTCTCAGACTACAAACAGGGTCGGGCTGGCGCGGACCTGGTCGCCCTGGACTTCGGCCAGCCCGTTGCGGCGCAGGACGCCCAGGTAAGTGCGAAACGTGCCGCCGCTCGCGGCGAAGCCGGCGGCCTCGCCCAGTTCGCCGGCGGCGATCCACTCCGGGTATCGCTCCACCAGCACGTCGAGCATCCTGGCTTCGCCCGCGCGCAGACGGGCGCGCCACATGGCCAGCATTTCGGCGGTGGTGGCGGGCGCCGGGGGCACGGCGGCGCCCAGGTAGGCCAGGCCGGCCTCGGTGACGGAGACTTCCCCGCCCTGCTCGACGATGAGGCCGGCGCGCTTGAGCACGCCGAAGTACGTGCGGAAGGTGCCGCCGCGCGGGGCGAAGCCGGAGAGCGTTCCGAGCTGGGAGACCGTGTAGCGCGCTGGGTGGCGCTGGGCGAGAGCCTGCAGCATCTTGCGTTCACCGGCGCGCAACGCGATGTCGCTCTCGGCTGGCGGCGCCTCCGGCGGCCGCGGCGCGGGCCGTGCGGCCGGGGCCGGATCCGCGTACGCGTGGTGCGGTCTTCGACCTGGCAGCGCCGCACTTTGACGTTGGACCACGGCGCGCAGGGCCTCCCCGACTTCCCCGGCGCCGGTGCGCAGCGCCTGGCTTGCGCCCAGCAGCCCATCGCCCAGCTTGCCCAGCCCCTCTGCAATCACGGCCATCTGTCCGACGGCCGACTCGAGTCGATTCACTTCGCCGTCCTTGAATACCGGGATCTCGACGCGCTCGACAATACGCTCGGGCAGCGGCGCCTGCACGGGCCGGGTGCGCAGCTGCTGCTCCAGTTCGCGGACGCGGCGCTGAGCGGCGGCGAGCTCGTCGGTCTCGCGCTGCACGACGCGCGGCAGGTCGCCCAAGGACGCGACGATCTGCTGGATGGCGCCCGAGGCCGGCGGGACCTCGAGCAGGTGGCGCTGGCCGGGGCGCGGGTGGGTGGTGACGACCGGGCCGGTCCGGAAACGGTGCACGCCGCGGCCTAGCGCCGGCCCGAAGCAGTAGAACTCGCCGGGCTCGAGGTCGCGCAGCGCCAGGCGGCCGGCCTTGTCCAGGCCGAGCATGTCGCCTGCGCGGGCCTGGTCGACGTCGAGGGTGATGCCGCCGATGAAGACGTTCTTGGCGTCGCCGATGGCGTCTTTGGCCAGCTTGGAGATGCGCTGGGTGGCCAGGGCGCCGCAGACGGCGCGCTTGCGGCCGGCCGACATCAGGAAGTTGACGGCGCGGCGCGACTGGGCCACAGGCGAGTCGGCGCGGCCGGCGGCGGTCTCGGGAGCGAAGTTGTGGGCCTCGTCGATGGGGACGTAGATGGGGTGATAGCCGCTCTTGGGTGTGTTCATCAGCCCGTCGATGAAGGGGGCCAGGAAGGCGCGGCGCGCGTCCCAGTCGCCCAGGTCGTAGAGGTCGATGATGGCCGAGACGCGCAGCTCGGAGAGCTTGGCGGCGAGCTTGCGGGCGGTGCGGGCCTCGGCGGCGACCTCGCCGCCCGAGCCCACCAGCAGCATGTCGAATTTCTCGCGCAGCGTGTTGAACTCGCCCTCGGGGTCGATGACGATCACCTGGACCTGGCGGGCGATCTGCTCGATCAGCCGGCGCAAGAGCCAGCTCTTGCCGCCTCCGGAGCTGGCGGTGATCACCTGGCGCGAGTCGATCAGCGTGGGCACGTCGATGTGAAGCGGGCCGGCCTGGCCCTGGCCGAGCGTTACGGCGGTCATCAGGCTTTCCCCTTTGCCACCAACTCGCGCTCGTCGAGCCCGGTCGCCTCGGCTAGCGTCGGCAGGTCCAGCTGGCGCACCCGCGTGCCGCCGTAGGCCAGGTCGAAGTCGAGCGCGAACCAGCGCACCGTGCCCAGGAGGAAATCGTGCAGGAGCGCGAGGGCCCAGGCGGCCGCCATGCGGTTGACCATCAGGCCCTGAGTGCCGGCCTCGGTGAGTTCCGCGCAACTGGGCATGCGGCCGTTCGCACCGTGGCCGTTCTTCCCCGGCTTAGGCTTTGCGGGCTTGACCGCGACTACCAGGTCCGGGTTGATGAGACTCGGGGACGGCAGGTCGCGCAGCATGCCCAGGCCCACGGCGCCGCGCAGATCCTTGGCAGCGACGCGGTTGCCCAGTGACACCTGGCCGGCGTGCTCCGAGTTGCCGGCGTCGAGCCACCACAGCCGGCCGTGCGCCTTCCCCATGGCGCTGGCGATCACGGCCCGGGCCTCGCGGTTGTCGACGGCGCCGACGACCACATTCAGAGCCGCGTGGTGGTTGGACAGCAGACTCTCATCGTCGGCCACGCGGCGCACGCCAGCGCCGATGGCCAGCCGGAAGGCGGCGTTGAGCCGGGCGGCGAGAACGGCGGCCTTCGGCTGGCCAACGTCTCCAACAGAGAACAACTGCCGGCCGACGTTGCGCCGCTCGACGCGGTCGGGGTCGACGAACGTCATCTCGACCGGGGTGCCGCGCGCGTCCAGCGCCTGGGTGACGGCCACCAGGCCGGAGGCGATGTGGCTGCCCGTTCCACCGCAACCGATCAAGGTCAGGTGCACGCGCTCGAAGCGGGAGAGCTGCAGGCGCAGGAGCGGCGCGGCAGCCAGACTAAGCGTTGACTTCTGCTTCGGCTTCATCGCATCGCTCACACAGGTCGTACTCCGTCCACCAGGCTGCCCCATCGCCCACGCGCCGCCCGCACTGGCGGCAGCGGCCGAATGTGTCCACAAAGCACCCCAGCCCGTCGAAGATCGCCGTCGCTCGCACGGGCATCGTGTGCCCATACACGCCCACCCGCGCGGCGATCTGCGGCTGGCGTGTGTCGAGTCTGCCAATAACGACATAGAAGCGCAGGCCCTGCTCATCGGCGTCGTCGGTAGCGCTAAAAAACGCCGGCATCGAGTTGTGCGAATGCAGGTCGACGCTGGCGCCGGCCAGGTCCAGGAAGGTGACCGCGCCGGGGCTGGCCAACTGCGCCGGGCGGGCGCAGGCCCAGCCGCCGTAGCTGTTGCGCGCCAGTGGGTCGGCCACGAGCTGGTACATGGCCTCGCTGGGCATGGCCTTGCGGGCGCTGGCCAGGATCGAGTCGAGCCAGGCCTGCGGGACGCGGGGCACGGCCAGGCGCGCGTAGGGCTCGACCATGGCCAGGCCGGAGAGCGGCCGCAGGCTGGGGGCGACCGGCACGAGCGCCTCGATGCGGCCGTCGGCGGCGCGCACGTATAGGCCGCCGGCGCCGACCACGTACTGCACGAAGCCCCGGATCGGCGGCAGCTCGGGGCCGGTCGCCAGCACGCAACTGGCCAGCTCGAAGTCGTCAGGAGCCATCATGCCGCTAACTCCACTTCGTCTTCCACACCACCCCAGACGGCCGGGTCGTCGTCTTCGTCATCCCAATCGTTCCATTCGGGGTCGGGCTCGACGTCGTCATCGTCGTCGTCCCAATCCAGGTACGCCTGGCCCTGGCCCTGGCCCCGGGCGAAGTCGCCCAGGGTCAGGCCGGCGCGCTTGAGTTGATCAGCCGGGAATTCTGTCTGCCCGCGCAGGCTGGCCAGGAAGTCGAAAAGCGGACCGGGCGCGGCGATACGGCGCTCGCTCTGGTGGTCGTTGAAGCGCGACTCCCAGAAGATGGCGGCCGCCTGGTGGATGGTGGCCGGGGAGGCCTTTGGGAACGGCTCATTGCCGGCACAGATCGCCCCGTTGTCGGAGATGTTGGGCAGCGGGGCATGGTAGAGCGGTGCGCGCTCGGTCCGCTCCAGGCAGGCGAAGACGTAATAGCTGCCGCCCCGGCCGGCCAGGACCAGGTTAGGCAGCGGGATCTCCAGCGGCCGCTCGTGCCGGCCGGCGCGCCAGTAAATCGTGCGGACGCCGGCCGGCAGCCACAGCCCGACGCGCTCCGGCTCGTCGCGTTTTCCGGCCGCCTGCCAGAACAGGACGTCGGGCGGCAGGAGCCCCGTGCTCACGCCTGACAGGCCGCCGAAGCAGTTGGCGACGTCGCGGGCGGACACCGGGTAGGTGACCACCGGCTTGCCTCGGGCGTCGTAGCGGGTCAGCCACAGGGACTCGGCCGTGGCGGTGAGCGTCACGCGCGCCACGCGGTCGAAGGCTTCCTTGGGGAGCTTGACAGGCTGTGGCTTCGCCCCGGGCTTGACCTTTGCCGCTTTGCGAGTGGCCTTGCGCGCGGGTTTACGACCGGCCATTGCGCTTCTCCTTTGCAGCGAACACGCTTGCCAGCGTCGCGCGCCTGCCCGCCGGCCGGGTGATGGTCTGCAGCACGAGCGGGTCGCCGCGCAGCGCGGCGTCGAGCGTGCGCAATCGCTCGCGCGGCTTCTCATCCACGTACACGGCCAGGCTATAGATGTGATCCCACATCGGCCCGGCGCGCTTGTACTGCTGTTCCAGCGCCCGGATCTCGGAAAGCCGCCAGTCCGGATTGGGGCTCGCGTCAGCGGTCTCGAAGTCGGTATCCAGGTAGTAGGTGCGCGTCGCGCCCTGCACGTACAGGCACAGGTCGGGGAGCCCGTTCCAGGGCTTGACCCACTCGCGCCCGCGCGGCCGGCGGATGGTGTACGGCTGGCTCTGCTCGTGCAGGAGCGGCGCGGCCGCGTGCACGCCCGGCCACCAAGTCATCACCCACCGGTCCAGGTTGCCGGCCGCCTCGTGCAGGGACAGGCCGTCGTTTGGACTCTCCATACCGAAGCCGCCGGCGACCGTGGCCACGGCCAGGTCGAGTGCGGGCGACGAGTTCTCCCAGTGCCAGCCGTTGACGGCGACAGGGATGCCGCGCGACCAGGCCCAGGACAGCGACTCGAGCTCGTCGACCTCGACCATGATGCTCCACAGGTTGAGCGGGAAGCGGCGCATCACGTTGCTCAGCAGCGCCCGGTAGCAGCCGCGCGGGTCGGCCAGTTTCAGCCGCTTCGCTCTTGCCGGATCAAGGGCCTGCATGAGCTTCAGCATGCCCTGTGCCGCGGCCAGATCCTGCACCCGGTCGAAGAGCCAGGTCCGGCGGTAGGCGGTGGCCGGCAGCGCCGGCGCGGCCGGTAATGCCATGTTCACAGCAGCGGGCTCACGTCCAGCTTGGCGGCCGCCTGCGTCCAGTCCGGGCGAACCGCGGCCAGGTCGCGCCCCAACTCCTCGGCGGCCTGCGCCTGGGAGAGCAGCCGCTGCCCGGCGCGCTCGAAGTCGCGGCCGGGGCCGGGCGGACTGCCCAGGGCGACGTCGATGAACCAGGCCGGGGCGATGGGCGTCTCGCGTACCCGCAGCAGCCGCTTGAAAACGACGGCCGCGGCCGCGTCGCCGGCCCCCCCACGGGGGCCGTGGCCTTTCGTCCCAGCCTTCTTGCTGTAGACCCAGATCTTCTTGTCCTTCTCCGTCTTGGTCTCAATCTTGGGATCGGCCAGCTCGGGGAAGAAGCGCCGCATCTGTTCGGTCACCTGGGCTTGAGTCATGCCCTCGGGCACAGGGATGCGCTTCTGGCCATACTCCGCAAACACAGTCTCAGCCATCGCTGCCCTCCAACTCCAACGCCAGTTGTGCTTCGTCGGCGCCGCCTCCGGGCGAGTCGCCCTCGATCTCGGGCAGGTCGGGCGCGGCCGGACCAATTGGTCCGCTTTCTCCATGCTCAGCGTCCGCTTCCGGATCTGCCGGCATTTCCGCTTTTGCCGCTTTTGCCCGCTTGCCAGACTTGGCGGTCTTTCGGCCCTTGCCGACTTGACCGGCGCCCATGGCCTTCGGCGCGGGCTTGCTCGCCGCGGTCAGCAGCTCGCCGTAGGCCTGGCGCTCCAGGGCCTGCCAGTCGGCGAATACGCCTGACCGCAGGGACACGAGTTCCCCCTCCGGGCCGGCGCCGACGGTGATCGGGCGCTTGCCGTTCTTGAACGGGTAGATGGTGGTGATGATCACGATGGGTTTGTCGCTCACGCTTCGCGGCCCTCCGCCAGCAGATCCACATAGCAGTCGGCCGGGATGCGGTGCTCCTGGCCGTCCACGGTCACGGTTTCGTTGAGCGGGTCGATGTCTGTCAGGCGCTCCAGGGCTTCGGCGCGCGTCTGGATGTTGAACGTCCGCTTGATCCAGGCGGCCAGCTTGGGATCGTCGAGCACGACTCTGGGTCCGTTCATAGCGCCGCTCCGCAGTTGTCGCACCACGGCTCGCCAGGCTTGACGGGCTGCTTGCAGCTGGGGCAGCGTGGCGGACCAGCCGGCTCTTTGGTGCCCGGCTTGCCCGCCGGCGGGGTTCCTGCGCGGGAATAGGCTGCCTTGAGCAGGTTGCCGGCGACGATCAGCGCCTGGTCGAGCTGGCCCACCAGCCGCCGGGCCGCGTCGTCGTCGGCCAGCCAGGGATGGTTGGCCAGGAAGCTGCGCGCGCTGGTCAGGATGGCCTGGAGCGTGGTGGCATCGTCGGCGCCGACGGCAGGCGCGGGAGCCGGCGCGGGCTTGCCGTTCGTCGCCGGCCGCGTGTGACGCGGCTTGTCGTCCTTTTTGGCCGGCCTCGGCTTGCCGGTGACGGCGGCCACGACCTCGGCCACCTTCTCGGCCGAGGCGTTGGCGATGGTAGCCTGCTTCATCTGCAGCTTTTCGGCGACGCGCTGCAGCACGATCGGGTCGTTGGCCACGGGCGCTAGGACGCGGGCCACCGATTCGCTGGACGGCTCGACGCCGACGGCGGCCTTGACCTTCTCAGCCGTTTCGGCCGCGGCGATCAGGCGGCGCCCGTGGCGGTCGGTGAAGTCCCAGACCCTCTCGCAGTAGGCTTCGAAGGTCTTGAAGCCGCGCAGCCGGTAGCCGCGACCGTCGCGGATGCGGATGAGGGCCAGGCCGACGCGCTGGAAGGCCTTGATGTCGGTGCGGATTTGCTGCTCCAGCGCGGCCATCTCGGCTTCGGCGAGCGGGGCGATTACCGTGGTCTCATTCGTCTTCGTCAGGGTCGTCATCGTCTCTCCAGTCGTTGTCAATCTGCGGCCGGCCATTTCGACTCGTTTTGCGCTGCGCTTTCACCGCCTGGCGCAGGGCCTGGTCCATAGCCGCGGCGATGGCTGAGTCAACCGGTTCGTGCCTCCGGCCGTGTAACTCGTCATCACACCAGCGGCAGTGGGCCAGGCCGACGCGCGGGATCTCGGCGTCATACCTTATGCCGCAACGTCCGCAGAAGGCGCTGGCGTCGTATCCACCAGGCTGTTGTGCTTCTTGGCCAGGTGCAGGTTCAGGTACTTCTGCGCGATCTCCTGGCTGCAGTGCGGGCAGCGCACCCGCTGCAGGCCGGTGCGCTTGGCCGTCTTCGCTTTTGGGCCGCGGCCGTTGGGCTTGCGGCTTACACCGCCCCCCCTGGCACCGCCCGCCAGGGCAGGTGTGCGGGGCTTTGCAGGGGGCCGCAGTTGCGACGCGGGCTTGGGCTTGGCGTACTTGCGCCCGCTGCCGTTCTCCGCCGTCAGGTGCGGCCGCAGCCGCTCGACGAGAGCGGCGGCGAAGGTGTACGGGTCGTCGAGCGCCTGGCGCGCGTCGGCCTCGCTCAGTGTGAGCGTGTACTCGGTGATCGTGCGGGTGTTGGGGGTGACGTCCATGGTGTGTTCCTTGTCAGTCATACAGGACCGTGCGCAGCTCGTCGGGCAGGCCCAAAAAATCTTCGGTGGCGGCGATCGCCTGGCGGCTGTCGCGGCAGACGCGCACGCAGTGCCCCAGGCCTTCGAGGGCCGCGACCCACTCGCGCTGTTCGGGCGAGAGCGTGTTGCGGCCGTGCTTGAACTCGATCCACAAGCCGGCGTAGCCGCCGCGCGGGACGGGCAGGTGGGTGTCGGGCACGCCGGCGCGCAGGCCCTCGGCCGACAGGCGCCGGGCGGTGGTAAGGGCGCGCCAGCCGCCATTGGGGATGGCGTAGAACAGGCGCAGCTCCGGGATCCGGCCCGCGGCCGCAGCCACCCACTGGAAGAAGGCCGATTGCTCGGCGTGCTCGCTCATGGCTGCAGCGCCTGAGCCCGGCTGCAGCGCTCGCAGCGGTAAATGCTTTCGTGCGTCGTGGCCGTCTCGGCGGCCAGCACGTGGCGGGTCACGGCCGCGCAGCGCGGGCAGCGCGCCAGGCGCACGTGCGGGAGCCCGGCGGCAGCGCGGCCGATCAGGCGGATGAAGACGACGGCCGGGTTGGTGATCATGATGGTCTCAGCCTGGAAAGCGGCTCAAAGCTCATGTGCTCGGCGATGAAGGCGAACTGTGCCCGGGCGTTGCGCTCCCCTTCGCGCGCTTTGCGGTTGATCAGCTCCGCGATGCAGTCAGCCTTGGTGTTGTAATAACTTTCGCGGTAGAGCGCCGTCACCGTGTCGGCGTTCTCTTCGATCTCGCCGCTGTCGCGCAAGTCTTTCAAGTCCGGGCGCTTGTCCCCCTGGACCTCGACGCCGCGGTTGAGCTGCGCGGCGGCCAGCACCGGCACGTCCAGCGCCTTGGCCAGGCACTTGAACCCCCAGGCGATCGCGCCGGCGCGCTTGTTCTCGTTCTCCGCCCGGTCGGCGAACAGGCGCAGGTGGTCGGCGACGACCAGCGCGAGCGGTCCCGCCTGACGGGCCAGGCGCTCGCACGCGGCGCGGACCTCGTCGGTCGTCTGCGGCGTGCTGTCGTCGATCCAGAGCGTCTGGCGGCTGGCCAGCTCGCCAATCTCGCTCAGCAAGCGCCCGCGCGCCTCATCGTCCAAGCGGCGCTGGCGCCAGGCCAGCACCGACACACGCGCGCGCCGGGCCGCCATGCGCAGCAGGATCTGGCGCGCGTTCATCTCCTTCGAGAAAAATGCCACCGGCCCCGTGTACCGGCTGACGAAATCGGAAAGCTGGCAGAGCAGTGCCGTCTTGCCCATCGCCGGACGCGCCATGACGAACGTCGCCGTGCCGCGTTCCAGGCCGCCGCCCAGCGTCTCGTCCCAGGCGGACAGTCCTGTCGAGACCATGCGCTCGCCCAGCCGCTCGGGCTCGACGATGTATGGCCAGATGTCTTCGGCTATTTCCCCAGATGGCGCCAGGTGGTCCGGCGCGCTCGCCGCGGCCAATTCCGGCCCGCGGGCCAGCACGGCGTCTAGAGCGGACTCGCCATCCCCATAGGCCGCCCTGGCCACCGCGGCCGCATATTCCAGCGCGCGCCGGCGTTGATGCTCGCGCGCCACGATGCGGGCATAACTCTCGGCATAGGCGCTATTAGGCGTCTCGGTCATCAGCCGCACCAGGTAGGCGGCGCCGCCGATCTCCTCGAGTTTCCCCCGCCCCTCGAGCGCGCTGGTAACGGTCACGAAATCGACGGCCTGGCTGCTCGCCTGCAGTCCGGCGACGGTCTCCCACACCCAGCGGTGCTGCTGCAGATAAAACATCTCCGGACTGACCCATCTCAATTCGCCGGCCAGGGCCGGATCGATCAGCGCCGCGCCGACCAAAGCGCGCTCAGCCTGCGCGTCATACGGCGCGCCGCGGATTTCAGGATAGGCGCTCATGCGTAGTCCTTGAACTGGGGCGACGCCTGCTCGGTCCGCCGGAGTCCCACCAGGTCCGTGAAGACGGCCACGACCGAGATCGGCGCCTGGATGGTCAATCCATTGCGGCGCATGCGCGCGACCGTGGCCAGCATCAACGCGGCCGGCTCGGCAAGCCCGTCACACAGGGCTGCCATTTGCCGGAGCGGGCGCCACCACAGCGCGCCGATCTGCCGGCCTGTTTTCGGGCCATTGGACGCCGGCAGCGCAATGCCAGATGCCTGCTCAAATGCGGCACACAGCAGTTTGGGTAGGTCCGTTTCGTCCGAACCCGGCTGCGTCACGGAATTCGGCTGGCCGGCCGCCGCTGGCACACGCATGGCGACAGCCGGCGGGCGCGCGGGCGGCTGTTTTTCGCCCGCGTGTTTTCTCCTCTTATCTCCTCTCCTCTCCTCTAGGGGTGAGTAGGTCGTGACCAACTCATGACCAGGTCCTGACCCGATCTTGAGCGGCGGCGGGAGGGCGCTGGGCGCTTCCCGGTCCGTTTTTCCCTGGTATTTGTGGAAGTTCGGTAGGTGGAAATACCCGCGTCCGTCAGCGGTGTATCTCACGATCATGCCTCGTTCGGCGAGCTGCTTCATCACCGCTTCCAGCATCTCGGGGGTCACGTCGCGCCGCAGGGGGAACAGCTTCGATCGCAGCCAGGTGGCATCATCTAATCCGCGTCCCTCGGAGTCGAGGCAGAGGGGCAGCAACACCCAGGACAACCGATGGAAGTCATCTGGCAGGCCGTTCACGTCAAGGCTATCTACGATCTTGCTGTGCAATTTTCGCCACTGCGGCATTGTGGCTATTCGGGCTCGACCAGCATTGCCGGCCGGGCCCACCGGCCGACGAGCGCATGGCGGCGGCCTTCGCGGCGCGGTGTGGGGATGACGCCGGGGACCACCGGCTCGGGCCAGTGCTTGAGCACGATCGTCCATTCGGCGTCGGAGGGCGCCTGGTCGTAGCGCGCGATGGTGAGCTGCACCGTGCCGTCGGCGGCCTGGAGCACGTCCAGCACCAGGCCGCGCGGCAGGCTGCGGCGGATGGGCAGGCCGGTGTGGGCGCGCGCGTCGGCCAGCATGGCGCGCAGGGTGTGCTTGAGCGTGGTCACTCGGCACCGCCCTCGGCGCTGCCGATGCGGTGTCGCCCCTTGCTCCTGCTGGCCTGGGCGTCACGGACGGCGATCTCGGCGTCCGCGTCGGCGTTGGACGCGTAGGGCGGCTCGGGCTCGGCTGGCGCGCTGGGTGGGGCCGGCGGCGCGTCTTCGTCTGGGCCGTAGAGCGCGGCCTTGTCGGCGGCGTGGCTGGCGCCGTTCCCATTCGCCGGCCGCTGGTCATCCGTCGGCTCGTCGGCGGCCAGGGCCTGGCGCATCTCGATCGACATGATGCCCCAGGTGCGCAGCAGGTCGGACAGCACGGTCTTGAGCTCCATGGCCGGCGTCGCCGTCTGCCAGGCGCCATCCTTGCGGTCATAGCCCTGCGAGTAGTGCCGGGCGTGGGCGTGGATCTTGTCCAGCGGCCAGTAGACGAACTTCTCGAAGCCGCTGGCCAGCTTCAGGTAGGCCAGCACGCCGACTACCGTCTCGCTCTGGGGCGGGCTGAAGCGCAACTGCCCGGTGAAGCGGTTGACGATCTCCACTTCGCCTTCCAGCACGTGGGCGACTTCGAGCTTCAGGTATTGCCCGGTGCGCAGCGCGAGTTGGATGATGCCCTTGTAGCCGGGCTGGAAGCGCGCCTGGCCCTTGTAGGGCACGAGATAGGCGAAGCCCAGGTTCTCGTTGATGGGCAGGTCCAGCGCGGCCGCCTGCAGCGCCGCGGCGATGACAGTATTGGGATCGCACTCGGCCAGTTTGGGCTTGGCGTAGACCAGCGTGCTGAGCGAGGCGATGAACATGGCGGCCTTGTGCTTGTCGCCCATGACCTGCTCAAAGCGGTCGCGCACGCTGGCGGCCTGCAAGAGGGCCCGGACGCTGCCGGAGGCCGGGGTCGGCAGGCGGCCGGTCGTCACGGATTGGTCAGCCATAGTAGTATCCTTTCAGTTCGTCTTCGTCGATCTTCACCACGCGAACAGCCAATTCCTTCTTCCACGTACACCTGCCGCCGGATGCGCACGAGTCTGCGGTCGCCCAATTTCTGGCCCCGCTCTTCGTCGGCGCTGAGCACCTCCACCTGCCAGCCCCGCCGGCCGTAGTAGCCGTCCAGAAACGCCTCGACGTCCTTCCCGCGCTGGAACTGGGCCGTCTCAACTAAACGTCGTGCCATTGCCGAGTGTCCCGAAATACATCTGATCCGGCAGTTCCAGTTTCCAGGTGAACCAGGCCACGGGGAACTGCGCCCCGCCACCCTCCCAGCCCTTCTTGGGCATTTTGAAGTTGACGCGCCGGTCCAGGAACAGCACTTCCAGGCCGTGCCGCTTGAACAGCGTTTGCGCCCTGCTGGCGCCCAGCGTTTCGACCGGCAGCAGCAGCGCGAACGGGCGGCCCAGCCGGTAGCAGCGCTCCAGCCACTCGTACTTGATGCTGTAGGGGGGATTGGTGACCAGGCAGTGCCAGGGCTCGGGCGGGGCGTACTCGAAGAAGTTCTGGCCGGTGAGGAGGTCGGTGCCGAGGCAGCGCCGGTCGGCGTCGTAGAAGGCCTCCACCAGCAACCCTTCCCCGCAGGCCGGCTCCCAGATGGTCCATTCCATCGGCAGGAAGGGCAGCAGCGGGTCGATGGCGTAAGGCGGGGTCTGGCAGGCATCGTAACCTTGCGGCACGTAGGCATCGCCCGCGCGGTTGGATTTGTTGTCGCGCTTGTAGTTGAAATCGCGCACGACCTGCTCAACGATCGCGGCGGTGGGCTGGCCGTTCGCGCGCCGGGTCGCCTCGTCCCAGGCCGCCTGCTGCTGCTCGGCGGCGAGCTGGGCCATGGGGCGGACCTGCCTTTCGGCGTCGGGCAGAATGGGAACCGTGGTTCCCAAATTGCCCACGGTTTCAGCAGCCCCAATCAGTTGGTTGGCGCGCCGCCGCGTCATGCCCCAGCGCTCTTGGGTGTATTCTTCGAAGGTCTTATGGCTGGCACGGTACAGCCGGCCGTCGCGGATGCGCAGCAGGGCGTTTCCCACTTCGACGAACGTCGATAGGCCAAGCTGGATGATGGTTTCCAGCCGCGCCAGTTCTTTGCTTTCGTTCCTTGCCAGTTCGTCAGCCATGTTTGTCAGTGGCCTCACTTGCACCCCTCGCGGCTGCCGGCGAGTACCACGCGGCCGTCTTTCCCCTGGGCCCACGTCTCCTCGCCGGCAGCCGCCAGCGGCGCACCTACGACCACAAGTACCCGTCCCCATCGCGCTCGGGCGCCGGCCGGTGCTTGAGCACGGCCCGGTGTGACCAGCGCGCGGCGCCGGCGGCCACGGAGAACACGACGCACACGCCCACCAGGACACACAGCGCCGGCACCACGAAGACGCTCATGGGCGGCGTCTCCCGTAGCTGACCAGCGCGCCAAGCGCCAGTCCGAACACGGCGCCGGCGGCGCAGAACCAGCGCGCATCCCGGGTGAACAGTCCCAAGGCCAGCGGCGTCCAAAACAGCAGCGCCGACGCCAGGCCGCCCAATAATCCCCAGCCGACCATGTTGCCCTTGGCGATGTTCTCCGCCTGCACAGCTCGGTCATGCTCAGTCAGCGCTTGGCCGCGCGCGTCGAAGTAGTTGCGCAGCGGATCGTGGTTCATCTTCATCGCGGGCCTTCCGTCTTGACGCCCAGCCGGCGCAGCACGAACAGGATCAGGGCAAAGGCAGTGAAGGGCGAGAACAGGATCGCGGCCAGGGCGAAGGTGTCAAAGAGCGTCATTGAATATTGTCCTTTTGGAACAGGTGCGGCGCGTGCTTCTCAATGGCCCGGTGCGCGGCTTCCGGGTTGAGGCGGATCGTGGCGTCCAGCAGATCGCCCAGGGCGAGCTCCGCCAGCGTGGCGATGCTGGCCAACTGGGCGCGGTGGTCGAGGCGCAGGTTCTCGGCCCACTTCGACGGCGCCGGCGGCTCGCTGGCCTGGCGCTCCAATTCGGCGATGCGCTCGGTCAGGCGCCGGTCGCGCATCAGCAGCCACATGGCGGACGCGCCGCCGGCAAAGCCGGCCAGGATTTGCAAAGCGTTGACTATTTCCATCCCAGTACCAACAGGACAATCAGGCTGAGCATGACGATGGCACCGGCGATGAATTCAGGATGAGCGCGGATCATTTCTGAGAGAGCGATGAGAGAGCGCCCCGGTCCTGATTTCATGGCGTACCGTGCCCTTATGAGCGACCCCCGTCCGACTGCCCGCTCCCCGCCGCCGGATGATCTGCCGCAGTACGGCGACCTCCAGGTTGGCGCAGCCCAGCGCGGCGCGGGTGCGGCGCAGATCGTCTTCGAGATCGGCCACGCGCGCGGCCAGGTGGCCAACGGCCGACTGCGCGGCGGCCAGGGCCTGGGCGTTGGCCGTCATGCGGCTGCTTTCGTCCAAGGCGTCGCGCGGGGTGTAGGTGTCACCCATCAAGTTGCGTTCGGCGTTCACCGGGCACCGCCTGTCCGCGCCTGGTAGGCGGCGCACAATTGGCTCAGATCCCAGCACAGGGCGATGGCCATGTGGCGCTGCGCCCGGGTCCACGCGTGGTACTCGCGGCGCCAATAGTCGATCACCGCGTCCCGGTGGCCGTAGGTGTGTTCCAGGCGCTGAAACTGTTCGCGCTCGTGAAGCAGCTCACAGGCCAGGAAACGCCGGACTTCGGGCAGGGGCACGTAGCGGTTAGTGTGGCCGGTGAGGTCGGCGAGGCCACTCAGGCAGGCGACGTTGAGCGTGCGGGCGACCGGACCCGCGTACGCGTGGTCCGCCGGCGGGGGTTCGGTTGTAGGAGATTGCGGTGAGAGTGTGTCAGCCATGTTGTCTATTCCCTTTCGGTCTGCCCTGTGCTATGCTTGGGAACAAGCCATCGGGTCATTCCCGACCGGCCTGCCCCCGGCCCTGTTCCTGCAGGGCCTTTTCTTTGTCAGTCGCCGGCTGCTACGACCTCCAGCGCCGGCACTCTCCCGTTTTGCCTCACTACCCGCGTTGTTGCTGGCGGCTGCCAGTCCTTCGTCGCTTCCAGCGCCCGGCGCATGTACAGCGCTGCCTGTTCCGGTGTGAATTTCTGTTCCAATAATGCGAGCCCAAATAGAAAGACTAAGCGATTGGCGAGCGGAACAGGGCAGGGGGCGGGGTTGGTGTCCATTACAGCCAGCCTTCCGCCTTGAGCCGCCGGTACAGGTTAAGCACCCGCCGCGCTTTGTGTGACTTGGGGCGCGGGCCGTGTTTGCCAGCAGCGCGGCGCCGCGCGCATTCGCTTGGCTGCGGAGCAGGGCGGCGCGGTCGGCCCAGGTGTGTGCCCAGCAGCCGTTGGTGGCCGTCGGCGTAGCGGCGGGTCTTGCGGGTGTCGGCGAGTTCGCGTTTGGTCGTCATGGTGAAGGTGAGCCGCGCCGGCCGGGGAAGCCCTCCCCCCTGGGTACTCACCCCGGCCGGCGCTGGCCCAGGTGACTAGGCGCTGGCCTGCTCCGGCTGCGCTTCGCCGTGCTGGATGGCCTCGAGGCGGGACTTGGCGAAGTAGTCGCGGAGGGCGCGCTCCAGGACTGCCCGCTTGGTGCGCTCCTCGCGTTTGGCAGTTTCGTCAAGCTCTTCCGCAATTCGCGCGTCAATCTGCGCGTACAGATTGGCGATCAGGTTTTCTTGGGTCATCGATGTCTCCTGAGTGCTACCAGTGACTACAAATGGTATTATATATCGGATCCGATAGAAGTCAATATCCAGTTCATAAAATGCCGCAAGTGACCATAATATATCTTTATATGGACGGCTAAAATGGAACAAAGGACTGGTAGACTCGGTCTAGAACCAGTGTTCTAGCGAATTAGGGGTCTGCCATGATCATTGAAATGGGCGACAAGGGTCGTTTGTTTGCTGACTTTGTGCGGATGAAATTGCGTGAGCGCAAAGGGAGAATCGACGGTTACAGCGACACGGACTATGCCGCTGAGTTGAAGGTCGATTACAACACCGTCAAACGATGGTTGAAACAGAAAAGGATCAGCCGGATCGATCTTGAGAACTACTTGGCTGTCGAAGATGTATTTGGGCAGGAGTTGCGTGATTATCTGCGGCAAGAATAGGGCAGGGGGGCTTTCGATTCAGGAGGGGACCATGCGAGGCTTGAGCATCGTTGGCTTAGTGGTCTTGGCGCTGGTGGCTTGCACACCATCACAAGGCAGTATTGAGACGGCCATTGCTCAGACCCAAATACCGATTGGGCAAACCCAGGCGGCGGCCACGCAAACCGAGGCGGCACGCCCAACAGCCACGCCGGCCTTGTCGGCCGAATTTGTCCGCAGGGTGAATGACTTCCTCGAAGCCGGCTCCGTGGTTGCTGTGCAAACCGACCAGGGCGTGACTATTTTAGAGTTGCGAGTGTCGGTTGCTGATGCCGGCGGTGCGGCCGATCTATTGCGCGCTACCTGGCCGACTGGTTACCCAAATGACGTCCAGGACGACGTGGCGGATGCTATGCAGGGATGGGAACTGGCCTTGGACATGTGGTCGCTCAAGATTGGCGAAGCCGATCCGCCAGTTGAACCGAATGTGAACGGGTATCTAGGCTTCATGACCTACGCCGCTGATGAATTGGTGATTGAGACTTACCCAAGTGGCTGCATCGTGGATGAGTATTGCGGCAAGCAATACCTGCCGCTGGAGGAGAACACTCGAGTTTTGATGAGGCTGGGCAGTGCGTATTTTGATGCCGCCAGGGTGGGGCTATTGGCGATGATAGGTGAATAGCTGCTCTGACCGGACCCGCGTACGCGTGGTCCGCCTGGGGGCTGGGGGAAAGGGGGTTTATGGGGGAACCTAAAGGGTGCTTTGCTAAGTGTGGGATTGAAACAGGACGTGCTTCCGAGCAGTTGGCTAGAACGAAAGGGGAATTGAAATGCCTCGCAAGTCGCCGTGGCACTCGATCAAGTCGAACGTGCATCACAACAACAGCGCCTGCAATACCGGGAACAACATCGAGAAGGAGAATCTGCGCCAGGGGGATGGTGGCAAGCCGCTCTGCGATGAGTGCAAGGAGCTAAACCGCCAAGGGAAGTAGTCACGGCACCAGGCAAGGGTCTGGCTCCAGTTTTTGCCAAAACGTAATCTCCCAGTACGGACCGGTAGGCTCACCGTCGTCGATGGTCCATACGCGCTGGATGGCCCGGACTGGGAGAGCGTTTTGGAGAGCAAGCGCCAGCGCCCGGAAACCTTCTGAGCGGTCGCCACTAAAGCGGACGGTTGGTTGCAGGTAGCAATGGCCTGCGCCGCCTTCGCATGACTCGAAGGTCTCGATGCCGGCAGCGCACAGCAGGATCACGGCCCGCTCGATGCCAGCATCCAGCGGCGGATCAAATTCGCGCGGCGGGGGATTGTCGGTCGCAAGCATTGCCCGTCTCATCTGATGTTGATCTTACCCTAGGCTGTCAACCTCATGCCCAACTCCTCCAATGGCCACAAAGCCACAGACTTGTCCCGCGCCGCGATCTACCGCCGCGTCTCATCCGAGGTGCAGGGGAAGCGTGTTAGTCCGGAAGAGCAACTGGCGGACTGCGAAGCCTACGCCCAGGGTCGCGGCTACACGGTCGTGGCGGTGTACTCCGATATAGAGCGCTACCGCTCCGCCGGGCGGCTGGTGGAGCCCTCCGGCACGCGCACTGACCGCCCAGATTTCCAGCGCTTGCTGGCGGACGCGCGGGATGGAAAGCTCGACGTCGTCATCGCCTGGAAGGAAGACCGGCTCTACCGCGGTGTCAAGCCCGCGGTGCTGGTGGGTGACTTGCTGGAAGAGACCCCCGTCACGGTCGAGCTGGTCAAAGAGACCTTCGACCGCAAGATGTTGTTCATCAAGAGCGCTATCGGGAAACTGGAGATCGAGAGCATTCGCGAGCGGACCGAGATGGGCATGAAGGCCCGGATGCGCAAAGGGCTCATTCACGGCGGGCCGGTTCCGGCCGGCTACGTCGGGGTGAAGGGGGATGATGGGCAAACCTGCGGCTACGTGCTCGACCCGGCCTGGCGCGGTTTCTTCGACGACCTGGCCCGCCTGTACATCACCCGTCTGCCGCTGGCGGAGATCGGCCGGCGGCTGTCGCCCGACCCGCGCACTGGCCGGCCGTGGCTGGATTCGACGCTGAGCTACATCCTGCGCAACCCATTCTATCGCGGCCAGATTGCCTACGGATGGCAGAACGGGAAGCCTGAGTTTATCGTCCCCGGCCGGCACGCGCCCGCCTGGGACGCGGAAACGTGCGCGGCCGTCGAGCGCGAACTGGCCCGCCGCGGCGGCCGGCACAATGGCCCGCGCAGCCGCGCCCTGCTGTCGGGAATACTGCGCTGCGGCCTGTGCGGCCAAACCATGGCGTGCGGAACAACGCACGTCCCGGCGCGCAATGGCCAGCGCCGCTACGCCTACCGCTACTACGGCTGTGCTCGCCCGGTGATGGTCCGCGACGGCCGCTGGCATGGGCGCCGCACCCACGCGGCGAATTACATCAACGAGACGAAATGCCTGCGGCTCATCCAGGGTCTCCTGGCTGGCCTCGATGCGTCGCAGATCGACGGCTGGCTGACGCAGCTGGCCATGGCGCTTGGCGGGCCGACGCCGGATGATGGGACGCGGCGCGCGCGCCTGGAAGCCGAAGCCGAGACGCTTCGCGCGAGACTGGCCGACCTGGCCGTGGGTCTCGATGGCGTGCGGAACGCCTCGCCCGCGGCAACCGAGACGATCCTGTCTGCGATCACCACTACCGGCAAGCAACTTGACCAGGTGCGGGCAGAGCTGGATGAGTTGGGGCGCCGGCAGTCGGCCGCGCCGGATTTAGCGCAAGCCCGCGACGCCATCATGCGCCTGGTCGGGGAACTGGAGGTATGGGATGAGCCGGCCACGCTGCAGCCGCTGCTGCAGACCGCGTTTCCCGCGCTGTACGTGGCTGGCGGCCAGTTTGTTTCTCCCGTCCCTGTGTGGGAGAATTGATTGCTTGTGTGTGCCGGATGCACGCCGATGCACTTGGGGAAGTAGCCGGGTCGTCGTAATCGAAGCAGCCAGGAGATCGCCCCGGCCGCGCCGGCTCCGTTCTGGGGCGGCGGCGCGCGGGCTGCGCAGCCGCGCCACCGGCCGGTGAGTGTGCTCGGGCAAGGCCAGCAGCGCTGGGTAGTCGCGCCGCTGGCGTGGGTGCGTCTTCAGCGCCCACAGGAAAAGCACATCGCGGTTGATCTGGTGGGCCGGGCATTCGCGGTTGCCGTTCCACAGGACGATGCCCCGGGCCCAGCGCTGCGCGGTGCGTCAGTTGCCACATCACCACCGGCAGGGGAAAGTCGAGCCAGATCAGCGCCTGGGCCCGCGGCTAGATCAGGTCGCGCAGGCTGCTGTAGTTGCAGTCGGTCACCTAGGCCGGGCCGGCCAGGGATTCGGCCGCGCGAGCCGTTTCAGGCTCGCGCGGCGACGGGATCCAATTCGGGCCCCAGAAGAGCGCGTCGAGCTCGATGTGCGGCAGGCCCAGACGCCGCGTCACGGCCTGCGCCAGGGTGGTCTTGCCCGCGCCCGTGACGCCCAAGACCGCAACACGCCGCCAGCTTCTCGCGGGTGAAGTTGTCCTTGACATGCGATTGAGTCTCGGGCCAGCGGACGAGAACGGCCGGCTCGCTGGTCAATGACTCAATGACGTGCCGTCCCGCCGGCGTTACAGGTCGGCCGCGATCCAGGCCTCCAGTTCGGGCATCAGCCGATAGGCGGTCAGGTCGAGCTGCAGGGGCGTCACCGAAACATAGTCGTGCTCCAGGGCCCAGAAGTCGGTGCCCTCGTCGGCGCGGCCGGTGGGCATCTCGCCGCCGATCCAGTAGTAGGGTTTACCGCGTGGGTCGCGGCGCTCCACGAGCTGATCGCGATACACGCGCAGTCCCTGGCGCGTCACGCGCAGTCCCTTGATGGTCTGCGGCGCGTTGACGTTCAACAGGCTGTCGGGCGGCAGGCCGCGCTCGGCGATCATCGTCACCAGCCGGGCGGCGATGCTGGCGGCGGCCTCGTAGCGCGGCGGATCGCCGGCCTCGGTGGAGACCGCCATGCCCGGTACGCCGGCGATGACGGCCTCGATCGCGGCGGTGACGGTGCCCGAGTAAGTGACGTCCTGGCCTAGGTTGTAGTGCGGGTTGATGCCCGAGACCACCAGGTCGATCTTGTCGGGGATGAAGCCGAGCAGCGCCAGGGCCACGCAGTCGGAAGGCGCCCCCGAGCACAGCCAGGCTGGCGAGCCGTCCAACAACTGCCCGACGTCGAGGCGCAGCGGCTTGTGCATGGTCTTGCGGTGGCCGGCGGCCGAGTAGTTGCGCGAAGGCGCCACCACCGTCAGCCGCCCCAGCGGCTCCAGCGCTTGCTTGAGGGCCAACAGGCCCGGCGCGGTGACGCCGTCGTCGTTGGTCAGCAAGATGTGCATGGCCTCTCCCGTTGCTGTGGTTCTGGCCGCTGCCAGCGGCCGCACAGCCGCAGGGCCCGCAGGGCCTCCAGAGTGCTGTGCACGTCTTGGCCGGCCCCGTCTTCGCTGGGCCGGCGCCCGTCAACGGATTGGGCCGCGTCCAGGCTGCTGTCGTTCAGCGTCCAGCGCGTCGCCCAGCCGCCGCCGGGGCGCTGTCCTCTCAGGAGTTCGTCCATCTCGACTGGGCTGCGCCAGGCGGCCTCCGGCACGTAGCGCAGCCGGGCCTGCTCCACCGGGCTGCCGTGCGCGCGCACGAAGTTGAGAGCTTGGTCAAGATCCGTGGCTGCCTCCTGCCGCGCGCCTGCCAACCCTTAGAGAGCGTCCTCAAACTACGCATGAGCCGCCAAGCGTTTGGTCAACTGCCGGATACTGGCGAAGTAGATGAAGGCCTCGCTGGAGGCGGTGCGGCGTTCGTAGTCCTTGCTCAGGCGGCGGTTGCGGGTGAGCCAGGCGATGGACCGCTCAACCACCCAGCGGCGCGGCAGGACCACAAAGCCCTTGGCGCCTTCCGGGCGGCGCACGATCTCCAGGAGCCAGCCACAGTGCTGCTTGACCCAGGCGACGATGTCTTCGTAGCCGCCATCGGCCCAGATCAGCTTCAGCCGGCAGTGACGGTTGTAGCGACTGCCCTTGATCCGCTCGAACAAGGTGGGCAGCGTTTGCTTCCCGCCCGTGCTGCCAGGGATCCCGGCCGAATGCACCACCGCCTTCACCAGCGCGGCATTGAGTGCTTGCCAGGCGCCATCGCGGCGCCAGCGCCGGAATTGGGTGTAGACCGTCTTCCACGGCGGCAGGTCACGCCACACACAGCCATTCCGCACGATGTAGAAGATCGCGTTCAACATCACCCGCAGCGGCCATTCACGCGGCCGGCCGGTCGTCGTCTGCGGCAGCAGTAGCACAAGCGCATCCCATTCGGTATCATTCAAGTCGGTCGAGCAGGTTTTCCGGTTTATCTGATCCATAAACCCGAGCCTACTCGGCCACTCTTATTCGGTCAAGGTGCCCTTTGAGGACACTCTCTTAGGCCGTCGTGGTCGCCAACCGCCGGTATTCGGCCGAGGCCGCGTACTGCCGCAGCTCGGCGATCCGCCGGGCCATAAGCGGGTGGGTAGCCAGCGCCTCGGCCCACTGGCTGCCGGCCTCGGCGTCGCGCGCCTCCACCTGGGCCAGCGCGCTGATGGCCTTGTTGGCGTTGGCTGTTGCCAGCAGGCCGGCCCGGTCGGCCGAGTGCTCGCAGGCGCGGTTCCACCACATAAAGGCCAGGTGCAGCACCGCAAAGGCGGCGGCGGGGCTGGGGATACCGGCCAGCCCGCCGACCAACGAGTTGAGCCAGGTATGGCCCAGGCGCACGTGGCCCAGTTCGTGGCTGAGCACGAAGGCCACCTCGTCGGCGTCGAGCGCCTGGAGCAGCGCCGAATTGAGCACGACCACCTTGGGCGAGGACAGGCCGAAGGTGTAGGCGTTGAGGCTGGCGTTGGGCGCCACGTAGATCTGCACCGGCTCGGGTCCAAGCCGCGCGGCGCTGGCCTGTGCTAGCGCCCATAGGCTGGGCGCCGTCTCGGGCGTCACCGCCGTGGCGCGCGCCATCAGCGCGCCGTGATGGGCGCGTGTGGTGGAGTAGGCCATGACGACCATCAGTCCCACGAACAGCACGCTGCCGCACACCGTGGCCGTGGCCGTGGCCGCGATGACGACCAGCACCAGGCCCAGGGTGAGCCCCAGGATCAGGTGCTCGCCAGGATAACGGTAGCTGCTGGGCGAAAATGGTCGGCTTGCGGGCGGGATCGGCATGCGACCTCACGCGGCGCGGGCGGCCAGAGGCCGGGCCCAAACGCCAGGCGAAATTGTAGCGCAGGTGGCGCGGCCGCGGCCGCCGCGTCGCGCGCGTCGCAGCGATGCCGCACGCGCCCGCGCAAGGCGCGCCTACGGACGCGCTGGCCCCTGCCCACGCCCACGCGACCTGGGGCGCGCCTTGCCCCCCGCCGGGCAGCCAGCTCTGGCGCGAAACGCGTCCACGCTGTGCCGGGGGCGTTGTGCTACTGGGGTTCCGGCTCGGTCAACGGCAGGCCGACCCAAAACGTCGTGCCGGCGCCGGGCTCGCTGCGCACCCGGATCTCGCCGCCGCAGCGCTTGATGATACCGTAGCTGACGGAGAGGCCCAAGCCAGTGCCCTGGCCGACGGGCTTGGTTGTGAAGAAGGGGTCGAAGACGTGCCCCAGGTCCTCGGGTGGGATGCCGGTGCCGGTGTCGGTGACGGCAAAGTAGGCCGTGCCGCCGCCGGTCCAGGTGCGCAGCGTGAGGGTGCCGCCCTGGGGCATTGCCTGGCGCGCGTTCTGGATCAGGTTCATCAGCACCTGCAGCAGTTGGTCCTGGTCGGCCATCACCCAGCCCGGCTCGGCGGCGTAGGCGCGCACCACCTGCACGTTTTCCTTAATGAGCTGGTACTCCACCAGGCGCAGGGCGGCCTCGAGCACCTCGCGCAGGTCCATCCGGCGCGGCTCGGCGGCCGCCTGGCGCGCAAAGCCCAGCAGGTCGCTGACGATGCCGCGTACGCGGATGGCCTCGCGCTCCATCGTGCCGGCGTAGCGTTTGAGCTTCTCGTCCTCGGTGCGCTGGCCGATGAGCTGCGCAAAGCCCAGGATGATGCCGATAGGGTTGTTGATCTCGTGCGCCAGCCCAGCCGCGAGCTGGCCAATGGAGGCCAGCTTGGCCGATTCGACCAGTTGGGCCTGGGTCTCGACCAGTTGAGCGTGGGCGCGCTCGAGGGCCGCGAGCTGCGCCTGCACCTCGGTGTACATGCGCGCGTTCTCGATGGCCACCGCCAGCGAGCCGGCCACCGTCTCCACGAAGGCGCGGTCGGGGTCGGTGAAGGGGCCCGCCCACTTGTTGAGCAATTGGACGGCGCCAATGGTCTGCTCGCGCGAGTGAATGGGCACACACAATATCGATGGGCCGGCGCTGCCCTCGACGCCAGCGCTGTCGCGCACGCCGCCCACCACCAGGCCCTGGCCGGTCTTGATCACCTGGCCGAGCGGGCCCTCGCCGGCCTTGAGCTTGCGCTGCGGCAGCGCGGCCAGGTAGTTGTCGGGGTTGGCCATGAAGAGGGTCGTGTCGCCGTCGTCGTCGCGCAGCGCCAATAGGGCAGTCTCCACGCGCAGCAGCGAGCGCAGCCCGCTCAGCGCGGTGTTGGCCACCTGGCGCAGGTCGAGCGAGGCGGTGATGGTGTTGATCAGGTGGTTGAGGGAGGCCAGTTGCTGGGTCTGGCCCTGCACGCGGCCGTAGAGCTCGGTGTTGGTACTGCGCAGCATGCGCACCGCGCGGTCCTTCTCGAGTTGCGTGGCGCGCAGCGCCTCGCGCAGCCGCTCCACCTCGGACCGCAGCACGGCCGGGTCGCTGGGCAGGTGGTCGAGCCCGGCGTCAGCCATATCCCCGAGGCTTACTCGGCGCTGGCGGCCGGAGCGTTGCGCAGGCAGCGCTCGACCAGCGGCAGCAGCGCATCCAGGCTGAAAGGCTTAACCAGGAAGTCGACGGCGCCCAGCCGCATGGCGTCGACGACCACCGGCACGTCGGCGTAGGCCGTCATGATGATGACGGGCGTCTGCTGGCCGCCCATGCGGAAGCTCTCCAGGAAGTCCAGGCCTGTATCGCCCGGCAGGCGGTAGTCGAGCAACAGCAAGTCATAGGTCCTGGCCTGCGACAGCTTCAGCGCCTCCGCGACCGACTCGGCGGAGTCTACCGTGTGCCCCGCGCCGCCCAGGACTTCCGAAAGCAGGGACTGGAAACCGGCTTCGTCTTCAACCACCAGCACGCGACTCACGCGGCCACCTCCCAGTCTTACTCGCGCGCCTCGCGCAGGATGTAGCCCACACCCCGCACGGTCTGGACCACGTCGGCGTCGGCCAGGGCGGAGCTCAGCTTGCGGCGCAAGTTGCTGATGTGCGGCCGGATGATCTCCGGCGCTTCGCGGGCCTCGACGCGGTAGCCCCGGATGGATTGGACCATCTCCTGGGCGGTGACCACGCGCCCGGCATGGCGGAACAGGTAATGCAAGATCTCGAACTCGGAGGGCGTGGTCTCGATCGGCTGACCGCCGACCTCGATCACGAATCGTTCGGGATGCAGCACGACCATGCCGGCCCGGTAGGGGCCGTTATGGGCCGGCGCCGCCGCGGCCGCCGGCTGCGCGGCGGGGCGCTGGCGCTCCAGGCGGGTTTGCACGCGCAGCAGCGCTTCGGCCAGCACCGGACCGCTGACCGGCTTGGTGAGGTAGTCGGTTGCGCCGTTCCGCAACGCCTCGATGGCCGTCTCGACCGTGGGGTGCGAGGTGAGCAGGATCACCTCGCAGATGATGGACCGGGCGCGGATCCAGCGCAGCAGGTCGAGGCCGGAGCGGCCCGGCAGTTGGATGCCGGCCAGGACGAGGTCGGCCGAGGTGCGGGTCAGGTGCTCGCAGGCCTGTCCAAAACTCGACACCGCCTGGCTGGCATAGCCGCTGCGGCGCAGCATGTGGCCCAACAACCCCAGCGCGGCGGCGTCATCGTCCACAATTAAGATGTGCGGCTGAGTAGATGACCCAATCATAGCGTCTCGAGCAGTGGCGCCGGGTTGGCCTGCGCCTGTAACTATAAGCGGGATAGCGCCAGACGGCAAGCAGGGCCGGGTTAGAGCCCTGGTTAGAGCCAAGGTTAGCCGCGGCGGCCCTCCGCCGCGGCCATTTCGGCCAGGACCAGCGCGCCGAGCACGCCCGCCTGGCCCCCCAGGCCAGGCGGAACGATATACGTGTCGATCTCGTCCTGCAGCGCCGGCGACTGGACGTAGCCGTTGAGCAGGCGCGGCACCTCGGCGCGCACGCGCGGGATGAGGCGCGGCTGGCTCATTACGCCCCCGCCCAGCACCAGGCGCTGCGGCGAAAAGGCACAGATCAGGTTGGCCAGGCCGTGCGCGAGGTAGAGCGCCTCCAGCGCCCAGGCCGGGTGCTCGGGAGGCAGGTCGGCGCCGGGGCGGCCCCAGCGGCGTTCCAGGGCTGGGCCGCTGGCCAGACCCTCCCAGCAGTCGCCGTGGTAGGGACAGGCGCCCGGGAAGGGATCGTCCTGCCAGTCGTGCGGCAGGCGCATGTGGCCCATCTCGGGATGGATCAGGCCGTGCAGCGGCCGCCCGCCCACCAGCGCGCCCCCGCCGATGCCGGTGCCGATGGTCAGATAGATGAAGGTGTCGAGCCCCCGCGCCGCGCCCCAGCGGCCCTCGCCCAGCGCCGCGCTGTTCACGTCAGTGTCGAAGCCTACCGGCACGCCCAGCGCCCGGCGGACCGGCCCGACGATGTCGGCCTGGGTCCAGCCCGGCTTGGGCGTAGTGGTAATGCAGCCAAAGGTCGGCGAGGCCGGGTTGGGGTCCACCGGTCCAAAACTGCCGATGCCCACCGCCGCCAGGGGGCCGAACCGCGCCTGCTGCGCCTCGAAGAAGGCGATGGCCTGGGCCAGGGTCTCGGCGGGCGTGGTGGTGGCGAAGCGGGTTTCGGCCAGCAGCGCGGCCGGCCCGCTGCCCACGGCGCATACGAACTTCGTGCCTCCGGCTTCAATCCCGCCATACAGGTGTGGCATACCGGTCTCCGGGCTTCGTCATGGGCTGGCCAGCGTGGGCGTCAGCGTCGCCGCCAGGTTCGGCGTCTCCGAGGCGGCTGGCGCGGGCATGCTGGCGATGGGGATGAGCAGCACGCGGCCCTCGGCCAGGATCGAGCAGTCGGGAATGCCGTTGGCGACCATGATGTCGTCCATCGTCACCCCGAAGGCAAAGGCGATGCCCAGGCAGGTATCGCCGGCCTCGACGATGTAGGTGGGATAGGGCGCGGGCGTTGGCCCGAGGTCGGTGCCGGCCGGCGGCGCCGTCAGGCGCGGCCCGACCGTGGGCGTGGGATGCGGGATCAGGATGGTGTGGCCGATGGCCACGGTGCACTCGGGGCCAAGGCTGTTGAGCATGATGATGCTCTCGACCGTCACCTCGTAGATGATGGCCAGCAGCAGGCACGAGTCGCCCTCCTTGATCACATACTCGATGGGCGGCGGGGTGGTGGCGGTCGGCTCGGGCGTCTGGCTGGGCGTGGCGGTGGCGGTGGGCGTGGGCAGGGGCGTAAAGGTGGGCGTGATCGTCGGGGTGGGGAAGATGTTCATGATCGCGCTCGGCACCGGCACGCGCCCGGTGGCCATCAGCGTGAGCAGCACCCCGAACGCCATGAAGACCGCTAACAGCGCCAGCACAAAGGGGTTGGGATAAAGACGGCGCCGCGGGCGCAGCAGGCCGGCGGCGCGCTCCAGGTCGGTGCCGCACACCAGGCAGCGCCGGGCGGTGTTGGCCACGCGCGACCCGCACAGCGGGCACAGGCGGGGCGGCGTCGACGGGACGACAGGCGATGGGCGTCGTTGCATAAAGACCGAGCCTGGCAGGAGGACTATTATACCCGCCGGGTCCGTGCCTTTATTTGTTCTTTATTGGACCCACGCGATTCTTTGCGGGGCTTTTATGCGCGCCTGCTAGGGTAGGGGAGGCAGGACCGAGGGGTGAGAGGTGCGCATGGCCATTGATTCGCACAATCGCCTGGCCGCGGCCGCGGCCGGCGCGGTCACGGAGCGCGCCCGGGTCGGCTGGACGCCTGGCCGCCGGCTCGTGGTGCTGGTGCCAGAAGGCCCGTTCGACGAAGCGGCCTTGGCCCGGCAGGTGTGGGCGCTGGCGGGGGCCGGCCCGCGGCGGGTGCTGTACCTCGGCCTGAGCCGCGGCGCGGCCGATGAAGCCCTGGCTCGCCGCCGGTTGGCCAGCCTGGCGGCGCTGACGCGCGATGATGGACTGAGCGTGAGCACGCGCCTGGCCACCGAGCCAAACTGGCTGCGGGCGGCGCGGGCGATCCGCCAGCCGGGCGACGAGCTGGTGTGCGCCGCCGGGCAGACGGCGCCGCGCTGGGGGCTGTTTGGCCGCCGGCCGCTGAGCGTGGTGCTGGCGGCTGGCCTGGGCTTGCCAGTGCACGAGATCACGGGATTGGCCGTGGAGCCCGCGCCGGGCCGTTCGCGCGCGCGGGCCTGGCTGAGCTTCTGGCTGGGCGCGGCGGCCATCGTGGCCTTCTTCTTCTGGCTCGACGTGCGCCTGGGCCAGCTCCCCGACAACCCCGCGCGCATGGCGCTGGTGGCCCTGGTGGTCGTGGCCGAGTTTGCGCTGTTGGGGTGGTGGGCGCGGCCGGCGGGCTAGGCGCGGCCGACCACATCGCCACTCCGCGGCGTGCCTTGCGGCAGCATCTGAGCTGTCATGAGGGTCGAACCAGCGCGCCCCCCAGCCCCACAACGGTGCGCGTTTCAGTCACCACCCGCCCGCTGCTGCCGCCCAGATAGGTGCTGAACAGCGAGGCGCTGCCGGCCGCGTTGAACTTGGTGACGACGCCGTTGTTGCCGTCCTGGTGGGCCATCTGCATGGCCTCAGCGGTGGTGGTGAAGTTGCTGGAGGCGCGTCACGCCGGCCGCGCGGGCCTGGCCGGAGCCGTCCAGCGCCAGGCATTCTTCAGTCATGCATCCTTACCACGCATCTTTCGCTTAAATCCTGAGCGGCTTTGGCGAACGAGACACAAGTTGTGAATACAAGTTGCGCGGTAACTGCCCAGGCCTATAGCTGGGGCCTATAGGGCTGGCCCGCGAAAAGGGTGGTGAGACCGTCGAGAATGGAGTAGCCTTGCTTGCGCAACGTCGCGATGTAACCGCGAATGCGGCCGAAGTAG
>JADLEU010000366.1 GCA_020845955.1 Anaerolineales bacterium
GCGCTCCCGCCCACGCCCAGGCAAAACAAACGGCCGCCGCGCGCGCGCAGATCGGCGAGCCGGGCGGCCAGGCGCTCGATGCCCGCAGCGTCCAGCTGGTCCAGGATGCGGCGGGCTTCAGCCAAGTGTTGTTGCGCGTAGGTCATCCTTCGGCTTTCGGCGTTGCTCCAGGTAGCGGCGCGTCTCGGCCAGCCCGGCCGGCGAGCCAATCTCGTAGAAGCGCCGCGGCGCCTCAAAGGCAGCCAACTGGCCCGCGGCCAGCAGGTCCTGATAGATCGTCGCCAGGTCCAGCGCCGGGCCGGGCGCGTAACCGCTCAGCGCCGCGGCGCTCAAGACGCCCAGCCCATAGTCGATGTGCTGCATCTCGGGCGTGCGCTCGCGCTTGTCGTAGCGCCAGATCCGGCCCCGGTCGAAGTGCACGTTACTCGCGTCCCACTGCCCGGCGTTTCGGAAGACCGTCATCAGCCCCAGCCTCCCGCTGGCCTGGAAGGCGGCGGCCACGGCGGCGTAGTCGCAATCCAGGTACGCGTCGCCATACAGGACGTAGAAGGCCGGGCCCAACAGCGGCAGCGCGCGCACCAGCGCCCCGCCGGTGCCCAGCAGCTCCGGCCCGTCGTAGGCGTAACGCAGCCGCAGGCCCCAGGCCCGCCCGTCGCCCAGGGCGGCCTCCACCTGTTCCCCCAGGTAGCCCAGGCAAAAGACGATGTCGGTCAGGCCGTTCTGGCCTAGCAGCGCGAGCTGCTCGATTGCAAACGGCCGGCCGGCCACCTCGACCAGCGCCTTGGGCACGCTGGCGGTGATGGGCCGCAGCCGGGTGGCCAGGCCGCCGGCCAGGATGGCCACGGGCAGCGTCATCCGAACAACACCTTGGTTCCGTCAAAATCGAAGTGGAAACGCACCTCTTCGAGGCCGGCCTGGGCCATGGCCTCGCGCAGCCGGCGGTGGTCCTCGGCGTAGAAGAGCAGGAACCCGCCTCCGCCCGCGCCGACCAGCTTGCCGCCCAGCGCCCCGTTGGCGCGGCCCAGCGCGTACCACTCGTTGATCTGCAAGTTGCTCATGCCGCGCGAGCGCCGCTGTTTGTGCTCCCAGTGCTCGTGCATCAAGGCCGCAAAGCCGCGCGTGTCGCCGGCCTCCAACGCCTGCTGGCTGCGCAGCCCCAGCTCCTTGACGTAGTGGAGATTGTCCAGCATCTCCCGATCGGCCTGCCGCGTGCGCGTCTGCTGGTCCTGGAGGATCGTGCCGGCGCTGCGCGAATAGCCGGTGAAGAACAGCAGGAAATTGTCCTCCAGGTCGAAGAGCGTGTCCATGCTGATCTTGAGCGGCTCGGCCGCCACCGTGCCATCGGTGTTGAAGTTAAAGCACGTCAGCCCGCCATAGGCCGCGATGTATTGGTCTTGCTTGCCGATCGGCTCGCCCAGCCGCTCGATCTCGATGTGGCAGGCCAGCTCGGCCAGCTCGTTCGGGTGTAACAGCCGGCGCCGGTGGGCGTACAGCCCCTTCAACAGCGCCGTCGTGAAGCTGCCCGACGAACCCAGGCCGGTGCCCGCCGGGATGTCGGCCAGGGTGGTGATCTCCAGCTGCGGGGTCTTGAAATCCAGCAGCCGGATCGCTTCGCGAATGATGGGGTGCTGGACCTCGTCGACCTGCTCGACGTGCTCCAGCTTCGAATACTTCAGGTAGATGCCGGGCGTGAACGGCCGCATGACGGTGACGTACACGTACTTGTCGATCGCGGCCGCCATCAGGAAGCCGCCGTAGCGGCAATAATAGGAGGGGAGGTCGGTGCCGCCCCCGCCCAGGGTGATGCGCAGCGGGCTACGCGTGATAATCATAACCCGACTGCGCGTAAATCTGCTCCACAATTTCCAGCGCCGCCAGGCCGTCGGCCAGGCCGGCCGCCGGCGGCCGCCCCAGGGCGATGTCCTCCAGGAACTCGGCGAACTCCACCTGCCACGACTCGTCGCCACGCGGGTATTCCCAGATGGTGGTGTCGGGCGGCCCCATCTCGGGCAGCATCTGGTAGTAGGCCAGCCGCTCGACCCCATAGCTGCCGCCCAGGCCATCGAGGTGCAGCTTGGCGTCGCGCCCGTAGATCTCCAGCGAGAACAGGTTTTTCCATTCGGTGCAGCTGACGTGCAGGAAGGCCGCCTGCTGGCGCGCCGTGCGCAGCAGCATAAAGCCGTTGTCGTCCACCGGCATCGGCCAATAGTAAGTATGCGCAAAACCGGTCACCGCGCAAAAGTCGCCCAGGAAGTAGCGCGCCAGGTCGATCAGGTGCACGCCCTGGTCGATCAGCTCGCCGCCGCCCGAAACCGCCGGGTTGGCGCGCCACTCGCGCTCGTAGCCGGGCCGCCCGCCGTGACCGTAGCGGCCGCGCACGAACATCAGCTCGCCCAGCGCACCGCTGGCGTGCAGCGCCCGCGCCCGCCGCACGGCCGGGTGATAGCGGTGGTTGAAGCCCACCCGTGCCAGCCGGCCGGCGCGCTCGGCCGCGGCGATGACGGGCTGCAGCTCGCGCGCGCGGCGGGCGGCGGGTTTTTCCACGAGCACGTGCCGGCCGGCCTCCAGCGCCGCCTGGCTGATTTCTGCCAGCCGGTCGTTGGGGGTGGCGACGACGACGATCTCGACCCCGGGCACGCCCAGGGCCGCGCGCCAATCGGTCGTGGCCACCGCCCCCGGCGCCGCGCGCGCCAACTGCTCGGCGCGCGGCAGGGCCACGTCGGCGCAGGCCAGCAGCCGCGCCGGTCCCAGCGCCCGCGCGCGTTTTTGGCCGATCAGGCCGCAGCCGATGATGGCCACGCCCGGCGCCGCGCTCACGACCGCTCGCCCCACGCCAGGCCGCGGTCCTTGGGCACAATGCGGCGCAGCGTATAGATATCGCTCGGCTCCAATTCGGCCAAGTGCTCCGGCAGCGCCTCCCACGGGTCCCACACCGCGCTCAGCAGCTTGCCGGTCAGACCGTCGCTGGCCGCCGAGGCCAGGAACACGGCCAGCCGCGCGCCCGTTTCCAGGGGCACGCCGCCCGCCTCCCGCTGCTGGACGGCGCGGGCGTAGAAGGCCTCGCCGACCTTTTCCGGACCGGCTTCCAGCACCTCGTCCAGCAAGCGCGTGTTCAGCGCGCCGGGGGCGATGGCGTTGACGTCGATGCCGGTCCCACGCGCCTCCTCGGCCAGAGTTTCGGCCAGGCGCACCACGGCCGCTTTGGAGGCAGCATAGGCGCTCAGGCGCGGCAGGGGATTGGTAGCGCCGCCGCCGGAGAGCTGCACGATCTTGCCGTACCCCTGGGCACGAAAGTGCGGCAATAGCGCCCGGCACATCAACGCCGACCCCATCAGGTTGATGTGGATGGCCGCCACCCACGCCTCCCACTCGACGTCTTCCAGC
>JADLEU010000367.1 GCA_020845955.1 Anaerolineales bacterium
CCGGGCCGTTGAGGGCGGCAATGGTGGGACAGGGGAGCGCTTCGAGGCGGGCCAGGGCCTCGCCCATGGTCGTGGCCAGGCGCAGGCCATCGGCTCGGGTGGGATAGGCCTGCAGTTCGGCGACGTCTCCGCCCGATGCAAAAGCCGTGCCGGCGCCCGTCACGATGAGGGCGCACAGGTGGCCAGGGCCGGCGTGCGCGCCGTTATGGCGGGTCGCCTCGAGGCGAACAGGGTCGAGGTAGGCGGCCTCGTGGGCCTGTTCGACCGCCTGGGTGAAAGCGCGCATGGCCGACCAACTCAGCCCGTTGCGGACGTGCGGGCGGTTTATGGTCAGCGTGCCGATACCGCGAGCGTCAAGCTCAAATAGGATTTCGGTCATGGAGCCTCCGGACGGTCTGTTCGGAGAGTCAACCCCGACGGGGGCTGAAAGTTGCGCGCCTTGGTCCAAAATGGCCAATGTGCCTTGACGCACTTATGACCCGGAGGGTATACTCACCAGGCACGGGGCGTAGCTCAGCTCGGCAGAGCGCGCGGTTTGGGACCGCGAAGTCGCCAGTTCAAGTCTGGCCGCCCCGACACCACACGCCGGCCATCCACTCGACAGGTGGGGCCGGCGTGTTTGCTACAATGAAGCCAGGCATAGGGTAAGGGCCGCCGGCGAGCGCGCAATAGGGGATAGGTCAGGGTGGCAGCAGGCGCACAGGCGCTTGGAGGTCGCGATAGATCCGCCCGAGGGGCTGAGCCTGGCAGGCGTGCCGAGCGGCATCGGTTCGTCGGTAGATCACGTGAAGTAGACATGGTGAAACGTGGTTTGTATGCGCTGGCGCTGATCCTGGCCATCGCCGGAGGCCTGGCGTGGGCGCCGCTCGGCTCCCAGCCAGTCTCGGCCGTGGGCTGCGCGTCGCCTTACGTGGTTCGGCCCGGCGACTCGCTGGCGCGCATTGCCCGGCTGTGCGAGACTACGGTCGCCGAGCTGCGGGCGGCCAATCACCTCACCTCCGACCTGATCCATCCCGGCTGGCAGCTCGTGATCCCCGGCGCCAGCAGCGGCGCGGCGCCCGTGACGGCGACGCCGGTAAGCGGCGCGTGCGCGTCGCCCTACGTGGTGCGGCGGGGCGACTCGCTGGCCCGCATCGCGCGCCTGTGCGGCACCACGGTCGAGGCCCTGAAGGCCGCTAACCACCTGACGCGCGACCTCATCTTTCCGGACCAACTGATCGCGCTGCCGGGCGGCGCGAGGTGGCTGCCGGCGCCCAAGGTCGTCATCGTCGTGGTGGATGGATGGCGTTACGCGGACACCTTTGGCGACCTGAGCCACGAGCACATCCCGCACTTGTGGAACGATCTTCGACCGCTGGGCGCGTGGCACGCCGCCATCTACAACCTGGGCCAGACGCAGACGGCGGCCGGCCACGCGGCCATCCTAGGCGGTGTTTGGCAGCCGATCGCCAACGACGGCACGGGCCGGCCCACGGCGCCCACGCTCTTCGAGTATTACCGCAAGGCCACGCGCGCGCCCGCCAGCGAGACCGCCCTGGTCTTCAACGGCGACCCGCATGGCAAGGCCGGCCAGTGGGCCTACAGCACGGCGGCCGGTTATGGCGCCGCCTACGGCGCGCAGGTCTATCACAGTGACGGCGATGGGTATGACGATGGGGTGGTGCTGGCCGCCGCGCTGGGCGCCCTGGCGCAGCACCCGCGCCTGGCGGTGATCGCGCTGCCGGCCGTCGACGAGTGGGCACACACCGGCGACTTCGCGGGATATCTGCGAGCCATTGCGGGGGCCGACAGCGCCGCCTGGCAGATCTGGCAGGCGCTGCAAAGCGATGCCTTCTACGCGGGGCAGACGACGCTGCTTGTCACCAATGACCATGGCCGGCAGCTGGAGAATTTCACGCAGCACGGCGGCGACAGCCTGAGCGAGCAGCACGTGACGCTGCTGACGGTGGGGCCGCGGACCCCGGCGGGCCAGGAGGTGACGACCCCGCGCACGCTGCGTGATATCGCCCCGACGGTTGGGGCGCTGCTCAACATCCCCACCCCGCTGGCTGAAGGCGAGGTGATGTGGGAAGTCGTAAAGCCGGCACGCGGAAACTGAAGCGGGACAGCTCCAGTGAGCTGTCCCGCTCGTTTTGTCCTCCGGCGGCGCGCCGGGGCGATCAGCCAGCGGACGCGGGTTCCTCCACCTTGATGGGGGTCGCGGGGCTGGCCTGGCGCCGGAATTGCAGACCTTCGGCCTCGACAAAGTCGACCGTCACCAAGTCGCCCGACTTGAACTCGCCGCGCAGCATCTGCACCGAGAGCGGGCTCTCGACGTGCTTCTGCAGCGCCCGGCGCAGCGGGCGAGCGCCATAGGCTGGGTCGAACCCTTCGCGGGCCAGCCACTTGCGGGCGGCCTCGCTCAGCTGCACCGTCAGACCATACTCCGACAGGCGCTCCTGGATCTCCTGCATCTGGAGATCGACGATGCGCTCGACATCGCCGATGGACAGCGGCTTGAAGGTGATGATCTCGTCCACCCGGTTGAGGAACTCGGGCCGGAAGGTGGCCTTCAAGGCGCGCTCGATCTTCTCCTGGTTGTCATCCTCGCTGGCGCCGCCCTCGCCCCGGCGCAGGAAGCCCAGGCTGCCCGACTTCTTGACGAACTCGGTGCCCAGGTTGCTGGTCATGATCAGCACCGTGTTGCGGAAGTCGACCACCCGCCCCTGGCCGTCCGTTAAGCGGCCATCGTCCAGGATCTGGAGCAGGGCGTTCCAGACGTCAGGGTGGGCCTTCTCGATCTCGTCAAACAGCACCACGCGGTAAGGGCGGCGGCGGACGGCTTCGGTCAACTGGCCGCCCTCCTCGTAGCCGACGTAGCCCGGCGGAGCGCCGAACAGGCGCGAAACGGTGTGCTGCTCGCGGTACTCGCTCATGTCGACTCGCACCAGGGCGTCCTCGTCATCGAACATGAACTCGGCCAACGCCTTGGCCAGCTCGGTTTTGCCGACGCCGGACGAGCCCAGGAAGATGAACGAGCCGATGGGGCGCTTGGGGTTCTTGAGCCCGGCGCGCGAGCGGCGGATGGCGTCGGCGATGGCGTGCACCGCCGCGTCCTGGCCGATGATGCGATCGTGCAGGCGGTCTTCCATGTGCAGCAGTTTCTCGGACTCGGTCTCCAGCATCTGGTTCAGGGGGATGCCGGTCCACTGCGACACGACCTCGGCAATGTCGTTCTCGTCGACGACCTCGTCGAGCTGGTGTTCGCGCTCCCAGGTGTCGCGCCGGTTGATGAACTCGGTCTCGATGCGCAGGCGCTCGGCCTTCTTTTGGGCGGCGTGCTCGTAGTCCCGGGCCAAGCCGGCCTGCTCTTCTTCGGCCTGCAGCCGGTCGAGCTCAGCCTTCATGGTCTTGAGCTCGGGCGGCAGCGAGTAAAGGGCCACGCGCAGCTTGGCGGCGGCCTCGTCCATCAGGTCGATGGCCTTGTCGGGCAGGCGCCGGTCGGTGACGTAGCGCTGCGAGAGCTTGACCGCCGCCACCAGGGCGGCATCGCTGAAGGTCACCTTGTGGTGGGCTTCATACCGGTCGCGCAGGCCGCGCAGCATCTGGATGGTCTCGTCCACCGAGGGCTCGTCCACGAAGACCGGGGCGAAGCGGCGCTCGAGGGCGGAGTCCTTTTCGATGTGCTTGCGGAACTCGTCGAGCGTGGTGGCGCCGATGCACTGCAGCTCGCCGCGGGCCAGAGCCGGCTTGAGCATATTGCTGGCGTCCATGGCGCCCTGGGCCGCGCCGGCGCCGACGACGGTGTGCAGCTCGTCGATGAAGAGGATGATGTCGCCCTCGGCGCGCTGCACCTCCTCGATGGCGGCCTTGAGGCGCTCCTCAAACTCGCCGCGGAAGCGCGAGCCGGCGATCATGGCGCCCAGATCGAGCGAGATGACCTTCTTGCCCGACAGGATCTCGGGGACGTCGTTGGTGGCGATCTTCTGAGCCAGGCCTTCGACGATGGCGGTCTTGCCCACGCCGGCTTCGCCGATCAGCACCGGGTTGTTCTTGGTGCGGCGCGAGAGGATCTGGATCACACGCAGGATCTCCTGGTCGCGGCCGATGACAGGATCGAGCTTGCCGGCCTTGGCCAACTGGGTGAGATCGCGCGAGTACTTCTCGAGCGTGCGATAGCGCGTCTCGGCCTGCGGATCGGTGACGCGCTGGCCGCCGCGAATATCCTTGACGGTGTCGTAGATACGCTCCTTGGTGATCCCCGCTTCCGAGAGGATGCGGGCCACGGCGGTGTTGCGCTCGGACAGGATGGCCAGGAAGATGTGCTCGGTCGAGATGTATTCGTCTTTGAGGCGGTTGGCCTCTTCATTGGCCAGGTCGATAATGCGCTTAACGCGCGGGGTGATGAAGACCTGGCCAGTGCCCCCGCCATAGATGGCGGCCTTGGGCGAAGCGCGCAGGACGTCGTCCAGGCGCTTCTTGACCATTTCCTGATCCACGCTGAGCTTGTCGAGGATCTGGGGGATGACGCCTTCAGGCTGTTCGAGCAGGGCGAGCAGGATGTGTTCGGTATCGACCTGGTTGTGGCCGTAGCGCTGCAAGATCTCATAGGCGCGCGCGGCAGCATCCTGGGCGCGCTCGGTAAAGCGATCAAAACGCATCATAACGATAAGTCCTTTCGTAGAGAGCCGGCCGGGGCCGGCCGGCCGCGCGCCGGCTGCTCACACCGCTACCACTGCAGCCGCCGCGCCACCGTCACCTCGAACACCTGGGTGTAATGATCGTCGGTGGTGATGTCCCAATCGTACTTGGCCTTGAACTTGGCCAGCACGCCGGACTTCGACGGCACAGCCCGGGCCTGCCCTTCCAGGATATACGGGTGGTCGCCGTCTTCCAGGGCCAAAGCCAGGTGGGGGTTCGCGGTTAGGTTGCGAGCCTTGACGCTCCCTGGAGCCATACAGACGTACCACCGGCCGCCCTCGACCACAAACCACACCGGCACAAGATGGGGGCGCCCGTCCGAGCGAACGGTGGCCAGCCACACATTGCGGGCCTGATC
>JADLEU010000368.1 GCA_020845955.1 Anaerolineales bacterium
CGCCGAAGCCCACGCGGTTCTGGCGACGCCAAAGGCGGTTGCGCACCTGCCAGAAACAGGGCTTCGATCCCGTTGAAGTCCTCAAGCACCTGCTGCACAGTGCCCAAACGCTCATGTTCGATCTGGTGGCCAAGCCCAAGCGCGGCGCTACGCTGCCGCCGGCGATGGCACCACCTTAAAGGAACCCGGTAAACAAATACGATAACTTGATCGCACCAAGCAGGAGCATCGGCTATCCAAATGTCACGCGAAAATCACCTCCTGAAAGTCCCTCAGGACCCGACATTCTTCTTCGTACAAGTACATTGGTAATCGGTTCTCTCACGTTGCGAAGTAAATATCCAATCCCAATTCGAGATCTAGAGAAGCAATGCGTGCTAAGAGCTGGGGACCAAAGGTCGGTCCTCCATGTCCAGTAAGCGATTCAAAAAAGCAATCAATATCCGCCTTCACATCTCCGTCTCGGAGACTCTCCAACTGGTCTCGGACTGGCTCAAGTTGATCAAGCAGCCACTCGATGTGGCGAGCTAGATCGGTTGAGTCTACTGCATGTTGTGATGTTATCGTCCAAAGGCCGTGAGGCCACGTCTTTGACTCCCCGCGCGGATCACCTTTGCGAAATGCACGCGAAGGGGTGAGGCCAAGCATGTTTGAAGCAGCATCAGGATCCACATCCTTGCCGATCAGGCGAAAAGTAGCAAACGTACGACTTACGTTTTGGTTGACAGCCATGCTTTGTGCTCTCGCAAGTTACGCGTTGCGCTCAGTCATCCAAGTCATCAAGGTCGGCCTCCGGTGGCTCCATTTCCGCTGACGCAATGTCGGCAGCCTCGCGGGCGGTCTTACCCTGCTTGATCAGCTCCGCAATTCGATTGAGGATCTCCTTTGGCAAATCGATACCTCTGGGCACACCAAAGCCCTCCTTGTAACTATGTGTCAGGGTCCAACACATCGTGAACAGGTGTAAGTCGGAAAAGGCCCAAGACATCGTGAACACTTTTTGGGCGCTCGTGGCCGGCGCGAGTTGGCGGCATGCTATCTCCTCACAGGAGGCAGCATGGACGACCACGATGACCTGCGCCAGCGCCGAGAAGCGATCCGCCTATGGCTAAAAGGAACGCGTGCAAAAGACATTTTGCTGCGTGTGGGACGCAGCCGGGCCTGGTGGAGCAAATGGCGCCGGCGGTTCCAACGTCTGGGAGCGCGTGGGCTGCACAGCCGCTCGCGCCGACCGCGCCGGCTGGCGCGGACCTGTCCGCCCCAGATCGTGCGTTTGATCGTGCAGACCCGGCGCCGACTGGTCAAAGAACCGGTCGGTTTGATCGGCGCACGCGCCATTCGGCGCGAACTGCGTCAACTGCGGCTCGGTCGGCAGTTGCCATCCCTGACCACGATCAAGCGTGTGCTGGCGAGCCACGATTGGCTGCCCCAGCGAACCAACCGGCCACTGGCCTATTTTCCACACCCGCTGACGACGCTCAGCGGCCGGCTGCACGCCATGGATTGGACCTGCCGCTATCTGGAAGCTGGGCCGCAGGTCTTTGCTTTTCACACCCTCAACCTGCGGACGCGGGCCTGTGCGCAAACGATCGCCACCGACAAACGCACTGCCACCGTCCGCGCGCATGTCCTGCACGCCTGGAAAACCCTGGGGATCCCGGATTATTTGCAACTGGACAACGACGCTGCCTTCTGCGGCGGATACAAGGTCCCACGGGTCTTCGGTCAGTTCGTGCGCCTGTGTCTGTTCGTCGGCATCGAACTGATCTTTTTGCCCGTGGCCGAGCCCGAGCGGAATGGCGATGTCGAACAATTCAACCGCCTGTGGAGCCATGCCTTCTTCGACAAGCGCCATTTCCGTTCGCCCGCCCATGTGGAACGTGCCAGCCCAACCTTTGTCTGCTGGTACCAGACCCACTATGCGCCGCCCAAGCTCGGCGACCAGACCCCGGCCCAAGCGCAACGGTCCGAACCGCGGCGCCGTTTGACACAGGCGCAACTCGCCGGCTTGCCCCGCGAGCTGCCGATCACGGCCGGACGAGTTCATTTCATTCGCCCGGTCGCGCCCGACGGATCGATTGCGCTCCTGAACGAGACCTGGCATGTCGGCCGGCGGCTGGCCGGCAAGTATGTCTGGGCCACGATCACTACCCATACGCGTCGACTGGAGATCTGGTATCAACCTTCGGCTCAGCATGCTTGGCGACAGATCAAGGTCTTTGCCTATAACCTGCCCGAAACGGTGGCGCGGCTGCGGCCCCAGTTTGTCCATGCGTAATCGGCTCGCAACTGTTCACGATGTCTTGGACCTTTTCCGACTTACCGCGCCAATCCAAAAGTGTTCACGATGTCTTGGACCCTGACAATTAGCCACATTAGTATGACCACCTTCCCCATAGAAATACCCAGCGCCGCCTACGGTCCAAGTCTCACCGTTTACGAAAGGCATTTGTAAAGCAAATGTGCTTTGTAGAGCTTCATGCTTTGCCCAGCCCGAAGTGAGACTTTTGGGGGTAGAAATTAACTGAGACTCACGGCTGCTGGCGGGCCTGCCAGTACGCCTGCCGGGCCGCCGCGGCGGCCCGGCAGGCGTCGGCGCGCGCGGCGAGGGCCGCGGTCGGGTCGCCGCGATAGAACTCGCGCGGCGGCAAGTAGCGCAAGGCCGAATGCGGCCGGCGCTCGTTGTAGTAGCTGCGATAGCGACGGATCACCTCCTGGGCGTGGTAGAAGGTTTCGGCCTGGTCGAGCGGCATCTCTTCGCGAAAGGTGCGGTGTACCCGTTCGTCACGGCCGTTCGATTGGGGATGGTGGGGGCGGGCGCGCACGTTGGTCATGTCGGTGGCGTGCACCAAGGCGGCCCACTCGCGGCCGATGAACTGGCCGCTATTATCATGCACAATCTCGGGTTCGCCAGCCCGCCGGCGTTCAAGCGGCAAGGTGTCGAGGGCGGTCTGCACAGCCAGGGTAACGTCCTCGGCGCGGGCGGTCAGCAGGAGTTGGCAGTGGACGAGATACCGGCTGTAAGCATCGAGCACGTCGATCATCCAGAACCAGCGATCGGCAAACCACCAGACCATCAGGTCGGTGTGCCAACGTTGATCGGGATGATCGGCCTCGGGCGGGCGCACCAGCGCTTCCGGCGGGGGCTGCCGGCGGCCCAGCAGTTCGTGCTGGGCCATGATGTCCCGCACCATCCAGGGAAGCACAAACGCCTTCTTTTCCAGCATCAGCGCGTACGCCAGGCGCTTGTAGCCCAGCAGCGGGTTCGCCCGCGCGAAGTCCACCACCGCGTCCGCTTCCTGAGGTGTGGGCGGGATGGCCGGGCGCTGGGGCACGACGACCTGGTCGGCCAGTTGACCCGCGTCGGCCCGCGCCACCCAGCGGAAGTACGTCGTGCGGGGCAGCCCCAGGTCGGCCAGGATCGCCTCCAGCGAGCGCTGCGGGCCATGCGCCTGAGCCTGTTGCACCGTCTTTAGCACCACCGCTTTCTCATCCGCTGTGTAACGTCGGCCGGCCCCTATGGCCAGCGCCCCTTTTTTAGCTGGAGGTTTTCGGCGCTGAGTTCGACCACGACTTCGCGCAGCCGGTTGAGCTCGGTCAGGAGTGCTTCCTCGTCGGGCCGCAGTTTCTTGCGCCCGCGCGGCTGGTTGTTCAGCGCTGTCAAGGCGCCGCGCTCGGCCGCCCGCTCCCATTGGTAGAACAGGGTCGGGCTGACCCGCACCTGCGGTGTGGGCAGGTGTCTGATGCTTGGCGCACACCTGACTGACGGGCGTGCCCGTCTGCCGGGCTTCGCGCAGGACCTGGTATTTGAGGGCAGCGGTGAACTGCCGCCGGGGTTTCTTGCCGTTCTCGTTCATGGGGCTGCTCCTGTGTGGTCATTCTACTCCCGTTGACACCTGGCCAATGCGGCCAGTTCGGGGCAGCCGGAGTCTCAGTTAATTTCGAGGCCGTTTTGTCTCACTTCGGGCTGGGCAATACACCAGAACGCGCCGCTGGCGGTGCCAGAGCGGCCCGCGGATCTCCCCGAGATCGAGCGGCAGCGCCTGCACGACGCGAGCCAGCGCGTTCGGGAATCCACCCTGGCATTTCTGAACGATCCCACCCGGAACGGGCAGGCCGAGCAACAGGCCATCTTCGACACGCATCTCATCATGCTCGATGATCCGGACCTGTGGGAGATGGTCGAGCAGGGTCTCTGCCAGGATCGCCTGCCGGCTGAGCGCGCCTGGATGGCGGCCGTGGACTTTCACGCCAACCGCCTCGAATCGCTCCCAGACGAATACCTGAAGGCCCGGGCCGTGGACGTGCGCGATATTGGCGCGCGCGTCCTACGCCAGCTCCTGGGGCTGCCCGACGTGACCCTGGCCGACATCACCGAGCCCGTGCTCCTGCTGGCTGAGGACCTCCTACCCTCAGACACGATGACGCTCGACCCGACGAAGCTGCTAGGGTTCTGCACCTGTCAGGGAGGGCCTCTCTCGCATGCGGCTATCCTGTCTCGTGCGCTGGGGCTGCCCGCCATCGTGGGCGTGGGAGGCGCCCTGCGTGCGGTGCCCGGCGGCGCGCTCGCGCTGGTCAACGGGGCGACCGGCGATGTGATCATCGATCCAGACCCAGCGACCGTGGCGGACTACCGACGCCTGCATGATGTCCAAGCCGAGCAGGAGCGCCTAGCCCGCGTACACGCACACGATAGCGCTCAGACGGTCGATGGCGTCCGCGTGGAGATCGTAGCCAACATCGGGAGCGTCGAGGAGGCCCGGCTGGCCCTTGACCAGGGCGCCGAAGGCGTGGGCCTGTTGCGGACCGAGTTTCTGTACATGAGCGACCAGCAGGTGCCCTCCGAGCCGGTGCAGGTGGAGGGCTATCGCGCGATCCTCGAGGTCCTAGCGATGCGGCCGGTGACGATCCGGACGCTCGACATTGGCGGGGACAAATGCCCGGCCTACCTGAGCCTGGGGCAGGAAGCCAACCCCTTCTTGGGCTGGCGGGCCATCCGGGTCTGCCTGGATCAGCCCGACTTCTTCAAGGTCCAGCTCCGCGCCTTGTGGCGCGCGGCGCTGGGACACAATGTGCGCATCATGTTTCCGATGATCGCCGTGCCGGAGGAGTTCCGCCGCGCAAAGGCCTTGCTGGATGAAGCCCGGCAGGAGCTCGTCGCGGAAGGTGTGGAAGTGGCCGAACGCGTTCAGGTGGGTATGATGGTCGAGATCCCCTCGGCGGTAGTGCTGGCCGAGGCCTTTGCTCGCGAGGTGGACTTCTTCAGCATTGGCACCAACGATCTGACCCAATACACCTTCGCGGCCGATCGTACGAACGCCAAGGTCTCGGCACTGGCCGACTCCTGTCACCCGGCAATCTTCCGTCAAATCGAGCCGGTGGTCCGGGCCGCACACGCAAACGGGATCTGGGTCGGCGTGTGCGGCGAGCTCGCCGGCGACCTGGAAGCGATCCCCGTGCTGCTCGGGCTGGGCGTAGGCGAATTGAGCATGGCGCCAGGCCGCATCCCGGCCGCCAAGCATACGATCCGGCGCTGGTCCATGGCCTCGAGCCAGGCCATCGCCCGACGAGTCCTGCAGCTGGAGAGCTCAACCGAGGCCCGGCACGCCGTTCGATATGCTCAAGTGGCTTCTGCGGTTGAGAGCCCTGTCACGCCCAACTCTGGCAAGGGCCTTGCGTGAAGACGAGTCCTCTGCGCATCGGCCTGGTCGGTCTGGGCATGATCGGCCAAATCCACGCCCGCGCTTATCGCCAGTTGCAGGTATGGAAGGACTCCGGATTACCCGAGTTCGAGTTTGCGCTCTATGTGCGGCCCGCCCACCGGGTCGACCCCGCGTTTCTCGAGGAGCTGGGATCGCCGCCCGTCCGCGTGGCGCATGAGCGCCTGTGGGCTGAAGATTTGGACATGCTGGATATCTGCACGCCCAACGCCTCGCATGCCACCTACACCGAGCAGGCCTGCAGGATGGGTGCACACGTTTACTGCGAAAAGCCGTTAGCGCGCGACCTCGAGGAGGCCCGGCGGATGGTGGCAGTTACCGCGCGCGCCAGCGTGCGGACGCACGTCGCCTTCGTGTTCCGCTATCTGCCTGCGATCCGGCAACTCATCCAATCCGTTTCATCCGGAGCTATCGGCCGGCCCCTACATTTCCGAATGGCGATGCTCCATGGCGGTTACCTGAACCCAGAACGGCCGCTCACCTGGAGATTGCAGAAGTCGAGCTCCGGCGGCGGCGCCCTAGCTGATCTTGGAATCCACCTCATCGATATTTTGCGAGCCTGTCTGGGCGAGATTGCCTGGGTGCAGGGCGAGGCACGGACTCACATCGCTGAGCGCCCCCTGGCGCCGGGAAGCTCGAGGCGCCAGGTTGTGGATGTGGACGACTGGGCACTCTGTACGCTCGGCCTGCAGCAGGGCGCCGTGGGGACGATCGAGGTCTCTCGAGTGGCCGCCGGACGCGAGCAGGCCTCCATGATCGAGATCTACGGCGAGCGCGGAAGCCTGGCTGTAGACTTCGCGAAGCCCGGTGAGGCAGCGTTATACCAAACCCAAACGGGAAGGTGGACGTCAGCTGAAGAGGCGCCCAACCCGTCGTTGCATGTGGGGCCGCAGTTGTTCCGCGAGGCGACAACGTTTATGCAGGCCCTAGTCGCCGCGCATGTGTCCTCAATCGAGGACTTCTTGCGATTGGTCAAAGAAGGTCCTGCCAGCTCGATGGATTTTGCCTGGGCGATGAAGAACCAGGCGGTGCTGGAGGCCGCATATCAGTCACCCGTCAATGTGGGAAGACGCATCCGCCTTTGACGAAACAGGGGCGCCTCGTTGCATCCTTCGTATCTGCTCACGGACCTGGGGCGTGAGATAGGGTAAGACCGGATGGCCCTTGAAAGTTGGAAGCGGGCGGCCGGGGCGCTCACGAACACCCACTCCCACCAATTCCGCCCATCCGCCCGCACTCCCCTCTCGTCGCTGCCGATCACGGCGCTCTGGCGAATTTCGTCGCGCAAGGCGTTCGCTTGCGCCTGGGCTGCCAGCCCCGCGCGCTCGACGATGCACGCCTGGCCGCCTTCGCTGAGGGTGATGCCAAACACGTCGGTCATGGTTGCCTGGGTGCGTTCGTGGCTCAGGTGCTGCTGGTACTGCAAGTAGGCGACGGTCGCTTCCAGCCGCGGCCCGAATTGTCGCTCGGCTTCCAGGCCCAGGGACAGGCGCCCCCGCTCGGTGTGGCCGCAGCCCGGGCAGGTGACATCGTGCTGGCGGGTCTCAATCACCACCGGCTTGATTTCGGGCAGTTCAGTGATCTGCCGCTGCACCGTCCGCGCTGGCGCCACCCCCTGCAAGTCATGCCCGCACCGTGTGCAGGTACTGGGATGCCGCTTGACAACCTGCGTCGGGTTGTCCACCAGCGACCGGTCGGCCTTGGGATGGCCGGCTTTCGCCCGGCGGTGGCGCCGCCGTTTGCGCGCTGGCACGTTCGGCTTCTGGCACCTGCACCCACCGGTAGGTGCGGTGTCGCGCGAAGGCGGCTGCGACGAGTTGCGCGAGGTGGGCGGCGGGCGCTTGAGCCGTTCGGCTTCCAGCCGCTCCAAGTGCTCCGCCAATTGCAGCACAAGAGCGATCAATTCGTCGCGGCCAGATCGCGCAGGCTTTCAACCGTGGGCAGCATCATCTTGCCGACTATAACACCTTCGCCCCGACCGCGTTACGCGCGCCGCTTTGGCCGTGAGCAGTTACGGTAACGACAGACGACCGGCCCTCGACAGCGCAAAGCAGTGGCTCGTTATGCGTTCGCGCTGTGCGAAGCCGACCCGTGGGCCAGCGCGACATCGATGCGCAGTGGCTTCAACCCTGCCAGCAGCGTAGCGCCCTCGCGCTTACCGCGAAAGCAATGTGTTGTGGATGCAGGGCATACCACTGTCGCCCTCAGGCCCACAGTCGCTCCGACCTCGCGCAGCAGCCGCGGGCCGTTGGGCCTCGCTGGTGATCGCTGAACCACTGCCCGCCGCCCGCTTGCCTCCTGCGCCCATCTCGGCTACAAAGACGACATGACCTCCTGGCAGGCGCGGATCGACGCGGCCTGGGCGCGGCGGGCGCCGCTGCGCGCCAGCGCGGACACCAGCGCCTATCGCCTCATCAACGACGCGGGCGATGGCTTCCCTGGGCTGACGGTGGACCGCTACGCCGGGGCGCTGGTGGCCAGCCTGCACGAGCAGGCGCGCGACGCGCCGCCCGAACGCCTGCTGCGCGCGCTGGCCGAGCGCGCCGGGGCCGCGACCGCCTACGTCAAGCGCCGCCCACGCCAGGCGCGCGTGCTCGACGAGGCCGCCCGCCGCGCCGCCGCGC
>JADLEU010000369.1 GCA_020845955.1 Anaerolineales bacterium
CGTTCGACAGCGCCCAAATGCGCCACAGCTCCGGCATGGGCAGCAGCGGCACGGTGCTGAAGGCCCGGATGGTCCAGCCCAGGAACGGGCCGGCGATGACCCAGGTGAGGGTGTACAGGCCGAGCCAGAGCAGGATGTCGCGCCGGCGGACGCCCGGCACGGGCCGCGCGCCGCTCATCCAGCGCAGGTTGAGCCAGTGCGGCTGCACCAACACCGCGGCCGCCGGGGCCAGCAGCAGCAGGTAGAGCCAGGTGAGCGGGCGGCCGGGCTCAAAGGCCAGGACACCGTAGAAGGCCGCGCCGGTGTACATGTGCAGCAGCGTCTCCAGCGCCGTCATGGCCAGCGCCGCGCGCCGGCCGAGGCCGTTCTGGGCGTAGACCTGGACGCGGCTGACCAGGAACCAGGCCGGCGTGGGCAGGAAACGCGTGATGCTGGTGTTGGCGTAGCGCACGGCGTTGTGCCGCCAGCCGGGCGGCCCGCCCAGGCGCTCGACGATGCTGCGCCAGACGATGATGAACGGCGCCAGGTTGAGGCCGTACAACAGCACCGCGCCCGCCAGGTGCGGCAGGCTGAAGGCGATGTCTTCCGCCAGCACGCGCTGAAGATCGCTCCAGAAGAGCCAGCTCAGCACGACGACCAGCCCCGCGCCCAGGCCCAGGTTGACCGCCAGCCGCAGCCAGCGCCGCTCGCGCCAGAAGCGTGCCGCGGCCTGGCCTTGGGCCCAGAGCGTCCCTAAGAGACCTTGAGACACGAGACCGTCATCCCCGCCGAGAGCCGCAGTTGGTCCATCACGAGAAAATAGGGCAGGCACAGCACGCGCACCGGCCGCGACAGGATCACCCTCTCCAGCCAGGCGCGCAGCCGGTCGTTTTTCATATGCGCGCGCATCCAAAAGCGCAGGCTCGACACCGCCCAGGCATGGCTGCCGTACAGGTTGCGAAAGTCCACGGTGCGAAACCCGGCCTGGGTCGTCAGCGCCTCCAGGGTGCGGCGCGAGAACACCGAAAGGTGGCGCGGCAGCTCGTAGCCGATCCAGTACTTGCCGAAGAGCCGCGCGTCGAAGCTGTCCAGGTTGGGCGTGTTGATCACCAGCAGGCCGCCGGGCCGCAGCAGTTGAGCGGCCAGCCGCAGGGTGCCGGCCGGGTGCGGGAGGTGCTCGAGGACATCCCATAGCGTGACGGCATCGAACGCGCCGGCCTCGAAGCCGGCCTGCTCCAGGGTGCCGGTGCGCACGTCGAGGTGCAGTTGCTCGCGGGCGTATTGGGCCGCGGCGGGGTTGAGCTCGACGCCGGCCACCTCCCAGCCCGGGCAGCGCCGCATGGCCCACAGGAAGTCACCGGTGGCGCAGCCCACGTCGAGCAGCCGCCCGCGTGGCACGCGCCGCAGCACGACCCGGCAGCGTTTGCGCAGCCCATATTCGCGGTCCAGCCGCACCAGCCACGACGGCTCGGCCGTGACGGCCACGGTATATTGATCGTAGTCGTCCCGGTACAAGTCGCTCAGCCTCTCGGCCAGCGGGCGCGGGTTCAGATAGACCAGACCACAAACGCGGCAGCGCACCAGCCTGAAGTTGCCCTCGAGGAACAGGTTCAGGTCGCCCCGGGTCAGGTGCAGCTCCCAGTTATCCGCGCCGCACAGGCCGCACGGCACCTGCTCCAGTTCCACGGTTGGGGCGCCGAGCACTATTGGCCGGACAGGGTGTTGAGCCGGCCGGGGTTCTGCCGGCGGGCGAGCAACCCGCGGGCCAGGCCGCCGAAATAGGGGCCGATGCGGCCGAACTGCCCCCTGGCGCTCTCGCGGGCCACAAACCACAGCGAAAAGACCAGCAGCGCCAACAAGCTGCTATGCCGGCTGTAGAAGATCGCCGCGCTCTGCCCGAACACACGCCACCACTGGGCCGGCTTCGCGCTCTTTTGCGTGCTGACCGAGACCATGTGCCACAGGCGGGCACCGGGCACGAACAGGATGGCGTAGCCCGCCTGGCGCAGGCGGGCCGAGAAATCCCAGTCGTCGTAATAGAAGAAGTAGCTCGTATCGAAAAGCCCGGCCTTCTCCAGCGCGGCCCGGCGAATCATCAGGAAGCAGCTCGGCGCGAAGTCGATCTCGCGCTGCACGTCGAATTGCGGACCGTCCGGGACGTCGAGGAGCATCTTGACATCCGGCGGGAAGGACCGCCAGGCGGCGCCCGCGCACCACAGGCGCGTCCGGTCGCCGAAGTAGTGGTAGATCTTGGGCATGGCCATGCCGGCCGCCGGGTTCGCTTCCAGGGCGCGGACCAGGTTTGACAGCATGGCCGGCTCGACCACCAGGTCGTTGTTCGCCACAACGGCATAGTCGGCGCCGTGGCCCAGGGCGTGCTTCAGGCCCAGGTTGTAGCCGCCGCTGATGCCGAGGTTGCTGGGCGCCTCGAGGACTTCGACTGATGGGAAACGAGCGCGGATGGCCGCCGGAGTGTCATCGGTAGAGGCATTGTCGACCACGACGAAGCGCGCCCGCTCGTAGTCCGAGGCCAACAGAGACTCCAGCGTTACCAGAGTTTCGTCGAGGTGGTTCCAGGCCAGAACGATGACGTAAATGAGCGGCTGCTGAGGCATGTGCGGTGGGACCGGCGGAATATTCTACCATACGGCCCGGCCGCGCAGCTTGCGCCCAACGTATCCGGCCCCGCCGCGCGCGAAGGGCCTTGACGGTCAACCATGCTCTCACCAGCGTTTCACCAACGAGGCCCTTCGGCCCGCGTCTGCTGCGCCAGGTCGAAACGCTCGTGGGCCTGCTCAGAAACTGGCGGGCGGTGGTGGCGGCCGCTCGCCCTCACCCTAGCCCTCTCCCGCCGGGAGAGGGCATCTGCGGCCTCACGCCGCACGCGCACGAACAAGTGCCCGCCCTGCCCCTCCGGCCGCCGGCGGTCGAGGTGATAGCACCAGCCAGCCAAGTTGCGCGCCAGCGGCGATGAAACGGCATCGACCACGCGCAGCACCGCGAACATGAAACGGAAGGCGGCCTCGTTCCACGTCCTGACCTCGACCTCCAGCCCAGCCGGCAGGCGTTCGTGGAGCTCCGCCAGGCTGTAGCCGTTGCGCACGTGCCCGAAGCCGCGCGCGGCCCGCGCCGTCAGGAAGGCCGGGAAGATCTTCCAGTGGACCGAGGGCGTGCTGATCCACAGGGTGCCGCCCGGCGCCAGCGCGCGCACCATTTCGGCCAGCACGGCCCGGTCGTCGTCGATGTGCTCGATGAGGTCGAAGCCCAGCACCGTGTCGAACCGGCCGCTGGGCACCAGCAGAAAGCGGGCGTCGGCCCGGATCAGGCGCACGGCTGCATCGCGGCAGCGCGGGTTTAGGTCGAGGGCGACGCGCTGCGCGGCGCGCACGCGCGCGACGATCTCGCCATCATCGCAGCCGACGTCGAGCAGCCGGTCCTCGGGCGACACGCGCTGCCACTCGCGGATGACGAGCCAGCGGTAGTAACTGGCAAAGTGCATCAGCCCGGCCGGTTCAGTGGGCATAAATGCCGGCGAAGTCTTTCGCCAGGTGGTCCCAGCGGTAGCGCGGCGCGGCCTGGCACGCCCCCTCGGCCAGGCGCTGCCGCAGCCCCGCGTCGGACAGCACGTTCGCCAGGCCCTCGGCCAGGGCCGGGGCGCTGCCCGGCTCGACCAGCAACCCGGCCGCGCCGCCCGGCGCGTCGCTGGCCAGCATCGCCGGCCGGTCGCCCACCGCCCCGGTGACGACCGGGACGCCGCAGGCCAGCGCCTCGACCACCTTGAGTGGGCTGCGGGCGCGGGCCGTGTCGTCGGCCGCCACCGGGTCGACGACCACGTCGCTGGCGGCGTAATAAGCCGGCGCCTCGGCCGGGTCGACCAGCCCCGTCATGACCACGCCGGCCTCCAGGCCGCGCGCGGCCACTTCGCGGCGCACGCGCTCGTAGTCGTCGCCTCCGCCCACCAGCCACAGGCGCGCCGAGGGCAGGCGCGCGGCCACCTCGGCAAAGGCCGCCAGCAGCAGCAGCACCGGGTGGTTGCTCAGGCTCAAGCTGCCCAGGTAGAGCACCACCGGGTGACCGGCCAGGCCCCAGCGGCGGCGGGCGGCCTCGGCCCGCGCGGCGCTCACCGGCGCGAAGCGCTCGGGGTCGTAGCCGTTGGGCACCACCCGCAGCCGTTCGGCCGGCACGCCCAGGCGCCGGCAGCGGTCGCGCAGAAAGGTGGTGTTGGTGGTCACGCCGCGCGCGGCGCGCGGCAAGCGATCCTCCCACCAGCGCACGATGCCCTGCTGCCAGGCGCCGGCAAACCGGTTCGAGACCGCCTCGTAGTCGTCGCAGTCGAGGTAGAGCTGCCGGCCAGGCCGCAAGCGGGCGGCCAGCCAGCCGGCCAGACCGTTCATGGGCTGCGCCTTGGCGACGTGAACGATGGGCGCGCGCGAACACAGCGCCGCGGCGGCCAGCGCCAGGGTGGCGCGCGCCGTCACCCCCAGCAATTGCGTGGGCGTGAAATAGCTGCGGACGTTGCCAGCCCGTTTGATGTGCATGGGCGCCACGTAGCGCACGCGAACGCCGTCGCGCTCAAAGGCGCGCCGGCGCAGCCTGTCCCAGGCGGGATGCAACGCGGCCAGCTCCACCGTATAGCCTAAGCGGACCAATTGGCGGGCCAGCGGCCAATAGCGGCCCAAACCCGAGGGACTCGCAAGATCCTGGGTCAGCAAGAACAGCAGATCCATGGGGCCGAACCAGGCCGCGAGCGCTGGCGAAGGGGATTGGGCATACGCTGGCCTGGGCATTATACCGCAGACCACAGCGCTATCGGCCACATTCACAGAGCCTTTGGGCCACCTAAGAGCGGGCAGCACACCCGGCGCGGTCGCGGTGGCGAACACCGGGTCGCGCCGTGGCACCAGTGGCTGCCGTGGATCAACCGGGACTAGACGGCAGCGCGGACGAGGCTGCCCGCACGGCAACCCCGACCCCGGCGGTCTCGGGCGCCTCAGCGAGTGAGTAGAAGCCCTGCCCTGGCCGAGCAGCAACCCGGCCAGGGCAGGGTTGTTTGAGGGCGGATAGGGTACAATGCCCGCGTGGTCAGTGCTCCAAAACGAGCCGCAAAACCAGCCCGCGCCGCAGTCCCCGCCTGGCTCAGCACTCCCCTGCTTTGGGCAGCCGCCGGCGCGGCGTGGCTCGCCGCCCTGGCTGCCTGGGCCGGGCCGGAGTCGCTGGCCTGGGCGGCGCGGCAGGGCCTGTTCTTGCTCCAGGCCGTCGGCGCCGCGGCCGCGCTGTGGCTGCTGCCCGGGCTGGCGCTGCTGCGCTGGCTGTGGCCTGGCCGCCTAGCAGGGCTGATGCGGCTGGCCGTGGCGCTGTGTGCCGGGCTGGCTCTCCCGCCGCTGGGCTTGCTGCTGTTCGACCTGGCCGGGCTGCCCTGGAACCGCTGGGTCACGCTGGGGTACGTGGCAGCCGCGGCCCTGGCCCTGGTCCTCCGCTCCAGTTCCGCGCGTCCGCGGCCACGTGGGGCGGCGCGGGCCGCGAGCGCCTGGCCTGCCCTGGCGCTCGCAGGGCTTAGCCTGCTGGCCGTGATCGGCCGGCTGTATTTCGTGCGCAACCTGCCGGTTGGCCTGTGGGGCGACTCGTACCATCACACGCTGATGGCGCAGCTCTTGGTGGACAACCAGGGCCTCTTCACCACCTGGCTGCCCTATGCGCCGTTGGCGACCTTCACCTACCACTTCGGCTTCCACGGCAACGTCGCCCTGTTTCACTGGCTGACCGGGCTGCCGGTGACGCAGTGCGTCGTCGTCGTCGGGCAGCTGCTCAGCGCCGCCACGCTGCCGGCCGCCTACGCGTTGATCGCGTGGCTCAGCCGCAGCCAGGCCGCCGGCCTGTGGGCGGCGCTGCTGACCGGCTTCATCAACATCCAACCGGCCTACTACTACAACTGGGGCCGCTACCCGCAGTTAACCGGCCAGGTGCTGCTAGCGGCGGTCGTCATCACCTGGCTGGCGGCGCTGGAACGGCCGCGGCTGGGGTGGCGGCCGGTGCTGCTGGCGGCGGCGCTCACCGCCGGGCTGCTGCTGACGCACTATATTGTCAGTATCTTCGCCGCGATGTTCCTGGCCCTGTATTTGCTGGCGCGCCTGCTGCGCCGGCCGGCGTTGAGCGAAGCGGGGCACCTGGCGCTCGGCGGAGCGGCCATTGGCGGGCTGGCGCTGGTTTTGGCGGCCCCCTGGCTGGCCAACACCCTGAGCGGGTTCCTGGTGCGCAACGCGGCCGGCTTCGTCAACGGCGGCGTCGATGCCGCGCGCATCGCCGGCTACGCCACGCTGACACCGATCCCGCCCCTGATGCTCAAGAGCTATCTCATGGCCCTGGGCGCGGCGGGGTTCCTAATCGCCGTGGCGCGCCGAGCGTGGCGGGTGGCGCTGCTGGCCGCCTGGGCCGGGCTGATGCTGTTGGCCGTAGTGCCGTATCTGGTGGGCCTGCCAGGATCGGGCGTGATCGACTCGTTTGTGGTCTACATCGCCCTATACCTGCCTGTCGTGCCGCTGGCCGGCTATGCGCTGGGCATGGGGCAGCGCTGGGCCGAGCGCTGGGCGCGCCGGCCGGTGCTGGCCGCCGCCGGAGCCGCCCTGGTGGCGGGCAGCGTGTGGGGCTATGGCTGGCAGCTCGATCACCTGTACGCGCCCGAGCACCAGTTGTTTACCCCGGCGGACGCGCGGGCGGTCGACTGGATCAAGGCCAACACGCCGGCCGAGGCGCTGTTCTTCGTCAATGTGTTCCCGGCCTACGGCGGGACGCTGATCGCCGGTTCCGATGGCGGCTGGTGGCTGCCGCTGCTGGCCGGCCGCGCCACCAACCTGCCGCCGCTCACCTACGGCAGCGAGCGCGGCCTGGAGGCCGGCTTCGCCGAGCGCGTCAACGGCCTGGCCGAAGCGATGCGCGGCCGGCCGCTGACCGACAAGACCCCGGTCGCGCTGGACCTGACCACGCCCGACAACTTCGCCCGGCTGGCCGAGGCCGGCTACGACTACGTTTACAGCGGGGCGCATGCGCAGCCCGGTCCGGCCGAGGCTGACCACATCAACGTGGACGCGCTATACGGCCGCCCTGACCTGTTCCACGTGGTCTACGTCCAGGACGGCGTCACCATCTTCGGCCTGGGGCCGGCGCCGTGAGGTACTGCGTCGTCGGCCCCACCTACCCCTTTCGGGGCGGCATCGCGCACTTCACCACCCTGCTGGTGAACCGGCTGCGCCAGCGGCATGCGGTGCGCTTCTTCTCGTATTGGCGCCAGTACCCGGGCTGGTTGTTCCCTGGCAACACCGAGCGCGACCCCAGCGACCAGATACTGGAAGAGCCCTGCGAGCGCACGCTCGACGCCCTCAACCCGCTGTCGTGGTGGCGCACGGCGCGACTGATCCTCGCCGAGCGGCCCGACGTGGTGCTGCTGCAGTGGTGGACGCCATACTGGCTGCCGCTGCTGCTAGTGATCGGCTTGGCCGCCCGGCGGGCGCGGCTGCCGGTGCTGTTCTACTGCCACCAATTGTGGGAGCCCGACAGCCCGCGGCTGGAATGGCAGCTCGCGCGGCTGGGACTCTGGCTGGGCGATGCCTACATCGTCAACTCCACGGCCGAGCGGCGCATGCTGGAGCGCGCCTTCCCGAGCCGGCGAATCGCGCTGGGACACCTGCCGGTCTACGATGCCTTTGCGAGCAAGGCGCTGAGCGTGGCCGCGGCCCGCCAGGTGCTTGGCCTGCCGCCACCAGAAGTGCCAGTGCTGCTGGCGTTTGGCTTCGTGCGGCGCTACAAGGGGCTGCGTTACCTGCTGCAAGCGCTAGCCCAGGTGTCGGGGCCGGCCCACCTGCTCATCGCGGGCGAGTTTTGGGAGGATGAGCAGGAATACCACCGGCTGGCGGCCGAGCTGGGCCTGACCGGGCGAGTGACGATCCACAACCGCTACGTCCGCAACGAAGAGATCGAGCCCTACTTTGCCGGCGCGAACGTGCTGGTGCTCCCCTACCTCTCGGGCAGCCAGAGCGCGGTCGGCATGCTGGCGATCCACCACGCCCTGCCCATCATCGCCACGGCGGTGGGCGGCCTGGCCGAGACCGTGCGCGACGGCGAGAATGGCCTCATCGTGCCGCCGGCCGACGCTGGCGCGTTGGCCGGGGCCATCCGGCGCTTCCTGGACGAGGGGCTGGAGGCGCCCATGCGAGCGGCGGCCGCCCAGGCGCGCCAACGGCTGTCGTGGCCCGCGCTCGTGGCCATCATCGAGGAGATCAGTCATGAGCTCGCCCCCGCTGCCGGCGCCGATACGCCTGTCGGCGCTGATACCGGTCTACAACGAAGTTGACACGCTCGAGCTGATCGTGGAGCGGCTCGAGCAGGTGCCGGTCGTACGGCAGATCATCGTCGTCGACGACGGCTCGACGGACGACACGCAGGCGGTCGTGCGCCGCTTGGAGGCGGCCGGCCGGGTGGAGGCGCATTTTCATGGGCGCAACCAGGGCAAGGGCGCGGCGTTGCGCAACGCGCTGCGCCTGGCGCGCGAGGACTACCTGGTGATCCAGGACGCCGACCTGGAATACGACCCGCGCGATTTTCGGAAGATGATGGCGCCGGTGGCGCGCGACGGGGCCCAAGTGGTCTACGGCTCGCGTTTTAGCGGCGGACCCCGGTCGGGCATGCTCTGGACACACTACCTGGGCAACCGCCTGCTGACAGTCCTGTTCAACGCGTTGTACGGCCAACGCCTGACCGACATGGAGACGTGCTACAAGCTCTTTCGCACCGCGCTGCTGTGCGAACTAGGGATCGACAACGACCGCTTCGACATCGACCCTGAAATCACGGCTAAAGTGATCCGGGCCGGCCACAGGATCTACGAAGTGCCGGTGTCATACGCGGGCCGCCCGTACCTGGCCGGCAAGAAGATCCGGCCGCAAGATGCGCTTTCGGCGATCGGGACGTTGTGGCGCTACCGGCACTGGCGGCCGCCACCAGGACCGAAGCCGGCCTGAAAGACGGGACGGCGCGCCGCCCCGTGCTTTGAAGCGTCTTTACTGCACCACAATGGGCGCGGCGCTGCAGTAGGTGGCGGTGTTGGGGTCGATGCTGATCACCGCGCACAGGTAATAGGTATTGGCGGTGACGCCGTCGGTATCCCACCAGAAGCTCAGATCGGCCTGGGGCAGCGTATCGGCCCCACCGACTGCCCCGGCGCCGCGCGAGAGCAGCGGCACGAAGACCTCGTAGGGACCGAGCGGCGGGCTGGGTGTCCAGCGTTGGGCGGCGGACTGCGTGGGGTTGTCGCGGTTGATCGTGTAGTAGTAGTTGACGCTGTCGACGGCGCTGCCCGGCTGGTTGAGCTCGATCTGCACCAGGTAGGGGGTGCCGCGCAAGACGTGATCGGGGGCCGCGAGCCGGAACCAGTCGATGCGCTGGTGAAACGGGCCGCCGTCGGTGATCGGGTCGCTGTCCTCGGTGATGTTCTCGTTGGGGTCGAAGCGGAGATCCAGGATCGAGCCGGTGTTGGCCCAGGCCGCCGGCTGACCCGGGCAGTCGATCACCGAGGTGTCCTCGGGCACGCCGTTGAAGGCGTCGTGCAGGTCGATGACGTAGGTCTGCCAGCCCAGGTCCAGGGGAATATCGTGGCTGACCAGGTAGCAGCGGTTCGCCGGCTGCCCGCTTGCACCTTGGATTGACCAGATCCAGCGTCCGATCATGCCCTGGGGCGCATTGGGCCAGGGCGCGATCCATTCCGTGGATAGCCGGAAAACCAGGTAGCGATAGTCGCCACCGCTTAGGTCGAATGGCGAGTTCAGCCAAACCTGCGCGTCCGTCCCGCCAGGGGGCGGCCCCGAGGGGGTGTTCAGCTCAAGCTGACCGCCGCCGATGTTGGCGCTCGTGCCCGAAGATTGGACCAGGTCGGCCCCATCGGCGAAGTCCCAGGTGTTGCCGGCCTGGGAGGCGTAGTCGGCGCCGCTTATGAACGAGGGGGTCACAAATTCGGCAATCGGCGCCTGATTGACGGTGAGATCGCCGTTGTTGGCATTTAGGGTGCAGCAACCGGCACTCGTGCCGAGGCGGACTGTATAGATCCCGGGCTCCAGGCCTTGTACGTCGAGCTGGGTGGAGCCCGAGCTGCCATTCACGCCCGCCTTGGCGAGGATAGCTCGGCTCGTGCCCTGCGGCTGGACCCAGACGGCATTGACGCCGCCGTTGGGCGTCCAGGTCACGGTGTGGATGACGGGATCGCAGTCGGTCAGTCGCACCCAGTCGACGGCGTAGTTACGGTTGGCTTGGTTCGACGGGTCGATGCGCAGGCCTTGCCAGGCGGGGCGGCCGGTCCAGCCGGTGCCGTAGCCCGGAGCCTGGCTCAGATCCCAGAAATAGACCGTCCAGCGCGAGTCCGTCGTGAGCAGGGCCTCTCCAACGCCCCAGGTGCCGGTGTTAAGCTGATCGTTCTCGAACCACATGACCTGGGCGTAGCTGCCGCCGCCCTCGACCTGCATGGCCACGTACAGGCATTGATAGGCCGCGGAGGTGATGGGGTATAGAGCGCCGACCTTGCCAGCCTTGATCGCGCCCTCAATGCCAGGGAAGAGCACGCTGAAGTTCGTGTCGGCGGTGCCGGTGGACTGGGCCGAGAAGACCCCGTTGGAGACCTGGATGTTCTGGGTGTCGTAGGACTGGCCGGAGCGGTTGAGATACAGGGACACGTCGCTGAGTGAGGCCATGTCCCACGGGTCGCGCAGCACCTGTGTGGCGAAATCCTGGCCCTCGGCCACCAGCGCGGCGCCCGCTTGCCCGCCTTCGATCGCCGGAGCTTGGCGAGGCCAGGCCGGGATGGCCAGCACCAGGAGCAACAGGTATCTACTCAGTCGCTGCATTAAGATGGAACTTATCCCTTCCAGTGGCGGCCTGGGCGTCGGCGTACACTGCTCGGAAGCGGCGCGCAATTTCAGGCCAGTTGTACCGCGTGCGGACCTTCTGGTAGCCGGCGGCACCCAGCACTTTAGCCCAGCCGGGATTGCTGAGCAATAGGACCAAGGCGTCAGCCAACTGCAGGGCGTGTTGATAGTCGACCAGCAGGCCATCGCGCCCGGCAGACACCACCCAGGGCACTGCGCCGCGCCAGCAACCGACGACCGGCAGGCCGCAAGCCCAAGCCTCGAGGTATGAGATACCGAACGACTCGTAGCCCGATGGGTAGGCCAGGACGTCGATGGCGCGGAAGAGCGCGTACTTCTCGTCGTGTTCGAAGTTATAAATCAGTTGGACCTTCTCCTGCTGGGCCGCGGGCCAGCTGCGGATCTCGGCCTCGACGAAGTTGCTGTACAGGGTGCGTGCCCCAGCAATCAGTAGACGCGCCTCGGGCACGGCCTGCCAGACGACCGGCATGGCACGCAGCAAAGTGTCCAGACCCTTGTGATGCCCCATCTGACCGATAAAGCCGATCACGGGTGCGCTGCCCAGCTCCAGACGCGCCTTGGCCGCCTCGGCCGTGATGGCGGCAAACGGCTCCAGGTCGACGCCGGTACCGACGATGTGGACGCGGCGCGGGTCGGCCCCGCGGGCGATGACGTAGTCGGCCTCGAACTGGGTATAGGCGATGTAGGCGTCGGCCTGCTGGATGGCGCGGTAGATCATCGGCCGGCCGAAACCCCAGTCATCGTCTGGGTGCAGACCGCCGGCGAGCACCACGGGACGGCCGGTCCGGTGACCGCTGCGCAGGGCGGCAACCATGTGCAGCAGCGGAAATGACGAAGCAGCGATGACGTCGGCGGGCTGGCGGGCAATGGCGTCGGCCAGGCCGGGAATGACCGGGCCGCTGGCGAGAGCGCGCAGGTATTGGTTGCCAGGCAGCTTGAAACCGTAGGCGGGGGCCTGCACCAGGCGCGCCGCACGGCTAACCTGGCTGAGCACTGGGAAACGGCGCACGCGGACGCCGGAGCGCTTCTCCCACCCGGTAGGCATACGCGGCAGGCGCGGAGTCCAGAAAGCCTCGCCGTTGTAGCAGTTTGTGGTGAACACCGTGACCTCGTCGCCAAACTGCGCGACCAGCTCCTCCGAGACGCGTTGGATGAGCCACTCGGTGCCCCCGATGGCGGGTTCGTAGCCCTGGGTCACATGGAGGACCTTCACGCGGCCTAATAGCCCGATAAGCGCAGGCGCAGGTAGCGCAGCCCACGACTGAGCATGGTGCCGAACCCTTCGGTGCTCCACAGATAGAGCGCCTGGCGCAGCCCTGTGCGCTGGACGGGCTGCTCGACGCGGCGCGGGGCCCGGTCGGGGGCGCTTTGACCAGCCAGGCAGTAGTGGCGCAAAGGCTCGACCACCCGCTGCCAGGAGAAGCGCTCAGCCAGGGGCGCGAAGGCCGGGGCCCAGGCAGACTTGGGTCGGGAGAGCATGTCGCCCAGGGCGGCGGCGATGGCGGCCTCATCGAAGGGAGGCACGACACAGCCCAGCCCCAGCTCGCGCACCCATTCGCTGGTCACATCGCCCTCGGTAACAAGCACGGGCAGGCCAGCCCAGAAGTAATCGAAGACGCGCGTGCGGATGGAGTAGCGCGTTTCAACGTGAACGGGGTGCAGGACGACGCCCACGTCGGCCTCGCTGAGCAGCGCCTCACGCTCGGCGTAGGGCAGCCATTCGATGAAGAAGACAGAGCGGTCCTTTTCGCCGAGCGCCTCGGCCAGGCGCAGGCACTCGCCCACGACGGCGTGTGAGGGCACGTCGGGATTAGGGTGGCGCGTGCCGAGGTAGACCAGGCGGGCGTACGGGTGGCGGCCAAGCACGGCCGGCCAGGCGCGCAGCAGGCTGAGGGGATCGAGCCAGTCCCACATCCCCCCACCCCACAGGACGATGCGGCTCTCAGGCGGGAAGGCAGGGTGGACGCCGCGCAGGTGGCGACCGGCGTGGAGCGGGCGGTCAGGGAAGCCAAGACTGACCACGTCAATTAACTGGCGCAGGGTGGCATCCTGGGCGAAGGTACGCGGGTTGACACGGCCATTGGCAGCCAGGACGCCCATCCACAGGTCGCGCTGGCGCTCGCTGCCGCAGATGAAGAAGTCGCCGAGGCGGGCCAGGCGGTTGACGATGCTGATTGCGTGGGTGTTGGCGCCTTCCTGCACGGCCAGCGGCTCGCGCACATAGTAATGCAGGTTTTCGAGCATGAAGGGGTCGTAGAGGTCGACGACCAGGCGGGTGTCGAGCATGCTGAGGTCAGGAAACTTCTCGACCATGTAGCCAGAGACCAGGGCGACGTCGGCATTCCGGGCAAGCACCGGCAGGCTGTGCGGCCGGCGCTCGTCGTAGCGCACTAAGCGTAGGCCCGGCTCGGTGAAATCGGTTTCGCCGGGGACGGCCAGGGTGACATCGCAATCGGCTGCCAGGGCGCGGGCCATCTCCAAGTAGCGCATGCCCGGGCCAGCCATGCGGGTGGCGACCACGTCGTTGCTGGCGATGAGGAGGTGGGGCCGGCGCGCGGGGCGCGGAGGGACTTCGAACTCAGGCAGCGGGCGGGCCTGGCCGGTATGCATGAGGGGCAGGTAGTGGCCAGCCACGGCGCGCCAGTCAAGGCGGGGCAGGCCGTTGTGGTCGAAGGGCGCGGGCCACGCGCCCTGCTGGGCGAAAAGCTGCGCGTCGGGGATCTGGCGGCGGCGGAGTAGCGCGCGGCGGCGGCCATAAAGTCGTGGCAGGCTTAGGAGCGCGGCGAGCCAGGCGCCGAGATAGGCGCGGACTTCGCCCCAGTCGCGGCGACCGGCGGCGCGGAGGAGGTTGCTGCGATCCTCGGCCAGGTAGTTCCGCAGGAAGCGGCGCAGCGTGGAGCCAGTCAGGGTCTTGAGCGTGAAGCGCAGGCGGCCAAAGACGGCGCGGCGCAGCTTGAGCGGCGTAAGCGAGGCGGCAGCGCCGGTCGGCACACTGCTGCCAAAGGCATGGTAGATGACGGCGCGCGGGGCAGCGGCGATCTCGTAGCCGAGGAGGCGGGCACGATAGGACCATTCGGCGTCTTCGTAGTAGAGGGGGAAGGCCTCATCGGCGGGTCCGACCGCATCCCAGGCGTCGCGGGGAATGAGGGTGGCGGCGAAGCAGACCGAGGGCACCTGGCGCCAGCGGTCAAACTGGCCGAGATCAAGGTGGCCGTAGGCGATGTCGGCGCCCCAGGAGTGGTCGCGCACGTAGTTGCCCAGCCCGTTGATGAAGGCCTCCGCCCAGGTGAACCTGAGCATGGCCGCTACGGCCGCGCACTTGGGTTGAGCCTCGGCAACGGCCACTAACTCGGCCACGGCGGCGGGGGCAAGGCGGATATCGGCATTGAGGAGGAGCAGGTAGCGGCCGCTGGCTGCTTCGGCGCCGCGGTTGAGGGCAGCTGAGAGCGACACCAATTGCTCAGTGTGCACGCACTTGAAGGCGGGATGGTTGCGCGCCAGCCAGTCGCGCAGGCCATCGGTGGAGGCATTGTCCACCACGATGACCTCGAGCGCCGGGTAGGTCTGCGCGGCGAGCGAGGGCAGGCAGATCTCGAGCCAACTCATAGCGTTGTGGCTGACGACGATGGCGGAAACGGCGCCGGGTACGCCACTGGCAGCGCACGGCGCAGACGGCGCCGCGACAGGCACGCCAACGCGCTCAAGTAGGCCGGCCTCGGCCAGGCAGGCGAGCGCGGCCCGGACCTCGTCGGGAGCGGCGCCGGGAACGGGCTGAAGCGCCAGGACCTCGTCGGGCAAGCGGCCATCGGCGGCGCGCCACACGGCCAACAGGCGGTCGTCCACGGCAACGCGGCCGCCTGCAGGGGTGGTCAGCAAGGGCCGGCCTTCAACGGTCTGGGCCTCAACGCCCGGGGGAAGGCGATAAGAAAACATGTCGTCAAAGAGCTCGCGACTCAGGATACCAGGGTTCGGTGTACAACTGCATCCAGGAACCGTTTACGCCGGCTGCCATCGGGCGCCAGATGGGCGCGCCAGCGCGTCAGGGCAAGGGCCACGCGCCACGCCAGGCTGGCGCGAATCTCGGCAAGCTCGCGGTCAACGCCTTCGAGGCGCTTGACCTCAGCACGCAGCGACCAAACATAGGCCTCAAGCGCCCGGTGGCGCGGCTGCACCTGCTCGGCCACGCGCAGGAACATGGCACGCTGATCGTTCGAAAGGGCCGGGCGCGCGCCAGAGGCCAACACCTTTTGATACGCGGCCAGCCAATCGCCGGCCCCCGCCGAGAGCCGCCAATGGTCGCGCACGGTGGCCTGGGCGCCCGCGCCCAGCTTCTGGCGCAGCACGGGCGAAGCGACCAATTGGTCAAGCGCGGCCTCCCATTCGGCCGGCGTGCTGGCCAGCAATCCATTCTCGCCTGAGCGGACGACAGCGGTGTAGGGCTCGAGGCGGCTGTAGACACCAGGCATCCCGAGCGCGCTGTACTCAAGGAACTTGATGGCGCTCTTGCAGCGGTTGAAGGCGTTGTCGCACAAGGGCGCAATAAAGATATCCGCCGTCTGGGTGGCGAACTGACGGGCAAACTCGGCATAGTCGAGCTGGTCGAGAGGCGTCCAGGCCACCTGGGATCGGTCACGCAGCGCCAGCGGCGGCGAGGCGCCCCAAAAATGTAAGCGCACCTGCCGGCCGCGGCGATCGAGCAAGTGGAGCAGGCCAGCCGCGACGCTCTCCAGGTCAGGCTGGTGGGTCGGACCGCCCATGTAGCCGACCGTAACGGGTGCGGCGGAAGCCGGACGGTCCGGGCGGCCGGCCAGCGGCCATAGCTGGTCGTCGAGGTAGTTGGGCACGACGGCAACGTTGGGGTTCAAAGACCCGACCCGGGCGGCCAGGGGCGGCGTGGTGACGACCACCTGATCGCATTCGACCAATGCGGCCAACACCGCAAACAACTGGTCGGTATAGGCCGGGGCAGCCAGGTGTCCTTCAGGTAGGTCAAAGAGCAGGTCGTCCAACTCGTAGACGAGCGGCTTGCCCGCGGCACGCGCCAGCGCCACGATCTGCCGGTAGGCCTCCCAGAAGCGGGCAAAGTCGCGTTGGATGACCACGAGATCGGCATCTGCGACGTACTCGGGCGCAACATTGTCACCCTGGTTGCCTTGAATAACGCGCACACCGTTGATAGCAGCCGGACCGCGCACGCGCAGCCAGGGCAGAACGCTCTCCCACGGATCGGCGCTGTAGAGCACCACCGAGCGCAGCGGTTGGTTGGCAGCCGGCATTAGGCCCCCTGCCCTGGCGCGGGCAGGCTGAGATGCTGGTAGCGCTGCTGGACTTGGCAGGGCCAGACTGCGGGCGAGAGCCACTGAAAAACCTCGCGCGCCGAAGCCCGGCGGGCCGCCTGCGCCCTGCGGCGTTGGCGCAGCGCGTGCCCCGCCAGGCGCCAGAACGCCAGCCGGCCACGCAAGCCACTGGCGGTGCGCTGGAGGAGCAGACTATTGGCGAGCGACAGCAAGTCGTACAACAGCAGGCCCGGCACAAAGCGCCAGGCGTGCAGCCAGGGGTAGTTCTTCACCAGCATCAGCAGCTTGTTGCGGGCGAGGTAGTAGGTCTTGAAGGCCGAGCCCTCGCGGCTGGTGGCTGACCCCACGTGCTGCACGCGCGCGGCCGGCGCCAATATGGCCCGCCAGCCGAGCCAGCGGGCCCGCCAGGCCAGATCAACATCTTCGAGATACGCAAAGAAGGCTTCGTCAAAACCGCCCAGCTCTGCCAGCATTTCGCGCCGATAGAGCGCGGCCCCGGCGCTGGCCCCAAACACCGGTATTGGCTGGGAACCGGGAGAGGGCACGCCGGAGCCGCCGGAACAATCCCAACTGACACCAAGGCGATCGACGCAGACACCGGCCGAGTTGACCATGGACGGACGATCGGCGTAGACCATCAGCGAGGCCACCATGCCGGCGCCGGGCTCAGCCTCGGCGGCAGCCACCAGAGCATCGAGCCAGCCGTTCTCGGCAAAGGCATCGTTGTTGATCAGCGCCACGTACTGTCCCCGCGCCGCTTGAATCCCCTGGTTGTTGGCCGCGGCGAAGCCGAGGTTGCGCGGGTTACACAGCAGGCGCACACCCGGGTAGTTGTCGGCCAGCCATTGTGAGCTGCCGTCACTGGAGCCGTTGTCGACGACGAGGATTTCGAAGGTGGGATAGCTCTGGGCCTGGAGCGCAGCCAGACAGGGCTCCAGATGATGCCGTCCATTCCAATTGGCGATGACCACCGAGACCAGCGGGGGTGGAGCGGCAGGCATGGCTGGCTGTCACACGTCCAAGTATAGCCGAATGTCGCGCAGCAGCCCGGCCGGCCCGCGCGCGCGCAGGCTCTGCCAGGCCTTGGCCAGCAGACCGGGTTCCAGACTGGGCCGCCGGCCTGACGCGCCACGGTCAGGCGCAAACACCGGCTGGCGAGCAAACTCCACGAGCGGCGTAACCACCTGGGACCAGCGCCAGGCATGGGCCACGGCGCGCACCTGTTCCTGGCGCCGCTGGCGCTGGTCCGGCGTTTCGTCCAGCCAGGCTTCTACGGCGGCGGCGACACCCGTCACGTCACCCGGCGCGGTGACCAGTGCCAGGCCCCGCGCGGCCAACTCGGCCGACAAGGCGTCACCAGCCGAAAGCACCATCGGTAGGCCAGCCCACAGGTAGTCCAGCAAACGGGTGCGATAGGCAAAGCGCGTCTCAATGTGATCGAAGTGCAGGCTGATCCCGAGATCGGCGTCCAGCAGGTAATCGGCACGTTCGTGATAGGGCACCCAGTCCTCATTGAAGAAAACGTGCTGCCCAGTGAGGCCCAAGGCCGCGCTCTCAGCCTGGGCCGCCGCGACCTGGCGCATGGCCGGCACTGCCGGGTTGGGGTGCCGCACCCCCGCAAAGAACAAGCGCAGGCCGGGCCGGCGTCGAGCGAGCGCGGCCACCGCCCGGATGGCGGTCAATGGATCGAACCATTCCCAAATTCCCCCGCCCCAGTAGACGACCTGGTCACCGGCGGCGATCCCAGGCCACACACCCTTGAGCGCAGCCCGGCGAGCGACGGGGGCCTCATCGGGCAGGCCAAAGGGCAGCACCGCAATAAGGCGGCGCAGGCTGGGATCGGCCTGAAAATTGAGGGGATTGACGCGCTCGGCCGCGGCCAGCATGCCAAGCCAGAAATCGCGCTGGGTCTCGCTGGCACACAGGAAGAAATCACCGCGCCGCAACTGCTCATCCAGCACGGCCAGATCGAGGCGATGGCGGGCGGCCTGATCGGGAACAAGACTGGCAGCATGGATCTCGAGGTTTTCGAGCAGGAATGGGTCGTACAGATCGACGACGAGAGGCGCGGCTGCCTGGGCCAATGCGGGATAGTGCCGCAGCGCAAAGCCGCTCACCAGCAACGCGCCTGCCTCGGCCAAGGGCGCGGCCAGCCCGGCGCCCGTGATCCAGTCAAAGGCTGCCAGGCGCAGCGGCGGTGCGCTGGCGGCCAAAGCGTCAGCGCGCGCGGCGTCGACGGGCACTGCCAAGATCACTGGCACTTCCGCGGCCAGCGCACATGCCAGGTGCCAGCAACGGATGGCCGGGCCCGACATCCGCACGCCGGGAGCTTCGTGACTGACGACCAGGAACGGGCGCGGCGGCATCTGGCGCTCTACCGGCCGCGGCTAGGCTTGCCCCGTCCCGCCAGGCTCACGCCCGAGCAGCCGTCCCAGGCGGCGCCCCCAACGGACCAGTCGAGACCCTTCAAAGGCCTTTACCTGGGCTTCCAACTGGGCAATTTGGGCCTCACAGGCAGCCAACCGCTCCGCGACGGCGCCGTGAGGCTGGCCGCCGAATAGCTCGGGATTACGCTGTGCCACGACCTGGCGGCGCAGCGCCACGTTCTCCTCCCAAAGGCGCCAGAACTTGCGCTCGTAGCCCCGGACGACACGCTGCCAGGGCTCGGTGGTCAGGCGCAGGCGCATCGCCCAGGGAGTGATAAAGGAGGCGTCAAAATCCACGTCACGCACGTAGCGGTGGGCGGCGAAGCGTTCAGCCCAGTATTCAAGCGGTTGCACGTTCAGGTGGGTGGCCTCGGTGAAGTCGCGGGGCGTTGACGAGATCAACAGGTCGCCAGCCGCGCCGCAGAGGTTGGCGATTGCGGCCTCGCCTTCCCGGGGCGGTAGATGTTCCAATACCTCAATACACACGACCAGATCATACCGTTCGGCCAGCGGCTCTGTGATTGAGGCGAGGCGGCAGTAGGGCCGAATATCAGGCCTGACCTGCTGGAGGGCATAGTCAGAGAAGTCCAGGCCATATGCTTCCACGCCCCTGTCGCGCAATGCCTCCACCAGTAGGCCCATGGCGCAGCCGGCGTCAAGCACCCGGCGCGGCCCAATCTCGCGCACGATCGCGTCAGCTATGCCGCCAAACAGATTGAGCCAGGTGATAGTGCGGCCGTAAGGCTCGCCACAGCCGTGGGCAAAATAGGCAGCGTCGTAGAAGCGCGCGTCGTTTGAAGGTAAGGTCATACCGCTGGTCTCGGAAGCCTGACGATCCAGATTCTAGCAGAAGCGAACTGGCAGCCAGGCGCGTCGCGCACCCTACGCCCCCCGGCCCACTTTCCAGCCGCCTCCCAAGGTCATCAGGCCGTAGTGCTCGCCCTGGTAATCGGACGGATTCGCCACGCGAAACGCGTACTGGTGGGAGTGATAGTCGTAGGTTTCGCCGTCGTCTTGGCTCACCGCAGCCACGGAGACAAGATACAGTCCATTGAGGAGCGGCAGCGCCGGCACGGAGAAGGCCACTGTGCCGCGCCCTTCCAGGCGCGGCAGACGCAGTCCGCCGGTGCCGGTGTTGGGACCCGTGACGTGCACGCCGTCCTGGCGGTGCACGGCTAGGCCCAGTAGCGGTGCCTCGACTGGCCCGTGGGCGTCGTAGTCCATTTCGATCACGAGCGGCTCGCCGGTGGCGAAGATCGAACTGGGTTGGCCGCGGCCGTCGAGGATGCGCACCGCCGTGATCTCGAGGCGCCGGGTGCCCCACCGCTGAGAGGCAGGGCCGCCGGAAAAGTGATCGAGCCGCGCGGCCTCCTGCTCGGTGGCGTAGGCCTGGTATTGGAGCACGACCGAGTCCACGGGCCCATCGGCGCGCACTCGGCCATGGTCAAACCACAGGGCGCGGCGGCAGACGCTGCGCACCGTGTCGAGCGAGTGCGAGACGAGGCAGATTGTGACATCAGCGGCCTGAAGCTGCGCGATGCGGTCAAGACACTTGAGCTGAAAAGCCTGGTCACCCACCGCCAAGACCTCGTCGACGAGCAGGACATCGGGGTCAAGATGAATACTTACGGCGAAGGCCAGGCGCGCAAACATGCCCGAGGAATAGTGCTTGACGGGAACGTCGATGAAGTCGGCCAACTCCGAAAATTCTACGATGGCGTCGAACTTGCGCCGCATCGTATCGCGATCCATGCCAATCAGTGCCCCGCTGAGAAAGACGTTGTCGCGCCCGCTCAGATCCGGGTGAAAACCGGTGCCCAACTCCAGCAGTGCGGCTACTCGGCCGGCCACCCGCACACACCCGGCCGTGGGGACAATAACGCGGCTGATGAGCTTGAGCGCCGTGCTCTTGCCCGCGCCATTCGGCCCGATCAATGCCACCGTTTCACCGCGCCGGACCTCGAAAGAGGCTTCTTGCAGGGCCCAAAGCGTTTCTCGCGTCAGCGGCGCAGACCTAGGGCGCAGGGCCTGCAGCAGGACAGCTCGCGCGGAGCGCGGCCGGTCGTGGCGCAGGACATAGCGCTTGCTGACACGCTCAAAAGCGACAATGGGCGTCACCGGTCACTCGTCGCCGGCTCGACGGCGCTCTCCACGGATGTGATCGCTACGGGCCGGATCAGCCGGCCGCCGAGACCCCAGGCCAGCGCGGCCAGGACTGCCAGATAGGCGGCGAACACCGCGGCATAGAAGAGGGGTTCGCCCAGCCAACCGGGTTTGTTGGCCGCCAATCGCTGGAGCCCGGCCGCAACTGCCCAGCTTGGGGCAGGCTGATAGAACAGCAGGAAAGACAGGTCCTGAGCCCCCAACGGGACATGGCCATCCAGAAATTGCGCCCGGCCGCCGGCGTACGCGTCAGCCTGGCGGGCACCCACGGTGATGGCATTCCCTGGTCTGGCGGCCGGCGCTTCGAGGCAAAAGAAGGCAGGCACGCCTGCCGGCAGCGGGAGCGGCGCAAACTTGAAGGTCTGATAGGCATTGTCGCGCACTCCGGCCATGTCGACGGTGAGGGTGGCCAGGTCGGCGGTGACATAGGGCGAGGCCTTGATATGCAGGCGCAGCGGACCATGGTTGACACGCTGATAGATCGCCAGGAAGACGTCCACCCGATGCAGGCCCGGCGCATTGGCCACGAACGTCTGCCCGAGACAACGGCCGGGAAGGAGCTCGCCGAGGGTGGTGTCCGCGACGGTCTGGCCGTAGGGTCCGCCGACAGTTCGCTGATGTCCGCGGAGCCAAAGGGACAGGACAATGACGACCACCAGGCTGGTTAGCAGCAGACGGCCAGCCGCATCGTTGAAACGGCCACGCGCCGCGCGAGGCGTCACGCCGCGGCCCATCGGAAACAGGCCGCGCCGCGTGCGGGACGATAGACAGGCACAGGCTTCATGACGTCGGCAATGGATTGTACCAGACCGCACGCGGCGGGCTAGCTGCTGCGGGCAGCCTCAGGAAGCGGAGCGGCAGCGATGACGCGGTTCTTGCCGCCGCGCTTGGCCGCCAACTCGGCGTTGTCCGCCGCCAGCAACAACTCTTCAGCGGTGAGGGCATCATTGGGAAAGCTGGCAACCCCCAGGCTCAGGCTGTAGCCGGATATCGGCCGGCCTGGCCGGGCGCCCTTGCCGGCGACGGCTTCAGCCGCGGTGCGAACGCGCTCGGCCAGCGCCAAAGCTCCAGCCTTGGTGGTATGGGGCAGCAGAAGCGCGAACTCCTCGCCGCCGTAGCGCACCGGCAAGTCAGGATCGCGCACGTTGGCGCGCAGAATGCCGGCGATGGCCTTGAGCCGCTCGTTACCGGCCGGGTGGCCATAGGTGTCGTTGTATTCTTTGAACGAGTCGATATCCATAATGACTAGCGACAAAGCGTAGCCGTAGCGACCGGCGCGGTGAAACTCAGTGGCGAGCGCGTGCTCGAACGCGCGTGGATTGGCCAGCCCGGTCAAGCTGTCGGTGACGGCCAGGCGCTGCACCTCCGCGTGCAATTGGGCGTTGTCGATGGCGACGGCGGCGGTGTTAGCAAAGGCCACCAGGCGGCGCAGGTCGGCGCGCGTGAAGGTGTTGGGCCGGGCAGCACCGAGGCTGATGACGCCCAATGGGGGGCCGTCGGCTCCCTTAGGGGCAAGCGGCGCAACGATCGCCGAGCGCAGGGCGCTCAGCTCGGGCAGCTGCTCGGGTAACTGCTTGGGCCACACGGCAGCGTCGAAAACGGCGGCATCGGCGACGAGCAGCGGCTGGTTTTCGCGCAAGGCGCGGCCTGGATACCCCTGGTGGATCGGGAAGTACAGGCCCTGCACGCGCTGATCGCGATAACCGTGCGCGGCGCGCACAGTGAGCAAGCGCTGCTGCGGATCGGCCAGGATGACGGCGCCCTTCTCAGCCGGCGGGATGGCCGTGATCGCCGCAGCCAGGATATTCTGAAGCAAGGGCTCCAGTTCAAGCGTGCTCAGCAGGGCTTCGCTCGCCTTGAGCAGGGCATCTTGCTCTCGAAGGTTCTCCTGGACAGCCGTGTGCAGCCGGGCGTTTTCGAGAGCCACGCCGGCTTGAGCGGCCAGTCTTTGGCCCAACTGCAGATCGGTCTCGGTAAACGCGGGCTGCCCCTCCAGGCGGAACACTTCCAGAAGCCCGTAGACTTTGTCGGCCGCCAACAAAGGCAAGAGAAGGGCAGAACCATTCTGATGAGCACGCAGATAAGCGACCTCCGCTGGATCGGCAGCGGGATCGTCGACCGCCACGATGACGGCCAGGCGCTGCTCGAGCACACGGCGCGTCTGGGGATAGCGAGCCAGCGGATAGGGTGTGCCGCCCGCCTCCTGACCGGTGGAGGGCGGCAGGGCGTAATCGAGCAGGGTGACCACGCGGTCAGCGTCGCGATCCCAGAGCGAGACGGTGCTGCTGCTGGCCTGGAGCGCAGCCGTGACGTGCCGGACGGCCGCGTTGAGCACGGCCTCCTGCGAAAGCCCGGCCGACAGGTCGCGGGCGGCCGACAGCAGCAAGCGCTCCTCTTCAGCCCGGCGGCGCTGAGCGGCATACAGGCGCGCATTCTGCAGGGCAGTCGCTACGTGCTGGGCCAGCGTCTCCAGGGCCACCACGTCGACCGGACTGAAGGCCTGGGGTTGGCCGGTCTCGACGTAGATCATGCCGAGCAACTGGCCTTCGCGCAGCAGCGGCAGCGCCAACGCCGAACCTTGAGACCGGCCAAGCGAATCGAAATAGTATGGATCCTCGGCGATGTTGTTGGCCAGGTAAGTGGAACGGGTCAGGGCTGCATGACCGGCTGCGCCAGTGCCCATCTTCAGGCGGAAACCGATTTGGACGGGGATGGCTTCGGTGGCGGCCAGAGCCACCACTGTAAGCTCACCGGCCTCGGCGGGCAGCATAATGGCGGCCTCGGAGAAGCCTAGGCGATTGACCAAGGCGCCCGCCGCGCGCTGCAGCAACTGGGCTTCATCGAGCGTGTCAGCCACTTGCTGGCTGACCTCTGACAACAGCGCCAATTGCGCTGCACGGCGTCGCTCGGCGTCGAACAGGCGCGCGTTCTGAAGCGCCAGCGCGGCCTGGCCAGCCAGGGCCGACAACTGCTGGGCATGGAAGGGCTGGAAGTGGCCTGGCTCGCGTTTGCGCAGCACAAAGCAGGCAATAACCTTCCGCTGCGCCACGATGGGCACTCCCAACAGGGCAGGTAAGTAAGCGTCGATGGGGCTAGCGACCCAGCCAGGAGCCTCGCGCGTGTCGGCGATGAGCAGGGGGCGATGGGTCTCGGTCAGCCAGCGCAGATTGGGCGCCAGGCTGATGTGTTGATCGGGTGAAGCCAGCAAGTCTGAGGCCTCGGAATCGAGTCCTTCAAGCTCGCGATGGCGCACCATGCGCGCGCCCTGGCTGTCAGCGTCGAGCACCAGCAGGGAGGCAGCATCACAGGGCACAATCCGCGCCGCTTGATCGAGCAAGCGGTCAAGGACAGTGTCGATTTCCAGGGTCGTGCTGAGGGCGATGCTGGCTTCGTGCAGAGCGACCGCCAACTCGCGCTGGCGTCGCTCGGATTCGAACAGCCGGGCATTCTCGAGCGCCACGGCGGCCTGGTCGGCCAGCAGGTCCAGGATGCGCAGCTCGCCTTCGTCAAAAACGTGCGGCCGAGTGTAGGCCACATTCATGACGCCACACACCCGCTGCCCCATACGCAGTGGCAGCCCAACGATGGCGCCGCCCCATCGCCAATCGTTGAAGAGCTGATGCCGGTTGACGTCCGTCACGGCCAGGCGCTGGCCGGTGAGCGCAACCGTTTCGGTCAGGCCGCCGCGGCGCGCGGTGGTGAATGGCTCCTCGCGGTGGCCCTCGGCCCAGAGGGCGGCGCCGAACGTGAGGGTGTGTCCATCGTAGAGAAAGATGTGCGCGTCACTGGCGCCGACCAGCGTGAGCGTTTGCTGGAGGATGGCCTCCAGCACCTGGGTTAGCTCCAGGCTAGAGGTCAGGCGGAGACTGGCGGCCCGCAGTGTTTCCAGCTCAGCGCTGCGCCGCCGCTCGGCCTCGAGTGCCCGCACGCGAGCCAGTGCCAAAGCCAGCTGCCGGCCTGCTTGCTCGGCGGCGCTGAGCTCATCGGGCGCAAACGAGCGAGGCTGACGGAACATCAACAAGGCCGCGCCCAAGCGCTCTTCACCGGCCAATAGCGGCACCGCGAACACGGCGCGCGCCGCATCCGGCGCTGTTGGCGCGGTCAGCGCATAATAAGAGCGCTGGACATCGGGCACGGCCAGCGGCTGTCCGGCGTCCAGCGCCGCGGTCGTGAGCGCTTCCCAGGCCACAGACGGCCCGGCAGCGTTGGCCTGCTCACCGGCCGCCGAGGCCAAAGCCAACTCACCGCCGGCGCCGCGCAGCGCCAGGAGGCATGCGTCAGCACCCAGTAACTCGGCCAGGCGGCTGGTCAGGACGTCGAACAGGGCGGGGAGCTCGCCGACCTCCAGCGCGGCCTGGGTGATGGCGTTCAGCAGTCCCAGGGTGCCAGCCCGGCGCTGCCCGCTGGCAAATAGCCGGGCATTGTCGAGCGCCGCGGCAACCTGCGCGCCCAGTAGCTCCGCCGCCCCGGATTCTTCGGGCGTGAAGCGCGCGGCGCGCTCGGCTTCGGCGATTACCAGCGCACCCAGCAGGCCGCGCTCGGTGCGCAGCGGCGCGACCACCAGCGAACGCGCCGGGCGCCCATCGCCAGGGAACAGCAGCGCGCGCCCGCGCGCCACGGACTGCGCGACCTGCGCATCCACGTCGAGGCCGGCCTCGGGCTGCCCGGTCTTGGCGGAAGCCGCCAACCTCCCGCAGCCAGCGGCCCGGGTGAGGCGGGCTTGATCGTCGTCCGCCAGCCATACTTCGACTCGCCCGGCCTGGAAGACCGCGCATGTTTCGGCACATAGGGTATTCAGGACCGTAGAAGACTCGAGCGAGGTATTGACCGCCGCGCCAATGCGACGCAGGCCTTCGGTCAGGCGTTGGCGGTGGCGCAGCTGCACGATCAGTTGATTGGTCTGCAGGCCGGCCACGACCAGATCGGACAGGGATTCCAGGGTACGCACATCGGTCGCGTCGAAGCGGCTAGGGTCTGTGCTGGCAACTTCGAGGACTCCCACGACGCTCTTGGCCAGGCGCAGTGGTACTACCACGATGCCCGCCAGGCCGCGACTGTCATCGGGAGCGCAGCGCGCATCGGCGGCCGGGTCCTCAATCCAGCAGCTTTCCCCATGCAGGCTGACCCAACCGACCACCCCCTGGCTCGACCGCACGCGCTGACCAGGCACGCGCCGGGTCGTGAAGAGGCCAAACGTGGCCCGCGTGATCAGAGCGTCATCCTCGACCAGATACACGGCGGCGGCCTCGAAGCCGAAGGACTGGCACAAGCGCCGCGCGGCTTCGTTCATCAACGCTTGCGGATCACTGAGCGCAGTCAGGCCGCGGGCAAAATCGTTGAGCAGCTCCAGGTGCTGGGCATGCTTGCACTCGGCCGCCAGGGCCTGGGCCAACTCCTGGGCCTGCGCCGTCTCGGCGGCGCGTAGCCGGTCGACATGCCGAAGCTCGGCTGCCAGGCGCTGGGCCGCCAGCCGCAGCATCACGGCGGACATGACAAACACAGCGACCTGCATGAGCCAGGCCGGCTGCAGGCCCGGCCCTGTCAGGCCAACGATCAGGCCAAGCGATTCGAGCAGTGAGACAGCCACCAGCAGCAGGCTGCTGGCGGCGGCATACAGCCCAGCACTGACGGCCCCCTGGAGCATCCCAGCGGCGATGATCACCAGCAGATAGGCCGACGCGCCCGCCCCGTGAAAACCTCCGCTGAGCGCCAGGCCCAGGGTAACGATGAGGAAGAGCAACAACGGGTACAGCGCGCGGGCCAGGCGCGCCCGGCGGCGCCAGATGAGGACATACAGGCCGACGTGAGCGCCTGCCAGCCAGCCCCCCAACACGAGCGGCAGCAGCCGGGCGGCGCCAACGGGCGTCACGGCCAGGAGCAGTGACATCCCAATGACGATGAGGAACGTCTCGCGCAGGATAGAGGCCAGTGTCTGCGTCAGGCGGTCCTCGCCTGGATCGGTATACCGGGGCGCCTGCCAACCGGCGCGCAGCGCCTGAGACAGGGGCAGGCCAGATCGACGCCAAGCTCCAATGAGGATCAACGCCAGGACAGACAGGTAGACTGCTAAGCCCAGCGCCAGGATCGTGAGTGCACTCACGCGCTCAGCCCCCATGCTCCGCGGTCAGCCAGCGGTAACACTGCCAGACAAAACGGTGCGCAACCGAGTAACTTCGGTCCAGGCCGCCAAAGGTGGCAGCGGCCCAGGAACGCAGTTCGGCCAGGCAGCGCCGATAAACCTCAACGGGAGCCTCCGCGCCAAGCGCCCAGGTGCGGTGTTCGATTGTTTCGATCTGGCGGGCCAGGGTGCGGGCCACGGTCCACTCACCGACAGTGCGCTCTTCGACCTGCGCCCCGGAAGCCAGCAGTGCAGCCTGGATGTCAGGAAAGTCACGCCCGCCCCCGCCGCTGCCGACCAGGCCGGCAGCGGCCAGCAGCTCGCGCCAGCGCGCAAGCAGCCGCGCCCCCGGCGAATGGGGCGGTCGCCAGTCGTAACCACTGAGCAGTGCGCTGCCCGGGCGCAGCACGCGGCGCGCTTCGGATAGGGCCGCCGGCCAATCCGACAACAGGTGGAGAACATGGACAGTCACCACGGCGTCGAAGGCGCCTGAAGCCAGCGGCAAGCACAGCGCATCGCCCTGGATAAGCGGCGGGCGCCAGGCGCCTGGCGGCAGCTGGAGTAGGAGTTGGTCCATCATCGCCCGCGACAGGTCCACACCCACGACGGCGACGCGCCGGTCAAGGAGCGGCCGAGCGATGCGGCCAGTGCCGACGCCGATCTCCAAGACGCAGCGCGCTGACCCGAGCCATTCCAGCGCCGCGCCGACGACCGTCTCGGCTATCCCGGGCGGGAAACCGCGAGCCGCATCATAATCACTTGCCGCCTGGTCAAAGGAGCCACTGCGCATGGGACGCGACGCCGAAGCTGTCTCCCGGCTATTTTACGTCTGAAACCGTTTAGCTGCCTTGAGCTGCGAAACCCTGACGAGCGACGGGCTGCCGGCTGGGCACGGTGGAGCGGCCGGTCAGCACGGAACACCAGAACCGATGCTCTTTCGGCACACACGAGTTCAGACCCTCCAGCATAGGCGCGGGCGAATGGCTGCGGGTAAGCGCGGACGACGCGGGCGGCGACCGAGACCAATTGCCGCTGCCGAGCATCGACCTCCGCCGGGTCACCGGCGCTGGCGGAAAGGCGAGGCCATTGGCCCGCATGACGTCTTGCTAGAGCGCGGCGTAGAACGCCCCTCACCGTGTGGTCCAGGGCGCCACCCGCTCTCCGCGGACCTCGGCTAGGGTTGCCACGGCGCTGACGTGCGCGGGGATGTCTTCGGCGGATCGCCGGGCGGGCGAAGGCCGTAGGGCGGCGCGACGTTGTGCGAGTGGCCGTGACCCGCCAGCAGATTGAGCGCCAACTGGTGACAACCACGGGCATCTAGGCTCCCAACTGGGCGCGTGTTGCCACCGACACAAGAAAGACCTGGCACGCCATGAGCATTAAGGCGCTAAGGCGAAGATCAGCAGGGGCGCGCCGATCGGTGACGGCTCACGAAGGGCTCCGGTCGCCAGGCCGACAGCAGGCTGGTCCGCGAGCAGGCGCGATCCACCTGGGCCGATCACCCCGCGGGCCGCGCCACTCAGCCGGTCACCGCGGCGTCGGTCAACTCGAGCGCCCGGTTGATGATCTCGAAGGCTCCGCGCAGCTCGGCCTCGGTGATCGACAGAGGCGGGTTGGTGAAGAAGTTGTTCCAGTGGATGAAGACGTAGAGCCCGTGGTCCTTGAAGAAGGCGGCCAGACGCTGCATTTCAGGGCTGGTGCCGTTGAAGGGCGCCATTGGCTCCTTGGTCGCGCGGTTCTTGACAAGTTCGATGATGCCGAACAGGCCGATCGAGCGGACGTCGCCCACGGAGGGATGCTCCGCCTTTAGGTCATCCAGCAGGCCGGCCATCACCCGGCCCTGCCGCTGGGTGTTGCCCAGGAGATCGTCGTCCTGGATGACCTTGAGGTTGGCGATCGCGGCGGCAAGCGACATGGGGTGAGCGTTGTAGGTCAGCCCGCCGTAGTAGATCTGATCGTCCCAATAGGCCGCGATCTTGCCGCTCATGGCCACCGCGCCCAGCGGCATGTAAGCGGAGGTCAAGCCCTTGGCCATGGTGATCAAATCGGGAACCACGTTCCAGTGATCGACGGCGAACCAGGTGCCGGTACGGCCCAGTCCGCACATGACCTCATCGCAGATCAGCAGAATGCCGTGCCTGTCACAGATCGCGCGCAGGCCCTGGAGGTAGCCCTCCGGCGGAATGATCAGGCCGTTGGTGCCCGTAACCGTCTCGATGAAAATAGCGGCAATGGTGTACGCGCCCTCGTACTGGATGACTTCTTCGACCTGGTCGAGACACTTACGGGCAAAGACCTCGTCGCTGTCACCCGCCTGGTAGAGCAGGCTGCGATATTGATAAGGATCAAACACCCGCACAATCCCCGGGAGGCCGGGCTCGTTGGCCCAGCGGCGCGGATCGCCGGTGAGGCTGATGGCGCCGGCAGTGGCGCCGTGGTACGAGCGGTAGCGGGTAATGATCTTCTGGCGGCCAGTATAGCCGCGCGCCAGCTTGATGGCGTTTTCGTTCGCCTCGGCGCCGCCTAACGTAAAGAAGAACTTGTTCAGGTCGCCGGGCGTGAGCTCGGCCAGCATGCGCCCCAGCTCGGCGCGCACCGGGGTGGCCATACCCGGCCCCGCGTAGACGAGCTCGTCGGCTTGAGCCTTGATCGCGTCGATCACGCGCTGGTCGCCGTGGCCAATGTTGACGCACATCAACTGCGAGTTCAGGTCGAGATAGCGCTTGCCATGCGCGTCCCAGAAATAGACGCCCTTGGCCTTAACCATGGGGATGGGGTTAACGGCGGCCTGGGCCGACCAGGAGTAGAAGGTGTGCCGCTTCGACAGCGCCACCATCTCTTCGGCAGACATCATCGGTGTCATCGGCGGGCTCCTAAGTAGAGGTAAGCACCGGCCTATTGTACCGCCGGCTAGAGCACGGCGCCGTGGGCGGCCCGCTTGAGCCAGCTTCCCCCGCCCGGCTCGCCGTTCCAGGTGTCGCCGTCGACCAGCAAGTTTCCGCGCAGGTAGACCTGCTCGGGGACGCCGCGGATTTCCCAACCTTCGTACAGGTTGTAATCGGTGCGCTGGTGCGAGGTGCGGGCGCCCATCACACGCGTCGTATTCGGGTTCCAGATGACGACATCGGCGTCGGCGCCCACGGCCAGGGTGCCTTTGCGGGGGTAGAGGCCGAAGATCTTGGCCGGGTTCGTGCAGCACAACTCGACCAGGCGGTTGAGGCTGATCCGTCCCTGCCCCACGCCGTAGGTCCACAGGATCGGCATACGGTCCTCGATGCCGGGCACGCCGTTGGGGATCTTGTCGAAGCTGTCGCTGCCCAGCTCCTTGCCCGGCATCACAAACGGCTGGCCTTCGTATTCAATCGGCTTCGTGCCGTCGAACAAAAACGGGCAATGATCAGTGGAGACGGCTTGCAGCGCATTGCTGCGCACGGCCTCCCACAGGGCAGCATGGTCGGCGGCGGTGCGCATGGGCGGCGAGCACACCCACTTGGACCCGTCGGGCTGGCGCAGGTTGTCGACGGTGAAGAAGAAGTACTGGGTGCAGGTCTCCCCCATCACAGATAGGCCGCGCGCCCGCCCATAGGTGATCTGGTCCACGGCCATGGCGTTGGTGACGTGGACGACATAGAGTGGGGCGCCAGCCATACCGGCCAGGGCTACGGCACGCATAGTGGCCTCGGCCTCGGCCCAGGCCGGATGCGTCAGCGCATGCCACTCGGCCGCGCGGTGCCCCTTGGCCAATGCGGCCTTGATGAGAGTGTCGATGACATCGCCGTTCTCAGCGTGGACCATGGTCAGCATGCCGGCCTCCGCCGCTTTCATCAGGGCTTTGAAGAAGGTGGTGTCGTCCACCTGAAGTACGCCCTTGTAGGCCAGGAAGAGCTTGAGCGAGGTGATGCCTTCGCCGGCCAGGGTGGGGATCTCGTCCATGACGGCCGGCGTCAGGTCGGTTATGGCCAGGTGAAAGCCGTAGTCGATCGCGGCCCTGGCATCTGATTTCTTGTGCCAGTTCTCCATCGCCTGATGCAGCGATTCGCCCTTGCCCTGGATGACAAAGTCGATGTGGGTGGTCGTGCCGCCAAAGGCCGCGGCCTTTTGGCCGGAATAGAAGTCGTCGGAGGCAAAGGTCCCGAAGAAAGGCAATTCCATGTGGGTATGCACATCGATGCCCCCCGGCAATACGTACTTGCCACTGGCATCGACGACGCGGGCGCCCTCCGGTCGCAGCTCGTGGCCGAGCAGCACGATCTTGTTGTCCTCGATCAGCAAGTCGGCCGGAAAGGTCTCGGCGGCGGTGACAAGGGTGCCATTCTTAATCAGGGTCTTCATGGGGGCCTCGTGGAGAAAGCAGTCGTTGCTCGCTGCGGATGATGGGCGACGCGGCTGCGCCGCTCAGGCGGTTGGCCAATTGATCGTGGACTTCAAGAAATGGAGCGCCAGGAACCCGGCCAGACCGTCGGCGCCGGAGGTGTGCCCAACAGACAGCACGGCGTCGACGGCGGCGGCCAGGTCGGCCTGGCGCTGGGAGCTATCCGGCTGGCATAGGGCCGAAAACAAGGTGTGCCAAGGGAGGGCGCATTCGCCCTGGCTGGCGGCCCGCACATAGGCAGCGGACAGTGTCGAAGTCAGAGGCGCTACCGCCCGACCAACGACCGCCCCCAGGTCGGGCGCGGCCGGGCCATAAAGGCCCGCCCAGGACGCCAGACAGGCGCCCACCACGAAGTCATCGCCTGCTGGCGTCAGCCCGGCGCCCAGCCCGGCCAGGCACTGTCCGCCGATGGCTGCCTGCTCGAGCTGGCCGGTCAGCAGCCCCGTCGCGAGATCGTCAACACCCGCACGCGCTCGTCCGAACAGCCCGGGCGGCAAGGGTGAGCGATCCGCAGCGACCAAGAACAGATCGAGCAGGCTGCCCGGCAAGGCACGGTCCGCGACCAGCCGCACCAGCGCATCCAGGCGCCCCGGGTCGGCATCCAGGCAGATTCGCAGCTCAGACCAGGATGGGCGCGGATCCCATGTGCGCACACCCTCGCCGGCGTAATCCAGGCGCAACGGCCCGACACGCAGAACGGGCGGCGCCCGCACCACCTGGCTTTCGACGGTTACGGCCTTGAACGAGCCGGCGCGATTGGGCGCCACGACCAATCCAAAGGGCGTCAAACCCCGCGCATTGGTGACCATGGACATTACCTCGCCGGCCGCATCCACCAGATTACAGGCACGGTCGAAGACGTTGAGCACCTGGGCCGGCCTCGATTGCGCAAGCCATGCGCGGGCGGCGGGTGTCATCGACACCGCGGTCAGGGTGAACACGGCCAGGCCTCAGACCAGGGCGCGGGCGATGAACGCAGCCAGCGAGGTTGGGGAGCGGCCCAGCAGCCAGGTTAACACCTGGGGGCTGCCACCTAGTCCAAAGCGCGCGTAGTAATCGAACATGGCGCGCAGCGTCGCGCGCTGATAATCGCCCCGGCCAGCCGCGCGGGCGCGGGCCTCCCACTCCTCCATTGGCTCCACCTGAGCGCGCACCGGGCGGCCGAGCTGCGCGCTCAGCCTTTCCGCGACTTCCGTCTGGGAGAGGGGCAGCGTGCCCACCAGCTCGTAGGTCGCCCCAACGTGGCGAGAATCTTCCAGGTTCAGCACCTGGGCGGCCGCGGCGGCCACGTCGTCCAAGTCCACGAGGCTAAGGCGGGTTTCGACCGGATAGGGCACGGTATGGACACCGTGCTGAGTGATGGCCTTCCAGTCGGCCAACAGGTTTTGCATGTAGGGCGCCGGCTGAAGGATCGTGTAGTCCAGACCGGACTCGAAGAGCGCCTGTTCGACCCGCAGCTTGCCCCAATGGTGGGGCATCCGCTCGGTCTGCGGGTGAAGCACGGAATGGTAGACCATGCGCCTGACGCCGGCTGAGCGCGCAGCCCTAATGACGATCCGGCCGATCGCCAGCTCATCGGGGTGAACATTCGGGCAGAGGTGATAGACGGCCTGAGCGCCCGTGAGGGCGCGGCGCACGTCGCTCACGTCGCGCAGGTCGCCCGAGATTACGCTCAGAGCACCCAGGGCGGTCACCGTGGGCGCGTCTTCAGGACGCCGCACAAAGGCGCGCACGGTCTGCCCCGCGGCCGCCAGAGGCTTGAGAACGGCACGCCCGGTCTTCCCGGCCGCGCCCATCACGACGATGATTTGGCCACCTCGACTAACTCCCACAGCCGGCTGGGGCTGAGCGGGATTTCTAGCAGCTCCAGCCCTGGCACGGCTAGAGCATTCTCCACAGCCTGGGCAAAGAGCGGGCCGACCGGGATCGCCCCAGCCTCGCCGGCTCCCTTGATGCCCAGCGGGTTGAGCGGCGAGAGGGTGACGGTGTGGCCGGCAATCACACGCGGCACTTCCATGGCCGTGGGCACCAGGTAATCCATAAAGGTGCCCGTGAGCAGCTGGCCATTCTCGTCGAAGACGAGCTGTTCATAGAAGGCGTTGCCGATGCCCTGGGCGACCCCGCCCTGCACCTGGCCCTCCAGGATCAGGGGGTTGAGGACAGTGCCACAATCGTGAACGACAACATATCGCAAAATCTGAACGCCAAAGGTCTCGGGGTCGACCGCCAGGATCATGGCGTGGACGCCGCTGGCAGTGGCGGCGCTGGCCGGTCCAAAGTAGTTGGTCGCCTCCAGGCCGGGCGTAGTGCCTGGCTTGACGGCGCCGCGCAGCGGGTTGGCCTGGGCAGCCAGATCGCTCAGGGGGACGGCCCGCTGCGGCACGCCCTTAACGCGCACCTGGCCGTCGACCAACTCCAGGTCTTCCTCGGCGGCCTCGAAGTGCTCGGCGGCCAGGCGCAAGACCTTATTGCGCACGTCTTTGGCGGCTTCGTTGACGGCGTTGCCGGCCACCACTGCGCCGCGGCTGGCAAACGTCCCGGCGCCCCAGTAGAACTGGTCGGTGTCACCGGTGACCACTTCCACATCCCGAACGCTAACGCCCAACTGATCGGCCACGATTTGGGCCAAGCTGGTGAAGTGGCCCTGGCCTTGGGTGCCGATGCCGGTGGCGAGCGAAACCTTGCCGCTGGCTTGGACCTTGACGCGGGCGCCTTCATAGGGGCCAATGCCGGTGCCTTCGACGTAGGCCACCACGCCAATGCCCACGTGCCGGCCGGCCGCGCGCAGGCGGGGCTGCTCTTCGGCGACAAAGCGGTCATACTCGATCAGTTCTAGGGCCTTGTCCATGACCGGCTGATAGTTGCCGCTGTCATACACGAGCGGCGCGAAGTCCTGGTAAATGACCTCGTTGTTATACGGAAAGGCATCGGGCGGGATGAAGTTGCGGCGGCGGATCTCGACCACACTGAGGCCTAGCTGCGGCGCGACCAGGTCGAGTAGCCGCTCGATCACGAACACCCCGTGCTGGCGGCCCGCGCCCCGGTAGGGCGTAACGATGGTCTTGTTGGTGAAGACAGCCCGAAACTCCGAGTAGTAGTTAGGGATGTCGTACGGACCGAGCAGTGTGCACTGGCTGTTGAGCGGCACGGTCAACCCATAGGGGTGATAGGCGCCGCCATCGTGCAGGAAAACGTCGTGAACACCCAGGATGCGACCGTCGGCGGCCAGGGCAATCTCCACGTCGTGGACCTGGTTGCGCTCCTGGGTAGTGGCCACGAAGTTCTCGGCCCGGTCCTCGATCCACTTGACGGGCCGGTTTAGGCGCAGCGCGGCCCACGGGATGAGGACTTCCTCCTGGTAGAACATCATGATCTTGGGGCCAAAGCCGCCCCCAATGAAGGGTGCTACGACGCGCACCTGGTTCTCCGAGAGGCCGAGCATACTGGCCAGACCGTTGCGGATCGCGATGGGGGCTTGCGTCGTGTCCCAGATTGTCAGGCGACCAGCGCGAGCGTCCCATTGGGCGACAATACCGCGGTTCTCCATGGCGGCCGCCGCGCCGTGGTCATACTTCAGGCGGCGGCGCAAGACGAGGTGGGCCTCGGCGCGGGCGGCCGCGTAGTCACCCTTGCGCTGGATGACGTGCGCGGCCAGGTTGGCCTCCAGGTCGTCGTGGATCCGGGGCGCATCGGGGTCGAGGGCGTGCTCCAGGTCAACGACCGGCGGCAGCGGCTCGTAGTTGACGGCTACGTCGATGAGCGCATCCTCGGCCAGGTAGCGGCTCTCGGCAATCACAACCGCCACCGGCTCGCCCACAAAGCGCACTTTGTCGCGCGCCAGGGGCACTTGGGTGCGGCGGTGAAAGACGGCGCCCTCGACCGGCGGCGGGTTGACCAACAACGGGCCCGGCTTCCAGTAGTCGCCCAGATCGGCGGCGGTGTAGACCGCCACCACGCCGGGCCGGGCGCGCGCAGCCGTGGCATCGACGCTGCGCAGCCACGCGTGGGCATAGGGGCTGCGCACAAAGGCCGCGTGCAGCATGCCGGGCAGGTCCACGTCGTCGGTGAAGAGCGCCTGACCGGTCAACAGGCGAGGGTCTTCGTTGCGGGTGATAGGCGCCCCCAGATAGCGCGTTTCCATCCTTAGTCCGTCCAGGCCACCGCGCGGCAGAAGGCGGCCTCACCGCCCTGAAACTTCCAGGGGAAGACGCCCAGCGTTAGGCGGCGGTTATGCAGCTCCGGACGCCCGATGTCGCCGCCCAGGTTCTCGACATGGATGCAGTCGTGAGGGAAGAGGGCATTGTGAGTCAACTGGTAGGCCGAATCAGGAAAGAGCTCGTCGACTTGGCCGGCGCCGAACTTCGCTTCCACGCGGGCGCGCACCTTCTGCCAATGCTCCAGGCCGCCACGCCCGAGGAAACGCCCGATGGGCAGGTTCATGGGATGATCCGTCGAAATCATGTCCACGCCCCAAATGTGAATCTTCTTCTGCAGCAGCCAGTCGCAAATGCTGTAGTGCGGGCCCGGATGGCGTTGGATGTAGCGCTCCTCGTCGCCATCGGGGCTGAGGAACGAGTATTTGTGCCAGCCGGTATGAATGAAGAGTAGGTCGCCGTCGCGGATCTCGGCCCGGTCTTCCAGCATCTGCGGCGTGAATATATCCAGGTCGTCGAGAACGTCGCTGAGGTCTACGATGACGCCAGGACCGTAGCACCACTCGATGGGGATCTGGTCGATGGTCTTGCCCTTGGTCACGAAGTGGTGCGGGGCGTCCAGGTGCGTGCCCATGTGGTTCGAGGTCATGATGTATTGGGCATTGACGCCATGCTCCGACTTGCGCTTGATGTACTTAGCCTCGAACGGAGGGTAATAGGGCCAGAACGAGCAGTCGGCATTCAAGGGTTGAGAGAGGTCGTAGATTTTCATAGGTCTCCTCTAGTAGTCGCTGTTGCGCGGGGATGAAAAGCGCAAGTGGCCGAGGTCAGCAGTTGAGAACCAGGGCGCCCTTCGAATTCAGGAACAGCTTCGGGCATGCCGAGGAGCGGTCCGGCGCCGGCGAAGTAGGGCGGCACAGGCTCCTGTGTCGGCGCCATCGGCCGTCCACCCGCTACAACCCATACTGGCCGGCGAACGCGACCAGCGCTTCCTCAAAGATCGCCATGGGCGGGCGTACCAAGCCGGCGCCGATCTGTCCCACCCCGGCCTGCTTGTGCGCGATGCCGGTGTTGACGCGTGGGGTGATCCCTGTTTCCACGACCTTGCGAATATCGATGCCGACCGGCGTGCCGCGGAAGTCCAGGGCCGGGATAGTGAAGTGTTTGTGCTCAGCTACGGTGATCTCATACATCTCCAGCGTGGCGTTGACGGCATGTTTGGGCGTACTGCCGACAAAGGTGACGATGGCCGGAGCAGCGGCCATGGCGAATCCGCCGATGCCGGCGGTCTCGGTGATAGTGCTGTCACCGATGTCGGGGTTAGCGTCGGCGGCCGTAAAGCCAGGGAACCAGAGGCCTTGGGGCGTCTCGCACGGCGCCGCAAACCAGCGATCGCCCAGGCCGCTGACGCGCAGCCCAAAGTCCGTGCCGTTGCGGGCCATGACGCTCACGACGGTGCTGCCCTCGACATTGTGGGCCGCGTCGGCCATCGCTTTGCAGCCCGCCATGACCGGGTTGAGCACGCTGAGGGCGTTGTCACCCAGGAACTTGAGCACTTCGGCGGCCACGGCGCTGTCGCCGGACGCGCGCGCGACCAGCGGGGCCAGCCACTTTAGAAACAGCAGCGATCCGGCCTTGTTGCGGTTGTGACCCTCGTCGCCCATGTGCAGTGCTTCGGACAGCAGGGCCCGCACGTCCAAGCCGTCGGGACTACTGGTTATGGCTTCGGCCAGCACCGGCCCCATAACGGTGTTCATCCAGCGCAGGCGATTGAGCACGTCGGCGCTGAAGGCGCCGTAGCGCAGCACCTTGCCATAACCCTCGTTAAGGTTGGAGTAGGCACGATTGCCATGAGTGATGTTTTCGACGATGTAGACCAGCATGGAGGCCGAGGTGACGCCGGCCATCGGCCCAACCGTGGCGTGCTCGTGACAGGGCGCGAAGTCCACCTCACCGCGCTCGACCATGGCCACTGCGGCTGGCTCGTCCGGCGCCAGGCCCTCGTAGATCAGCGCGCCGATCACGGCCCCGCGCAAGGGACCCGACATGCGCGCCCACTCGATCGGCGGCCCAGCGTGCAGCAGCAGATTGGGTCGCATACCGGGGACGACATCACGGGCCGGCGCCAGGCCTTTGAGAATTGGCCGGGCGGACATCATCTTCTCGACGGCAGTCTGGTTGGCAGCAGCGATGTCCACAGGCGGCTCCTAGATCATGCAAGACGGACGCGGATAGGCGACCATGACCGGTTACGACTTCAACCTCGCTAGGAGCGCCATCAAGCGCTCGTTGCCGCCTGCCGGCGGACGCCAGTCGACGTGCACGGCGCTGGCGCCCTGGCTGACGAGGCTGGCGTAGAAAGACTCCAGCCCAAGATTGATGGCAGCGAAGGGTTCGGGCGCCAGGCGGTCCAGCGCCACCGGCGGCTGGGGCGGGGCCGGACGCTGGCCAAGGCGACGACTGACGATCTCAACCGCTTCGGCGGTCGTGCGGCAGACCATAGCTCCAGCCTGCGCGAAGCGCTCGACCTGGCTGTCCAGACCCTGCGGGTCGGCGTCGGTGCCAACGACGAGGGCCAGGAACTCCAGGTCACGGCGGTGCTGCCGGGCGGCCGAAATGGCCGGCGCTAACTCGGCCGCCGGGTCGGGATGAGCGCCCTCCCCCAGCACGACGTCCAGCCAGATCAACCCCACCTGCGGGTCACCCGCTTCCTGGCCCAGCCGGCGCAGGCGCAGATCATTGTCGAGCATGGGATGCAGCCGGCCTACGGTGAAGATGTCCTCACCCAGGTCCAGGACAGTGTGCGCCTGACTGCGCAGCGGGTCGGGCAGGCGCTGCGCGTCAGTGATCGGGACATTGGAGTACAGCGGCGCCAGGATGGCCTGAAGCCCCAGCACAGCCTCATAAGCGAGGGTGCCGCCAGAAAAGAGGGCGCGCAGATAACGGCCGGAAGGGGATTGAAAGCCAGATGCCTGCGGTATTTCGATCGTTGCCGAAGCGCCGGCGTCAGCCGGCAGCAAGCCAACTGCCAGCTCAGCGGCTTCTGCCAGCGTGCTGGCAAAGCGGATCGCCCCGAGCCGCCGGGCGGGCGGTGGATAGCCGAGGAAGTCGACGACTACGGGCTTCCCAACCGTCTGAGCCGCGGCCAAGAGGCGAGTAACCACCTCGGGCGCGGGTGGTTTGGAAATGAGCACGACGACGCGCGTACCGGGGTCGCGGGCCAGGACGTCGAGCGCCTGATGGGCCGTGATCGCTCCGACCTCGGCCTTCAGATCGCGCCCGCCGGTGCCAAGCGCGTGCGAGACACCCGAGCCCAGGGCATGAATGCGGCTGGTAACGGCCTGGAGGCCGGTGCCAGAGGCGCCCACCAGACCAATAGGACCGCGCCGTACGCGGTTGGCAAACCCGAGCCCAACGCCACCGACTATGGCTGTGCCGCAATCGGGACCCATCACCAGCAGCCCCTTATCTCGAGCAGCCTGCTTGAGCGCCACCTCGTCCTCCAACGGGACGTTGTCGCTGTAAAGGAAGACGTGCCGGTCCAGGTCCAAAGCCTGGCGGGCGACGCTGGCGGCGAAACGGCCGGGCACCGAGACCAGCACCCAGGCGGCTTCGGGCAACTGGCGCACGGCAGTCTCGAGGCTCTTAGGCCGGAACGCCTCGGCGGCGACCGACCGGCGGCGCGCCAACAGGGCGTCTACCTGCCCAAGCGCAGCCAGGGCCGCGGCCTCAGTCTCGGCGCGCACAACCAGCAGCAGGTCATTGGGGCCAGCTCTCGGCGTACCCGCCAGCAAGTCGCTCTGGTCAAGCAGCTCGCAGTTGGCCGGCGTAGCCATCACCACGCCCGCATCGGCCACGCCCGGCAGTTCCAGCAACGCGCGCTGAAGCCGCATGAGCACGGCCGAGTCGTAGTACGCGCCCGAGCGAACTTCACTGCGAACGACGGTCATCCCCAATTGTCCTGGCCAGCCCCAAACTTATCCATAAGGCAGGCATAAAACCTCTCAAGCACCTTCTGGCCAATGGGGCGCTTGCGGACTGGCCCTGCCGCTGAGGCGCGGGCCGCCAAGCTGCGCAGCCCCTAGTGGCGCAGCACCCCCAACGCGCCAGCCAACTGCGGCGCCGCCCAGCCCAGAAGCGATTCGTCCGCCTGCCAGCGCCCGATCACCTGTAGGCCGAGTGGCAGTCCATTGCCCGCCTGGCCGGCCGGAAGGCTGACGGCGGGCAACCCGCTGTGGGTCCAGGGCAGATTCATCACGGGGTCGCCGGTGCTGTCCAGGCCGCGCGGCGCGGGACCAGGGGCAGCGGGCGCCAGCCAGACGTCTAGCTCATGCGCGTCCATCAGAGCCAGCAGCTCAGCCCGCAGGGCGGCGCGGCCGGACAGGGCCTCCGCCAGGGCTTCGGGCGCCACGGCCTGCCCTCGCTCGATCAGCTCAACCGTTTTGGAGTGATACAAGTCCCGGTAGCGGCGGAACCAGGCAGCATGCACCCCAGCGGCCTCGGCCGCCACGATCAGGTTGTGCCGCGCCCGGATCGCTTCGAAGTCCGGCATAGCTGGCACGAGGCGCACGTCGTATCCGGCACCCGCCAGGCGTTGCACAGCCAGCCGCAGATGGGCCTGGGCCTCGGCACTGGCCTGGGCCAGGTAAGGTCCCTCGGGGATGCCCACCACGGGCCTCCCGGTGGGCGAAACCGCCAGCCACTCCTGGCAGAGCAGTTCAGCCGCCAACGCGACCCCAGGTAGATCTAACGCGAAGACGCCTACATGGTCGAGCGAAGGCGACAACGGGATAACGCCGTCGGCCGCAATCCGGCCGTAGGTCGGCTTGTAACCGACCACGCCGCAATAGGCAGCCGGGCGAATGATCGACCCAATGGTTTGCGTGCCAAGCGCCAATGGACACAGGCCGGCCGCCACGGCAGCCGCGGAGCCGCTGCTAGAGCCGCCCGGCGTATGTTCGGGCTGGCAGGGATTGCGTGTGGGGCCCGGCGCAAAATAGGCGAACTCGGTGGAGATGGTTTTTCCCAGCACCAAGGCGCCGGCAGCCTTCAACCGGGCAACCGCGGCGCTCTCGGGCCCCCGCAGCACTTCGGGAGGCAGCCGGCTGCCACCGCGCGTCGGCAGGCCGGCGGCATGAAAGATGTCCTTTACGCCCAGCAGAACGCCGTAGAGTGGTGGGCGGGCGGACGGGTTCGGGTAAGCAGTCTCGAGCTCCGCCGCCTCGCGCCGCAGCCGTTCAAAACGGTCCTCTTCGGGAACAAACGCCTGCACAGCCGGCTCGACCTCAGCAAAACGGCGCTCAAGATCGGCGTAGTAATCGCCAAGCGACAATTGGCCCATGCGCAAGGCCGCGGCCAATTCAGTCAAGTTCACGGCTGGCAGCTCCGAGGTTACCCCTTTGGGCGGCTAGAAGCACCGCATCGACAATATGCTGGTAGCCCGTGCAGCGGCAAAGATTGCCTGAGATTGCCTCGCGCACTTCGGGTTCGGTCGGGTTCGGGTTTTCGGCCAGGAAGGGCACCAGCGTCATCAGGAAACCGGGGGTGCAAAAGCCGCACTGCAGGCCATGGGCGTCGCGGAAGGCCTGCTGGAGGGGATGCAGCTGGTTTGGGTCGGCTGCCAACCCCTCGACCGTCAGGAGCGCATGGCCGTTGGCCTGCACCGCGAGCATCAGGCAGGAGCGGACCGGCTGGCCGTCGAACATGACGGTGCAGGCACCACAGACGCCATGCTCGCAGCCCACGTGCGTGCCGCTGAGACCCAGTTCGTGCCGCAAGAAGTCGCTGAGGAGTAGGCGCGCCTCCACCTCGCGCGCGTAGACTTGGCCGTTAATGGTGACCGAAATGGCGTGACGGGCATTCATGCTGGGCTCGCAGGGTCGGAGCCACCCCGAGCACGCTCGACAGCCATGGCCAGCGCGCGGCGGGTGAGCACGCGGGCCAGGTGGCGCTGATAGGCCGGCGTGGCGTGCACATTGCCGGTTGGCGCAATCTCATGCTCGGCAGCGTGGTTGGCCGCGGCCAAGAAGGCCGCGGGCGTCGGGGGCCGGCCGCGCAGCAACTCGGCCGCCTGGCGCGCGTCCAGCGGGCCGTCGCCGGCGTTCAAGTAGACGAGGCGGGCCTGCAGGCAGCCGCCGCGCTCGTCCAGGCTGACGACCGCGGCCACACCCAGTATGGCGTAGTCCCCGCGACGCCGCGCAAATTCTAGAAAGGATGTGCCGGTGCGAGGTGGAAGGGCAGGCAGGGCGATTTCGACCAACATCTCTTCCGGGGTCAGCACTGTGGTGAATAGGCCCTGAAAGAAGTCGGCCGCAGGGATCCAGCGCTCGCCATGGGCCGACTGCACCCGTAAACGCGCATCGAGCGCCAGCACGATCACGGGCAGTTCCGCGGCCGGATCAGCATGGGCCAGGCTGCCCCCCAGGGTGCCCCGGCTGCGGATCTGCGGATGAGCGACGCAAGGCATGGCTTCGAAGAGCAGCGGCGCATGCCGCGCGACCAGGGGGTCACGCTCCAACCGCCGCTGGCGTACCATGGCGCCCAGCCGCAGACCGCCGGCGGGGTCGGGCCAGACGAAATCGAGCTCGGCCAGCGGGTTGACATCAACCAGCAACGCCGCCTGGACCAGGCGGAAGTTCATGGCCGGCACTAGGCTTTGGCCGCCAGCCAGGAACTTGGCCTCGTCGCCGTGCTCGGCCTTGAGGGCCAACGCGGCCTCCAGCGAATCCGGGGCAGCGTAGTCGAAGGGCGCCGGTTTCATCGCGGGTCAGGCCGCCGGGTTCGTGAGGTCGCCGTACATCTCCGGCCGGCGGTCGCGGTAGAATTGCCAGGTGTTGCGTACCTGGCGCACCTGGTCGAGATCCAGGTCGCAGACGATCAACTGCTCTTCGCAGTCGCTGGCCTTCGGCGCCCCGGTTGTGAGATCGGGCAGGTACTGGCCGCGCGGGTCGGTGAAGTATGAGCTGCCATAGTAGTCGTTCGGCCCTAGGTCAGGCTCCCGTCCCACGCGGTTGATGGTGCCGACAAAGACGCCGTTGAAGATGGCGTGCGCGCGCTGCTCGATGTCCCACAAGTGCATCGATAGCCCGCGTGAGGTGGCCGAAGGGATGAAGATCAGTTCGGCGCCGTGCAGGCCCAGCAGCCGCGGCCCTTCGGGGAAGTGACGGTCGTAGCAAATATAGACGCCGACGCGACCGGCGGCAGTATCAAAGACCGGGTAGCCCAGGTTGCCGGGCTTGAAATAAAACTTCTCCCAGAAGCCGGTCACCTGGGGGATATGGGTCTTGCGATACTTGCCCAGGTAGGTGCCGTCGGCGTCGATCACGGCGGCCGTGTTGAAGTAGACGCCGGTCTGCTCCTCTTCGTACATGGGCACAATCAGCACCAGTTTGTGCCGGCGGGCCAGGTCCTGCATTAGGCGCGTGGTCGGGCCGTTAGGGATCGCCTCGGTGTAGTTGTAGAACTGCGGATCCTGTACCTGGCAAAAATAAGGGCCGTAGAAGAGCTCCTGAAAACACATCACCTGTGCCCCCTGGTCGGCAGCCTGCTCGACATAGGCGACGTGCTTGTCAATCATCGACTGCTTGTCGCCAGTCCAGGTGGCCTGCAACAGAGCACCGCGGATCAGACGTGACATCGGATCTCCCTCGCTGTGGTTCCCCTCAGACCCCTGGCCCCTTGGGTCACAAGGGGCCAGGAGGCCTGAGGGGCATTCTTGCTGGCGCCTATTCGCCGCCGGGGTTGAGCTCGACGGTGATGGGGGTGAAGTTGGCGCCGATCGTGTCGCCCTCGAGGCCGTCGAGCGCCTGGGCCGACAGGTCGGTGCGGGCTGCGCCCTCGTCCGGCTCGGCGGCGAACACCGCCCCCTCGAGCGCGACGCGGACGGTCTGATCGTATAGGGCCTGGTCCAACTGGCCGATGCCGTTGGGCGAAGGCCAGATGAGTTTGTTGACTTCGTTGAGCTGCCAGCGCATGTGGCTCTCGCCCAGCGTGGGACCAGCATCGAGCACATGCTGCACACAGGCATCGAAGTTATCGCGGCAGAACATCCAGCCGCGATAGCTGGCGCGCAGGAAGCGCACGGCCACGTCTTCGCTGCCCGGTTGGCCGAGCCAGCTCTCGGTGGTCCAGACGGCGTCCTGGAGCATGGCGGTGCCGACTTCGTTGTAGTCGATGACGCTCAGGTCACCAGGCTGATAAAGCTCGCCGGTAGCCGGGTTCACCTGCTCAAGCACCTGGGCATACTCATTGTACGTCATTGCCTCGGCCGCGTCGATCTCATCGGTCAGCAGCAGAGTCATGTCGAAGGGCTGGATCTTGATAGTCACATCGTCGGGGTTTTCAGGATCGATGCCGGCAGCGCGCAGGGCTGCAAAGACCTCGTGCTCGTTGCCGAAGTCCCACACGCCGACGCGCTTGCCGCGCAGATCCGCGACGCCACTGATCCCCTTGGACGTGAACGAGACGGAGAGCGTGCCCGAGCGCTGGAAGACCTGGCTGATGTTCACCAGGTCGGCGCCCTGCTCGCGCGACTGGAGCGCCTTGGGCACCCAGGCCAGGCAGAACTCCGCGCCGCCGTTGGCGCAGACCTGTTGCGGAGTGATCTCGGGCGCGCCTTCGAGGATGGTGACGTCGAGGCCTTCCGCTTCGTAGTAGCCTTGGCCCAGCGCGGCGTAATAGCCGGCGAACTGGGATTGCGCCACCCATTGCAGCTGCAGCCTAACAGGCGTCAGCGCGGCGGGGGGCGCCTGAGTTGCGGCCGGCGCTTCCGTTGCGGCCGGCGCTTGCGTTGCGGCCGGCGCCTGGGTGGCGGTGGCGGCCGGGCTGCAGGCGCTCAACAGCAGGCCGATCAAGGCCATTGCGCCGGCCAGGCGTGAAACAGTGCGGTTCATGCAGGTCTCCTCCAATGCCAATTGAGTGGAACGATCGATGGAACAGCCGGCAAGGCGATCGAGGTCAGGCGGCCTCCTTTCTGGCCGGGCATCGCCGGCCGGGTCGCGACGCTGCTCAGTGGTCTTGAGCGCGCACCGAAATGTGCCAAGGCATGGCGACGCGCTCGATCAAGGCGATGAGCCAATAGAAGACAATGCCGACCAGGCTGACGAGCAGAATTGCGGCCCAGGTGTTGGCAAAGCGAAACGCGGCCGACTCTTGGGTAATGTACTTACCAATCGTCAGTCGGTCGACGCCAAAGAAATCAGCCACTACGGCGCCGATCATGCTGAGCACCGTGGCCACGCGCAGGGCGCTGAACACAAACGGCAGCGCGTTCGGGATGCGCAGCGCGACCAGCACCTTGAAGTCGCTGGCGGCGTAGGAGCGCATGAGCTCCAGGGCGCGTGGGTTCACCAGGGTCAGGCCACGCACCGCGTTGATCATCACAGGGAAGAAGACGATAACGGCGACGATTACCATCCAAGAAAAGGGATTGCTCGGGCCAAACCAATTGAACAGGATCGGCGAGAAGGCCACGATGGGCACCGAGTTGGCCGCAATCGCAAACGGCAGCATGGCCTGCCGCAGCGTCACCCAGCGGGCGGTGATCAGCGCCACCAGCAGGCCAAGCCCGACGCCCAGCGCGAAGCCGCCTAGAGCGCTGCGCAGGGTGCTGAGCGCCTTGCTGGTGAGAATGGGCCACTGATCCACCAGCGCCTGCACAATACTGGTCGGCTTGGGCAGCAGAAACTCGCGGATCCCCAGGAAGCGCACCGCCACTTCCCAAGCCACTAACAGCAGCGCCGCTACCAGCACGGTAGGCAGGTAGAACCGCAAGCGCTCCAGGGCGCGCCGGCCGTGCGGCGTCGTGGTGTTGGCAGAAGCGGCTGAGGCGCTGATCATGGTGTCAATGGCAGGCAGCCGGCTCAGGCGCCATAGGCCTCGCGCAGGCTCTCGCGCACGTCGGTGACCGCGGTGAAAAATCGCGGGTCCTCGCGCGTCTCGAAATTGCGCGGGCGCGGCAGGTCAATGTCAATCACTTTCGTGATCTGGCCCGGGCGCGGCGACATGACCACCACCCGGTTGGATAGGAACACGGCCTCGGCGATGCTGTGAGTCACGAAGATGACGGTGCCGCCGGTCTGGTCCCAGATCTTAAGCAGTTCCATATTCATACGCTCGCGCGTGAACTCGTCCAGCGCGCCGAAGGGCTCATCCATGAGCAGCAGGGCCGGCTGAAAGGCCAATGCGCGGGCGATGGCCACCCGCTGCTGCATACCGCCCGAAAGCTGCCAGGGATAATGCCGGGCAAACTGCTCCAGTTCGACCAGCCTGAGCATCTCGCGAGCGCGCTGGGCACGCCTGGCCGGTGAATAGCCCATCACCTCCAGCGGCAGTTGGACGTTGTGGGCCACCGTGCGCCACTCATAGAGCGTGGCGGCCTGGAAGACAAAACCATAGTCCCGGTCCAGGCGCGCCTGGCGCGGCGGTTTGCCATTGACCAGCAGGTCGCCGGACGTGGGCTCGAGCAGATCGGCGATCAAGCGCAGCAGGGTCGACTTGCCGCAGCCCGAGGGGCCAGTGAGCGAAATAAACTCATTGGCCTGGACCTCCAGGTTGATGTCCTTAAGCGCCACCATGGTCTGCCCGCCGCCAAGCTCGAACACCTTGCTCGCATTGCGCACGGCCACGACCGGCGCGCCGGGGGCGTCTTCCGGGGTGCCGCGCGCCTGCCTGGTGATCTCTGCCAAGGCTATACGCCTCCGATCGCGAGTCTAGTTACTCGGCCGCCGGCCGGGTGCGCAAGAACCAGCGCTCCACCAGCGACACCGCCGCAAAAAACAGCATGCCCACCAGAGCGGCCATCAAGATTGTAGCCCATAACTTCTCAGGCTCCGCGGCGTAGTTGCCGCTGGCGCGCAGGATGGCCGCCGCCAAGCCGTCGCTGCGGCTGGAAGGCAGCTCACCCACGATAGCGCCCACGACGCTACCGGTGGCCGACACTTTGAGAGCCGTGAAGATGTAGGGCAGGGCTGCCGGAAGCCGCAGTTTCCTCAGGACGATCCAGCGCGAGGCAGCGTAAGAGCGCAGCAGCTCCAGCGCCATGGGATCAGGCGACAGCAGCCCGCGCAGCGTATTAATGGTCACCGGGAAGAAGGTCAGGTAGGCCGAAATGACGGCGACGGGCACCCATCCGGCGCCCAGCGCGGTCACGATCATCGGCGCCAGCGCCAGGATGGGCACGGTCTGCGAAGCGACCGCGTAGGGCAGCAGCGCCCGCTCAAGCAGACGCGAGTGGGCAAAAAGAGCACCCAGGCCGAAGCCCAGCAGACTGCCGGCCACAAACCCGGTAAAAGCCTCGCGCCAAGTTATGTAGGCCGCATCGGCCAGGATGCTGACCAACAGCACCGGGCCGTTACGCCGGGCCGGTTGGAGCAGTTGCTCGACGATGTCCTGCCAGTGTGGCATTTTCCAGGGGAAGTCGGTCAGCGGAAGTCGGCCGCCGGCCGCCTGGCCCAAAGCGATGTAGACCTCCCAAAAGAGCAGGGCGGCGGCAATGACGACGCCGGTGCCCATCACGGCGGAGACCGTTCCCTGGGTCACGAAGAGCAGCGCCAGGGCCAGCGCCAGCCCCGCCAGTACCAGCCAGTACCACGCCCCGGCTGCCACCGGAACGATTACTAGCAGCAACACAAAAGCCAGCAGCGCCCAGAACAGCACCGGGCGGCTTGCACGCGGCAGAATCCAGAGCCTCCACATGCCGGCCAACGACGCGGCGGCAGCCATGACGTGAAGCGCGACCAGCACCAACCGCGCCCGAGCCAGATAGCGGCCGGGCTCGGCATTAGTGCGGCCGGCCAACCAGAGCGCTAATTGGCCCGGGGTCGATTCCACCAAGCCGGGGTGGTCGGACGGCGCCAGGGCATAGCCAAGCGCCAGAAGCGTCGCCACGATCAGGAGCCCCGCCGCCAGCCAGAGCGGGAGCCAGCGGCCGGCCTTCGCGCGCGCTCGAGCCGCGGTGGACAGGCCGGGCCGCAGGGAACCAACATTGGACTCAAGGAAATTCGCCATGACTCCGCCGCCAGCGCGCGATCAGTGCGCCTCGGCGCGCACCGCGTTGGGCAGCACGGTTTCGGCTGTGGGAACGCCGTTGGCATCCCAGGCCCGTAGACGATAGTAATCGGCCAGCATGCGCGGCATGTCGGGCAGCACGCCGGCCGCGCTGCCGGTTGGGCGCGGCTCGTGCGCCAGGCGATAGGGGAGCACGTCGTCGCGAGCCGTGACGCCCAGGCGCACATTGATCAAACGTTTGTAGTTGAAGATACGGGCGCCGGTGTCGAGCAGGTCAGCGCCCGTCCACTGCCAGCCCATGGCCCGGTTGAGAAGTTCAGCCATCTGGGCCGGCGCGTACGACCCCTTGGCGATGAACTTACACAGGCCGCCAGGGTTGAACACACTCATGTAGTTCTGGAAGTCCACGGCCATCTGCGCGCCCAGGCTAGAATCGAAGCGCTTGGCGTCGATCCAGGCCTGGGCGTCGCCCTCCTGCCAGCCAGGCCACTCAAGGCCGACCCCGCGCCAATAAGAGATGGCCTCCAGGTGGCAGGCGCCACGGTTGGCGGTGGCGTAGTTGGCGGCCATACTCACAAAGCCACGCGGATCGTGGTAGGGCATCTCCAGGCCCTTGACATGCATGGCGAACTTGCCCGAGGCCTGCCCAATGCGCGCCGCGGCGGCGCGCACCCCGTCAGCCAGCAGATCGCCGAGATCTTCGCGCCGGGCAATCTTGTCGATCATGGTCAGGATGGCCCCGGCGTCGCCCCAATGCAGGGCAATGCCGCCCGTGTCGGCCTCAGTGATCAGGCCCTTTTCGAAACACTCGAAGGCAAACGCCAGCACGCCGGTTGTGGAGATCGTGTCGAGCGCATGGCGGTTGCACGCGTCATTCATCGCCGCGATGGCGTTGAGATCGTCGCACTGCAAGTTGGACCCAAAACCGCAGAGGGTTTCGTATTCTGGCCCCTCGCCCGAGACACCGGCATAGGGACCCGCCTTGATCTCGACCGCCTTGCCGCAGCCGATGGGACAGGCGTGGCAAAACGTATGCTTGGAAAAGATCGTTTCAGCAATGGCTTTGCCAGAGGTCTTGACCGTGCCTTCGAGCCAGCTACCGCCGCGCCAGTTGCGGATGGCGTTGTCGCCAAACGTATCGGTCGCGGGATGGCCGCCGGCCGTGCCGACCAGATGCAGCGCCTCAGCCGCACCGTGGGACATGATGGAATGGTTGCTTTCTTTGACCACGGCGTGGAAACCCTTGGCGTCGGCGTACGTTGGCTTCTCCTTGCCGCGCACCACAATCGCCTTGACGCGCTTCGCGCCCATCAGCGCGCCCATGCCGCCCCGGGCAGCCAGGCGCGAATGGGTGCGCCCACCGCTCGCCACACCCGCAATCCTGACCAGGTTTTCACCGGCCTGCCCGATCGAGGCGCAGCGGGCCTTGGGATCGGTCTCCGCCAACAGCCGGTCGTGTGTCTCGAACTGGTCCTGCCCCCAAACATGACTGGCGTCGCGGAACTCAACGCCCTCCGCGGTCACCCATAGGTAGCTCGGCTGCTGGCACTGCCCAGTGAGGATCAGACCGTCCCAACCGGCAAAGCGCAGCTCGGCGCCCCAGTGGCCGCCCAGATTGGCCTCGTTCCAGATGCCGGTAAGCGGAGAGCGCCCACACCACGAAGAGCGGCAGCCGGTTGGCGCGAAAGTGCCAGACAGCACGCCGTTGATCACGATCAGAGGATTGCGCGGATCGAGGGGATCGATCGCCGGGTTCAGGAGGTCGGCAAACTCCTCGCAGAGAATCTTGGCCGCCAGACCCGAACCTAACAGGAAGGCCTGGACTTCGACCTCGGTTACTGGCCGGACAGACACGTGCCGCCCGGTAAGGTCTATCCGCAAGATCTTCCCGGAGTAAACGTTCGGCATTGACGCAACTCCCAAAATGGGAACGATTGTGAACGGAAACGGCTCCGAGCCTGGCGACTGCCCGAGGTCGATCAGTGCCAGCATCGCCGATGGGGGCCGGCTCGGCCGGCGGCGGATTACCGGAGCCAACAGCCGACCAAGGCAAACCGATTCTAACGCAAGCGGAAGCAAAGTCAAATTGGGTTTCTCGGCCAGCATTGAAAATATCTTCATCAACCTTCCGCCCCCCCCCCCGGAAGTCGCTCAGCAGACCTGTCCAGAACGAAAGTTCTGAGTCCAAAGTGCCCGCCAAGCACAGATACAACCGCCGCGCAACTGCCATTTGTCACCTCTCATATGACGAATGTCATTGATTAACTGTGATCCCAACCATATTCTTACATGATCAATGACACGTAGGGAAACTGCGTAAATTTGATATGGTTTGTGCGGTTGGACGCGGCGGGGGGACCGTACGCAGATGAGGAGACGGCCATGTGGCTGCTAATCCTGGCAGGACTGGCGGTATGGATCGTCCTGGCGGCAATCGTTTCCCTCACCGTCTGTATGGCGGCCGGCCGTTTCAATCGCGAGACGGAAGCAAACGCCCCTTTCCGTGAAGCCAGCCCGCTGTCCGGTCAGCAAGCCTTCGAGGCGCGGGCCAGGCTGGCGCCACACCGATCACATCCCTGAGCCAAGACTACCCCATATACTCCTGACCGCCATTGCGGTCGTGGCGTCAGGCGCCGAGTGCGCGACCGTGGCCTAGCTGGAGTGGTTGCCGCGCGGGACGGGGCCGTGCCGGCTGCTGTGTCGGCTACTGGCGCAGGCGTTGCTTTAGGCGGCTCTGGCGGGCGGCTGATGGACTTGACCTCGCGGAGGGGGACAGGATCAGTCGTGACCGCCCGCTTGGCCGGCCCGCGGCGGCCACGCAGCTTGGTCGAGTGGTGGGGTGGCATGAAGAGCTGTTTGCCCAGGGGCGCGGCACCGCCGAGGCCGCGCAGGGTCGTGCCGACCGGGTCACTGGCGGCGGCCAGACCACGGTTGAGCAGATCGCCGGAAACGGAGCGAGCTCCGTCGAGACCGTCCAAGGCCTTGCGATGGCATCTGCCAAGCCCGGCTGTGCGCCGTCGCGGGGCGTTTCCGGCTCGGGCGGCAGCGACGCCCGCGAGGCCTCAGCAGTCTGGCCGGTGAGGGTATCGAGGACGTGCATCAGAGCAGCGCCGTCGGCGACGGCATGCGATTGGCGCATGATGAGGGCGCTGCCCGCGCCGAAGCGCTCAACCACGTGCATTTTCCATAACGGCCGGCGCGGGTCGAGCGGGACTGCCATCAGGTGTCCGACGAGCCATAGGAGGGCGGCCCAATCGCCAGGCGCCGGCAGGGTGACATGCACAACGTGAGCGCCCAAGTCGAAATGCGGGTCCAGCTCCCAAACAGGCAGGCCCATGGCCAGTCGCGATTCCCGGGGGCGCTGGCAGAAGCGGGCAAAGCGCAACAGACGGTCGGCGAACACCGCCTGCAGCTGGCGAACCGTGACCGGCTGATCCAAGATGGCTGTACCGACGATAAGCGTGTCGCAGAGTGTGCCCATGTGCAGCCAGGCAGCGTTGACGCCAAAGAAGCGCTCAGGATGGACGGAGACGTTGAAAGCTATGGCAGCCTCCAGCACCAGTAGCCGTCGGGCGACGGCAGGCAGAGGGCGCACGGTGGCAGGACGACAGGTGCTCAATTGTCAGTGTGCGTCGATGGCGCCCTAACTTCCATGGGCGAAAGGCGATTCGGCTAAATCTGATGCATCAGGGAGAAATAGACAGGTCAGGGCGATCCATCCCGCGAGGCTCGCCGCGCTCTGGCCCCCCAAGCCGCTGAACGGCCTGCTCGATCGTCTGCACTACTTTGGGCAGGTTGGCGTTCACGGTGGCTTCGGGGAAGGTCAGGTACACACCCGCCGGGCGCTCGCGCATCTCTGAAGCGGGTAGATCGCCAAGGGAGATGCCCAGGGTGCCCAGCGCGCACAGGAGCGCCAGGTCTAACTCACCCGCGCCTCGCTGCTCGTACTGCTTCTCAGCGGCCAGGCCGCGCTCGTGGAGCGCTTTCCACAGCCGCTCGCGCTCCTCCGACTGCACGATCAAATCGTTCAGCTCAGTCGCGGCCAGCAGCCGCTCGCCGGTCGTGTATAGGAACGTGATGCGGCGCCAGGCGCGGGAGGGGACAGGACGCGGCAGACGCTCGAGCGGACCGATCTGGATCTTGTAGTATGGCTCCTGGGCGCGGGGATGGTCGGGCTGGGTGCGCAGCAGCTCAGCCCGCGTGGTCAGCTCGTGGCCGCGCACCAGCGCGACGTAGTTGATCGACCACTTCTCTGCACCGAACTTCGCCGCCTGGTAGAAGGCCAGGTAGTCGACCGCCACGGTCTTGGGGGCCGACTTGAGGGGAATCCGGTACCAACCCAGGACGCGGGCAATCTCCAAGTCGCGCTTGTCTTTCAGGATGCAGACCAGGACGAGGTCGGATGGGTCCATGTGACAGGTCAGAGGCGTCGCGGCCCAGTGGGGTTCTGCATCGCCTGGGCGGCTGCGGCGTCCACCATCGGGCCAGGCGCCGGCCGGCGGACGCTGCTGAGCCAGGTAAAGGCCAGTACGCTGGCGGCGGCCGCGGCCAGGGCGAGCGCGGCCAACGCCGGCGCGGGCTGCAGCGCTCCACCCCAGCCGACGGCAATCGGCGCCGCGCCGGCAGCAATAGCTAGGCCAAGGCCTAACCCGGCCGCGATGGCCGGCTGGCGGGGCAGCAGCCGCAGCGTGGCCGCCAGGGCCGCGGGCGTAGCCGATTGCAGAAGCGCCACGCCAAGCAGCAGCATGATGAGGTTGCCGGCGCTAAGGGTCAGCAGGGCCGCGGCGCATCCAAGAGCAGCCAACGTCCAGCGCCGCCAGCCCAGGCGGTCGGCCAGCGAGCCACCCAGCGCTTTGCCCAGCGCGGCGGCAATGGCCATGAGCAGCAGCATTTCCACGCGCCCTTCGAGGGCGTACTGCAGCGTGGTCCACACTAGCGAGCGCAGCGCGACGGCCGCCAGGAGCACCAGCATGATCAAGTCATGGCGCTCGAAGGCGGGCTCAGCGAGACCGGCATCGGTGTAGGGCAGCCCCGGCTGCTCCAGCAGCGCCACGGCGCCCGCCAGCTCGGCCAACAAGATCAGGAAGGGCCAAGTCGCCTCCCTGCCAGCCAGGGCCAGGTAGCCGCCGAGCGCGAGGCCCAGGACGCCCGGCGCGGCGAACAGCCCCGGGCCGCTGGCGCGGCCGTGGGTAGCGCACAGCGCCATCGCCCCGCCGGCCACGTGGAAGCCGCTGGAGCCCAAGCCGGCCAGGGCCACGGCCGGCATCGGGTAGGCCGGGAGCAAGAGCGGGCTCGCCGCCAGCAGCCCAAGGCCGGCCAACGCCACAGGCCGGGGGCGGCGCAGTTGGCCGGTGAGCAGGCCAAAGGCCGGCTGGCAACCGAACGCCAGCAGGTTGTAAAGTTGCGCCCTCAGGCCCACCTCGGCCAGAGGCAGCGCGCCCGGCAGGCGGCCAAGCCGGAGCCCGGCGGCGCCATCGGCAGCGCCGTGGGCCAGGCCGAGCGTAATGGGCAGGATCAGGCGGCGCATGCGCTAAGCGCGCATCTCCTTGATGCGCGCATCCATTTCAGGCACGAGCGCTTGATGCTGGATCCACCAGTCCGGATCCTTCTGAGCATCGAGCTCCTCAACCGTCTTGCCCTGCTGCTCAACCCAGGTGTAGTACTTGAGATTGTGCCATTGCCGGCGCACGTCAGGGGTGCCGTCCTTGATCCAGTCAGTAGTCGCGCCGTGGAAGATGGCCTCGACGTAAGCCGTGCCGCGAGTGTAATCGATCGGGCCATAATCGCGGGCCATATCGGCCATGACGGAGTGATAGCGGTCAATAGCGTCGGTGCAGATCGTTACAACGACGTCGTCTTTGCCAAGCCGGTAGTGCTTGGCTGTCTTGATAGCGCCCAGCAGGTTGCACACCCCGCTGATGCCAAAGATAGTGCCCAGATGCTCAACCACGGGCTGGGGCGCGCCGTAGCGCTCCACCAGCAGGCTCTGGCCGGCCGGGTCAGTGAGCACCTGCAGTCCCTTCTTGCAGGCGATATCGTCGAGGCACATGATGGCGTCCATGTTGAGGACATTGTGGATCCAAGTCACGTGCTTGTCGCCGATACCCTGGATATCGTGCCCGCCATAGCCGTTGTTGTACAGCGTAGGGCATTGGATCGGTTCGAGGCCGACGGTTTTGAGATCGGGGAATACCTGCTTTAGCCGGTCGCCGGCCGCGATCGTGCCGGCGCTGCCCATGGCCGAGCAAAAGGCCGCCACGCGCCCCTGGCCGATGCCACGAGCTTTGAGCGCGCCGGACAACTCCACGATAGTGTTGCCGGTAACGTGGTAGTGGAAGCGGTAATTGCCCATCACCTCGAACTGGTTGAGGATGCGGATGTTAGGATCGCGGCGCAACTCCCAGGTCTTATCGTAGATCTCCTTCACATTGGACTCGACGCCGGGCGTTTTTATAATTTGCCCGCCGTAGCGTTCGATTTGCTCAAAGCGCTCGCGGCTCATGCCCTCCGGCAGCACGACGATAGAGCGGGCGCCGACGCGCCCACCGACCCAGGCGCCGCCAATGCCATAGTTGCCGGTGCTGGGCCAGACAACCGTATGCTGGTCGATGTCCACCTGGCCGAATAAGAGCGCCTCCGCCAGCACGGAATAGGCCGCGCCCACCTTGTGAGCGCCGGTGGGAAAGTCACGGCTGTAAAGGACGACAATAGGCGCCGCTACGCCCGTGATCTCGGGCGGAATGACTTCATACTTGATAGCGTCGTCCGCGCCGCGCCAGGTGATGTTGTACAGGTTCACCGGGTTGAGCGGGTCGTCCTTGAGCGCCGCCACGGCCTGGGCGCGGATGGCGGGGTCGATCGAGGCCGGGTGAAGCATCTCATCAAACGTAGGTCCAAGCCGAAACATGTCGCTCACTCTCCTGAGTGCCAAGGGTTCTGCCAACTCCTCCGGGGGCGAAGCGATTGTACCTGAGATTCAGCGCACTTCCTCTACGGCCACCCGCCGGTGCTCGCGTGCTGAGAGGCGGGCGGCATCGATGACGCGCTGCGTGGCGTAGGCCGACTCGAGCGTCGGAAGGTCGGGAGGCATCGAGTCACCCGCAAGCGCGCCAGCCAACCGCTCCAGCAGGACGGGGAAACCACCCAGCAGGCCATTTTCACCGCGAGTCTCTTCGAGATAGGCGGCGGGCGGAAAGAGCGGCCGGGTACGGGCCTCACCCATCGGCAGCAGCCCAGCTTCCTCCCCAAAAGCTTCAATATAGACCGATGCGCTCGAGCCATGCACCGCGATCTGGTTGCGGCTGGCGGCAACGACGGCGCTATAGCTGAAGGTAGCCAGCATACCGCTCTCAAAGTGCAGCGCCAGTTGGCCCGTGTCGTCGGCGGGCGCCTGGCCGGGATACCGGCTGGGCGGCGCGGCCCGCGCAGACAGCGTCGCCTCTACCGCGCTCACCGGTCCGAACAAGCGGCTGGCCAGATCGATCCCATGCGAAAGGAAGTTGGCCAGCACGCCGCCGCCATAATCGGCATCCCAAAACCAGGCGTATTCCACGGCCGCCTGTTCCATGAAGCTCGTGTAGAAATCCACGTGCATCAGGCGCGGCTGGCCCAACCCGCCCTGCGCCAGGACGTCGGCCACGTGGCGCACAGTGGGCACGTAGGGCAGCGCGTACGCCACCGCGCCCACGCGCTGGTGCTCGCGCGCCAGGCCGGCCAGGATGCGCGCATCGGCAGCGCAGCCGACGTAAGCGACCTCGACCAATACGTGCTTGCCCGCCGCGAGAGCTGCTGCAGCGTAGCCGGCATGGGTCGGGGGCGGCGAGGCGATCGCGATCAGGTCCAGCGAGGAGGCCAGCAGCCGCCGGGGATCCGTGTACCAGCGCGGAATGTTGTTCTCGCGCGCAACTGCCTCGGCCCGGCCGGGCGTGCGCGCGCAAACAGCCACCAAATCGTACTTGGTGTTGCCTTTGAATGCAGGCAGGTGCACCTGGGCGCCATAGTTGAGGCCAAGCAGGCCGACTCGAATGCTCATAGAGTACCAGGCAGTCGCCGCGCCGAGCTCTCCCCGAATAGCCGCCGGGCGTCCTTGATCGTGAAGGTTTATCTGGCCGCACGCCTTCTTAATCGCGGGCCAGGGCTACCATCGCCCGAAAGGCGCGATGGGCGGTGAGCATATCCGGCGCGGTGTACTCCAGGCGCGTGCCGCCCGGGCGCTCGGCGCCGGGCAACAGAAAAGCCCGGTCCACGTGCTGGGTGAAGACAAATTCAACCGCCAGCCGCACGGGCAGGCTGACCACGAGCGGCGCGGGCGCGCGGCCCTCGCGCAGTCTGAGCAAGCCGCGCGCCGCGGCCTCGCAGATGCGTTCGCGAGCCTCCGGCAGCGGCAGGCACTGGGCCGCGTAGCGCCCGGTGGCGCTTTTGACCACAGCAATTTCCAGTGCCGGGCCCAGCAGATCCTGCCCTTCGGCGCAAGTATGCTGATCACCGGTTAGGGCGACGACGGGCACCCCATAGGCGCCCGCCAGCGCGGCATTGAGACCGATCTCGCCCACTAACTGATCGTTGAGAAAGACGGCGCGAATGCGCTCATCGGACCAGGTGTGATCAAGCACGCCCTTGCGCGTGCCCGACAGCGCATGATAGCCCAGCAGCAAGAGAGCGTTGGGCGCGGGCGTGTCGTCGAGGCTTTGCAGCATGGAGAAGGGCGAGGGCGAACCCGAGTTGAGCCGGGCGCGCGGGTCCAGTTCTTCCAGCAGGAGGTTGCGGGCGTCGCCATGGGCGTCGCTAACCACGACCTCGTCCGCTCCGCCCTCGAAGGCGCCGTTGACGGCGGCGTTCACGTCGCCCATCATCAGCCGCCGGCCCCGGGCATATTCGATCTGGCCTGGCGTCGTTTGCTCCCAGGCCACGATGCCGGAGATGCCTTCCATGTCGGCGGAGATGAGGAGCTTCATGCGTGTGGCGCTGTCCTGTGCGGAAAGGGGCCCGGCAGTTCGCATTATCACCGCAACCTGACCTTTCGCCAAACCGCTTAGGGCCGCCGCACCCAAAGATTGCGCCAGCGGCCCACGGCGCGCCTCAGCGCTGCCAGCAGCAGCGTCCCGCCCGCCACCTGGACAAAGCCACCGAGCAAAGCCGCGTCGACCCGCGCCACGCCCAGCGTCTTGCTGGCGTAGTCGCCGGTAATGAACCCTGCCAGGATGGCAGCCAGTGTCCAGGCCAGGGCCGCCCCTGCAATGGCGCCGCGCCGGCCCAGGCGATAGCCGGCGCCGCCCAGATAGTAGCCGCTCAGCGCCCCGGCGACCGTGCCAGCCAGCGCGCCCGCCGCCAGTCCCAGCACTCCCAGATTCGGGTCGGCACGGAGCAAGGCCCACAATGTCCGGAAACCCTCCCAACCGCCGATCCAGCCCGTCACGACCAGCACGACCAGCAGGCCCACCGGCAGCGCCAGCAACCCGCCCAGCCCGCCCATCGCCAGGCCAAAGCGCTCGGCGCCTCGTCGGTCGGGGATTGGTCCGGCCACGGTCTCACCCAACAGCGCACTGGCGCCCGCGCCCAGCGCCCCGACCAGCGATCCAAAGGCCGCCTGGCCCAGTGCCAGCCCCAGCAGCAAGCCCGCACCGGCGCCAAGCAGCGCGCCGGCGGCCCCCAGCAGCCACTGCGGCCGGCGCATCTGCCACAACGGAGCCAGCCTTGGCCGGGTGGCCGCCAAGGTCTTGGGCGCGGACCGCGCCGGGCGGCGGCCAACCCACGACCAGCGGAATGGCACGGTCGCGCCGCAGTAGGCACAAAAGCGCACGCCGGCGGGCAGGTGTTTGCGGCACGAGGGGCAGTCGATCATGCGGCCGGGACAGGGCTAGACAACCCGGAGGCCGCAGCGCGGGCAGAACCGGGCATTCTGCGGAATACCCCGGCCGCAGTGCGGGCAAGCCCGTTTGCCGGCCAGGCGGGCAGCGCAGTTCTGACAATAGACCTCGTCGCCAGGGTTGGCGTGCTGGCAGACCCGGCAAAGTACGCGCGCCGGCTGAACCGCGGCGGCGGCCGGCCGCGACAGGGCAGCGAGCCAGCCAGGCAGCGACGGCGCCAGGCGAGGCGCGGCGCCAGCGGTCGGGACCCTGGCGAGCGCCGGCGCAGGCTGCGCCGCCGGGCTTTGAGCGGCGGCCGCAAGCACAGCGCAGCTGGGACATTGGGCCAGGTGCCGCGAGTAGAAATGTCCCTGCCGGCAGGTCACGAGGGCCTTCTCGGCCGTAGCGATGGCCCGTTCCCAGGCCTCGGGCGTAGGGCGACTAGCCGGCCGGGCGTGACCGTCAACGAAACACAGGCGCATCAGGGTCGCCAGCTCAGGGTGCAGGCTGTCCAGCGCGGGCGCATGGCGCGGCGGCGCAATGGGCAGCCCCGGCTTGGACGCATAGGGCCAATGGCCGTCGCGGATACGGGCTTCGACCGGAGGTGGGTCGCTAGCGGCCAGCCACAAGGCTCGGAACGGATGATTGCCTTCCATGAGCAGCTGAAAGACGAGCACGGCTAGGCCGAAGCGGTCATGCTCGGGCTGGCGCGGCACCTCGGCGAAGGTCCTGCCCTGGAGCTCGGGCGGGGTGTACTCCGGCTTGCCAACGGGGCAGGGATGCAGCACCGGCTTGGCGCCGACACGCCGCTGCACCTGAAATGAATCGGCGTCAATGAGGGTCACTAACGCCGAGGGCATGACCATGACGTTGCTCTCGTTGAGGTCGCCCACGACGTAGTTCGTGGCGTGCAGCGCGCCCAGCGCGGCAGCCAGGTTGCGGGCCGTGCGGTGCAGGTAGCGGCGGTTGAAGTTGGGGAGAGTCTTGGCGCGCAGGCGCGGGTTGAAGACCAGCAGCAGCGGCACCGCGTTCTGGACATGCACCATCGCATAGCCGACCAGCGCGCCGCGCGCATCGTAGAGTAGTTGGGTGGGCCAGGCGATGGACGCGTGGCCCAGGGATTGCGTTGGGTCAGTGGGCGGGTGGGCCTGCATCCAGGCGAGCTTGAGGTCGTAGCCTGGGCGCGGCGCCCGATGATAGAGCTTGGCCAGCACGGCGGGCTGTCCGGCCAGCCTGTAGACGGCGGCCTCACCTCCCCGGCCCACCTCGGATCCCAGTGCCAGCGGGCGGCGTTGAGCGTCGTAGACGATCAAGCGCCTCCGCCCGGCTCGGCCGGCGGCCAACGCACAGCCAGGACCAGCGTCTTGTCGTCGTCAGTGCGGGCAGTCACGCGGTCTGAGGCTAGAAAGGCGGCCAGGTCAGCGCAGCCCTGGTCTTCATCAGGCGCGCCGTGGGCAAAGGCCAGCAGCGGCCGGAAGAAAGGCACGTGGGGCGCCTTGCGCTCCAAATCCAGCACCAGCCGCAGCAAGCCGTCGGTCATCACCGCCAGGCCCTGTGGGAGCTCAGCAAAGGCCGCAACCTCAAGCCGGTCGAGGGCGCCGGGTTGGGTAAGGAAGTGCGTTTCATTGGCGTACTCGCCCTTTTGAGGGGCCGCCGCCAGGAACCATCCGCCGCCCGACAGGGCCGCCACGGCCACCCCATCGCCCAACTGGGCCACGGCGAATCCTTCAGCCCAGACGGCAGCGCAGAGCAGTGTCGTGGCGTAAGCGCGCGCGCTGCTGCCGGCGGCCTGAGCTCCGATCAGGACCGCCTGCCGGGCCTGACCGTACGCCTCAAGCATGAGCGCCTGCCAACCGGCCTCGCTCGACGGCCAGCCGCCCGCCAGCGCGCGGACCAGCGCCCCACAGGCCGCGTTGGCGGCCAGCCCAGCCCCCTCTTCGGCGCGTTCAGCCGAGCCGGCTCCATCGGCCGCCACCAGCACGGCCCCACCGGGCAGCGCCCGGTAGGCATGTGCATCCTGACAAGGTAAGCCGGCGCGCAGATGCGCCGACCCCATGACCGAGGCCCCGAGCACCCGCCAGCCGCGACCCAACGAGCCGGTCACCAGGCTACGTATCCACCTGCGCCCAGCCCACGGGCGGCAGCGGCGCCTGCTCGCCGGGCTTGGAGTGTGTTACGGCCGAGAGGCTCTTGGAAAGCCATTGGAACAACTCGGCAAAGGCCAGACCTTTGAGCCGCAGCGGCGCACGTTGTCCCGAGAACTGCGTCAGGATGGGCAAATCGGCGCCCTCCACGCCAACGGCAAAGAAGATGACGCCTTTGCGGCCTTCCTCTTCGCGCAGTTGCTGAGCGGCCAACTGCCACTCGTCGGTAGGCTTGCCATCGGTGATGAGGAACATCCAGGGCCGGAAATAGTCGATGCCGTTCTGCTTGTAGACCTCCTTGCGGTCGCGCAGGAGTTGCAGACCCTGGCGCACCGCCGCACCCATGGGGGTATCGCCCGAGGCGGTAAGGATGGGCGGGTCGAAGCTGTCGACCGTGACGAAGGGCTGGGAGGCGTCGAAGGGCGCGCGGTTGTCAGCGCGCACATCCACCGGCCGCACCAGGCCGCCAAATGGGATGATGGCGACCTCGACACGCAGCGAAGCCAGACGGTCGGCCTGGATAGCATCTCTAAAGGCACGCAGCCCCTCGTTGAGCTCACGGATCGGCTCACCCTGCATTGAGCCGGAGGTGTCCAGCGCCAGCGCGACCGGGCAGCGCGGCTCGGGGTTGTCGGCAAACTCGGCTTGCTCCAGGACGGTGAGGGCCATGGCGAGCTCCTTGGCGGACGGTGGGGCTTAGTTTACGCGAGCGCGGCGTTGACGGCTTCCAGGGTGGGTTCAATCCTAGCCGGTGGACCGGCGGCGCGCATGGCGGATTTGACATCCTTCAGGCCGCTGCCGGTGTTGAGCACGACAATCGTTTCATCGGCGCGCACCAGGCCTTGCCGGACGGCCCGAACCAGCCCGGCATGGGCGGCGGCCCCCGCCGGCTCGGCAAACACGGCCGCCTCGCGCCCCAATGTTGAAATGGCGCCCAGGATCTCATCGTCGCTGACCGTGACGAAGGCGCCGGCGGTCTCACGGACAGCGCGCACGGCGCGCACTCCGTCGCGCGGCAGGTCGACCGAGATGCTGTCGGCCAGGGTGTTGGCGGCCACCGGCGTGATGGTCTCGGTGCCAGCGGCCCAGGCCTGAGCACAGGCGGCCGAACCCTCGGCCTGCACCGCCATCAGGCGCGGCATCCGGTCGATCCAGCCCAGCGCAGTCAGGTCCTTGAGGCCCTTGTGCAGGCCGCTGATGATGTTGCCGTCACCGACCGAAACGAAGATACAGCCAGGCGCCGCCCAACGGTTGCCGGGCGCGCCCACCGCGCGCGCCAACTGATCGCAGATCTCGTAAGCAGCGGTCTTCTTGCCCTCCACGGTAAAGGCGTTGTAGCCGGTGTTGCGGCAGTACCAACCGAACTCGCGCGCGGCTGCCACCGAAAGATCGAAGGCCTGGTCGTAGTTGCCGCGCACCAGCAGGACGCGCGCGCCAAAAATCAGCAATTGCGCCACCTTGGCGGGCGGAGCCGTCTCGGGCGCGAAAATCACGGCCGGCTGAGCGACCGCACCGGCCATGCCCGCCAGGGCAGCCCCGGCATTGCCGGTGGAGGCCGTCACGACAACCTGGGCGCCTAATTCGCGGGCCCGGGTCACCACCACGGCCGAGGCGCGATCCTTGAGAGAGGCGGTTGGGTTGCGGCCATCGTCTTTGAGCCAGACGTCGCCCAGCCCAAGGCCCTGGCCGAGCCGCTCGGCACGATACAGGGGCGTGCCGCCCACGGCGCGCAGCGGCGTGCCCTGGCAGCCAGGGTCGCCCACCGGCAGCAGCGGCAGATAGCGCCAAAGTGAGAGGTCTGCCGAGTCTGCCAGCGATGACGGTGAGACAGATCGGCCTATAGCAGCATAGTCGAGCACCACATCGAGATTGCCGCTGTCGCCGTGCCGGGGACAAACGTAACCATCGAAGTCGGGTCCATATTCTGCGGCGCACAGCGAACAGCGATAGCCAAGGAAGTGGGTCAAGGCCGAGCCTGTGCACTGTCCAGTTCTTGCCGGGCGCGGGCCCGGCTGGCCGCATCGGGGGCCAGCTGCGCGGCCTGCTCGAAATCGGCCTGTGCCTCTTCGCGCCGGCCGAGCGAGCGCCGGACGACGCCGCGCCAGTAGTGAAGGTTGTGCTGACCTGGCTGCAGGGCAAGGGCGGCGCCGAATTCGGACAGCGCCTCTTCGCGCCGCCCTTGCTGCATGAAGCTGAAGGCCATTTGGCTATGCAGCTGCGCGCGTGGGCCGGCGGATAGATCGCCCATCAGCGCCCCGCGAGCGGCGCGCTCGGCCTGGGCGTAGTGCCGCTGGTCAAAGGCCAGTTGGGCCCGGGCGAACTGCAGCAAACTGTGATTGGGGTCGAGCGCAGCCGCGCGGCCGAGATAGCGCTCGGCCAGCGCCGGCTCGCCGCTGTCGAGGTAGAACAACGCCAGGTGCACCAACGGCGTGGCGCTGCCTGGCTGCGCGTCGACCACGGCTTCGAGCCGGCGGCGCGTCTCCACGAGCGCCGCCGGCTGGCGCGCCAGCCGGCGGGCAACAGCCCAGGAGCTGCGGTTGAGCCGCCACAGCGAGACCAGCAGGGTGAGATGGGCTATGGCGGTGGCCTGAGCATACGGCGCAATGCTGAAGTCGTAGATTGTCACCCAGTCGCCGAAACCGATGAACGTAAACGCCGGGTACCAGAGTAGGGCGTACAGAAGCTGCTGGCGCGCGAAACTCTCCAGGATCTCAGACCAAATGCCCCTGCGCACGCGCAGCAGTAGCGCGATTGGCAGCAGGCCCAGCGCAATCGAGACGAGATTGCCGCTCAGCGCAATCCACCAATCTTGGAGCGGCGTGAAATTTCCGCTGGGGATGATGTAGCCCCAGAAGACGCGCCACTGGAATTCAGCTACCCGCCCGCCCACTTGCCAGGTCGCCAGGGCGTGCCCAGCCTCGTGCAGAAAAACACCGAGCGGAATGAAGACGAAGAAGGCCAACTCATTGGCCAGGCGGCGGTCGCTGGCGGTCACCTCGGCATCCCAGAAGCCGCGCCAGCCGCGCGCCAGCCGCAGCAGCACCTGGCCGCCGCGGAACAGGTACAGGAGGGAGATGAGGTCGAAAAGTGACGTAAGCAAGCGGTGTCTAGGGCGCTTCGGGATACGGCACCGGCCCGACGCCGCTGGCGATGGCGTCGTACAGCGCCGTGATCTCAGCCTGCAGGCGAGACACGGCCTGGCCGAGCGGGACGATCGCGCGGTCGGGGGCGGTGCGCCGCTTAAGCTCGACGCCGCCTTGCTTGAGCGAGCGCTCGCTAACCGTGACACGCAAGGGTAAGCCGATGAGGTCGGCGTCTTTGAACTTGACACCGGGACGCTCGTCACGGTCGTCAAAGAGGACTTCGACGCCAGCCGCCTGGAGGCGGGCATATAGCGCCTCGGCTTCGCGCTGGGCCTGACCGGCCGCGTCGGGCAGGAGCACCAGGTGCACCTGGTACGGCGCCACGGTGATTGGCCAAGCCAGCCCGTCGGCGTCGTGGTGCGCCTCCGCCACGCAGGCCAGCAGCCGGCCGCTGCCAATGCCGTAGGAACCCATGATCACCGCGCGCTGGCTGCCGCCGCGGTCAAGGAACGTCGCACCCATAGCGTCGGTATAGCGCGTGCCCAACTTGAAGATATTGCCGACCTCCACACCGCGCGAGACGCGCAGGGCGTGCCCGCACACAGGGCAGGCGTCGCCCTCCCCGGCCGCAGCAATATCGGCCACGATGGCGGCCGTAAAGTCACGGCCGTAATTCACGCCGCGCGTGTGGTAGCCCGGCTCGTTGGCGCCGCCGACCAGGTTGGGCGAGGTTGGGATGGCCTCGTCGACCACGACCAACACTCGGCGCGGGTCAAGCCCGACCGGCGAAGCATAGCCCGGCACGGCGCCCACCGCCCGAATTTCTTCCTCCCGGGCGGGACGCAACTCCTTGGCCTTGACGGCGTTGGCCAGCTTGGTTTCGTTGACTTCCATATCGCCGCGCACCAGCGCTAAGACAAAGCGGTCCACGGCGCTGTCGCCCTGGGGCACGCTGGCGATCAGGAACACCGCTTTGGCTGTGCGGGCCTTGGGTACCCCCAGAAACTCGGCCAGCGCCTCGATGGTGGCCACGCCGGGCGTGGCCACCCGCTCCAGCGGCTGGGGAGCTTCGGCCGCGGTGGCCGGCTTGCGGAAGCGCGCGATCTGCCGGTTGGCCGCATAGCCACAGTGGTCGCAGAGCAGCAGCGTGTCCTCGCCAATGGGGGTGAGGTACATGAACTCATGTGCCAAGCTGCCGCCCATCATGCCAACGTCGGACTTGACGGTGATGGTCGGCAGCGCACAACGGTTGAAGATGTTGAAATAGGCCTGGTAGTGAGCCCGATACTGACGGTCGAGGCTGGCCTCATCGGCGTCGAGGCTGTAACTGTCGAGCATGGTGAACTCGCGCACGCGGATGAGGCCGGCGCGCGGCCGCGGGTCGTCGCGCCACTTGGTCTGGATGTGGTACACCAGCATGGGCAGTTGGCGGTAGGACTGTACCTCGCGGCGCGTCAGGTCGGCGACGACCTCCTCATGGGTCATGGCCAGGGCCATGTCGCGGCCGGATTTGTCCTTCAGGCGCCCCATCTCCGTGCCGATCTGGTGCCAGCGGCCGGTCTCCTTCCAGATGTCGGCCGGGTGCACGACGGGCATGGTCACCTCCTGCCCGCCGATGGCGTTGATCTCCTCGCGCATGATATTTTCGATCTTGGTCAAAGAACGCCGGGCTAGACCCAGATAGCTAAAGATGCCGGCGCCAAGCTGGCGGATGAAGCCAGCGCGCACCAGCAATTGGTGGCTGACGACTTCGGCCTCGGCCGGCGCCTCGCGCAAGGTCTGGCCGAATTGGTGACTCATTCGCATGGAAACGATTCCTCTTAGGCTCCGCGCTCGCCGCGGATGTAGGGCAACCCCAGTGCCGCTGGCGCCCCCAGGCGCTTACGCAGCGCCTCGCGCGACCCGATGATCAAGACAACGATGGTAAATAGATACGGCAGCATCTGCAGGAAGAAGCCCAGGTACGGGTTGAAGAAGAAGGGGTTGCGCAAGCCCAGCAGGGCCTGTGGTCCCTGGATGTCTAGAATCATGCGGCGCAGCGCGCCAAAGGTGTAGGCTCCAAAGGCGGCCCGCCACGGGTCCCACTGGGCAAAGATGACCAACCCGATCGCGATCCAACCTTGGCCCGAAGTTGTGAGCTCACTGAACCAACCCGGCGAAATCGCCAGGCTGATAGTGCCACCGGCCAGGCCGGCCAGCGTGCCGCCAACGAAGACGTAGAGGTAACGCAGGCGATAGACGTTTAGCCCCATGGCATCGGCCGCGGTCGGGTTTTCGCCCACGGCCCGCAGGTGCAGGCCGGGCCGGGTAAAGTGGATGTAGGCCCAGACCGCGGGCACCAGCAGGTAGCCGACATAGACCATGATGCTGTGGTTGGTGAAGAAGATCGGCCCCAAGATTGGAATGGCCGAGAGCACAGGAACGGACTGCACGGGCAGGAGTGAAATCGCGCCTGCCTTATTCAACCCTTCGCCGAAGACTAGGCTCAGGCCGGTGCCCAGGAAGGTAAGGGCCAAACCGCTGACAACCTGGTCGGCTTGGAAATGGATGGTAACGACGCCGTGCAGCAGCGCCAGGAGGCCGGCCACCAGCATGGCGACCAACAATCCCAGGAACCCATTGCCGGTCGTCACCGTAACGCCAAAAGCGCTCATGGCGCCGATCAACATCATCCCCTCAAGCCCCAGGTTCATGACCCCAGACCGCTCGGTGATGATTTCGCCAATGGTGGCGAACAGCAGGACGGTGCCGCTGGCGACACCGGCCTGCAGGATGATGATCGGATCCAAGTCGCGCTCCTCTCCTTCAGGCCGGTTCCGCGTCCACACGCACCAGCCGAACGCGGTAGCGCAGCAGGACTTCGCTGGCAATCAGCGTGAACAAGATAATACCCTGGATCAACCGCGGGACACCAGCCGGCTGGATTTCGCGCCCGGCCAGGATCAGGCCGCCAAACAGGACCGATACCGGGGCGACGACCAACGGGTTGAGCTTGGCCAGCCAGGCAATGATAATGCCGGTGAAGCCATAGCCCGGCGAGATGGAGGTCTGCAAGCGGTGGACCACGCCGGAGATCTCCGACATACCCGCCAGGCCAGCCAATGCCCCCGAAAGCATCATGACCAGAACAGTGTTGCGGACGATGTTGACGCCGGCGTAATGGGCCGCACGCGGGTTGTCGCCTACCAACCTGATCTCAAAGCCCCAAAGGCTGCGGTACAGGATGTACCACACCACGCCGGCAGCCACAAGCGCGAAGGCCAGTCCCAGGTGGGTGGTCAGCCCCCGAAACAGCGGCACCTGGCTGGCATAGTCAGCCAGGCGCGGTAGCCAGGCAGCCCGTTGAAAGGTCGGGCTCATCTGAAAACCGCCTTCGCTCCAGACTGCAAAAACAAAGAAGTTCACCAGCGAGATAGCGACATAGTTCAACATCAGTGTGGTGATGACTTCGTTGACGCGCAGGGTGGCCTTGAGCAGGCCGGGGATGGCGCCCCACAGCGCTCCGAAGGCCATACCAGCGACCAGCATGGCTGGAATGGTCACCCAGCGCGGAGCTTCGATTGGAACGATGGGCGCCAGAACGACGACACTAGCTCCCAGCGCGCCCATGAAGAACTGGCCTTCGGCCCCGATGTTCCAAAGCTTCATCTGAAAGGCAACGGCACAGGCCAGGCCGACCAGGATCAGCGGCGTGGCCTTGACCAGCGTATCGGAGAACACCCCCAAATTGCCAAAGGCCGCGCGGCCAATGTGGGCATAAGCGGCGACCGCGTCGCCGCCCACGATCTCGAGGATCACCGCGCCCAGGAGCAGTGCGACGAGAATGGCGCCCAGCGAGACCAGCGGGCTCAGCCAGCGAGGCGCCTCCAGACGCCGGTCAACTTGCAGGCGATAGGGCAGCCGCCAGCGCCGCGGCACGGCGGTTGCGGTGGTCGCCATGTCAGCCTCCTTCCCCCGCCGGGGCCGCGTAGGCGCGTTTCCCGCCGGTCATCATCAGTCCGATAGCCTCCGGATCGTGTTCAGTGACCTCACCGGCCACTTCGCCCTCGTATATAACGACGATGCGATCGCTGAGGGCGAAGATCTCCTCCAGTTCTTCCGAGATGAGCAACACCGCGGCCCCGGCTTCGCGTTGCGCCAGCAGGAGCCGCTGGACTCCCTCGATGGCCCCGACGTCCAGGCCGCGGGTAGGCTGCACGGCGATCAAGAGCTGAGGCCGCACCGAAAGCTCGCGCGCCAGTATGACGCGTTGCAAGTTGCCGCCGGAGAGGAAGCGCGCCGGAGTCTTGACGCTGGGTGCCAGGATTTGATACTCGGTCTTGAGCGTCTCAGCGGCCGCCTGAGCCGTGGTGTAGTTCAGGCTCCAACCTTGCGCCAGGGGCGCATGGCGGTACTGCTTCATGATCACGTTGTCCGTGATCGTCAAGTTAGGCGCGCTACCCACATGGGTACGGTCTTCCGGCACATGGGCAACCCCTTGCTCGATCAGGGCGCGCGGTGGCGAGTTGGTGACTTCTAGGCCATGCACCAGGAGCCGCCCAGACGTGCATCGGCGCAGCCCGGTGATCACCTCGGCCAGCTCGGCCTGCCCGTTGCCGGCCACGCCCGCCACGCCGACGATCTCGCCGGCCCGCACGGTCACCGAGAAATTGCGCAGTGCCGGCCGGCCCTTGTTGTTTTCGGCGCACACTTGATCCACCGTCAGCACGACTTCACCGGGCGCCTGAGGTCTCTTCTGCAAGTCAAACAGGACCGTCCGCCCGACCATCAAGCGTGCCAACTCGGGGATTGTGGTCTCGTTGGCGCGGACCCCAGCGGCCGTGACGCGCCCCTGCCGCAGAACGGTGACACGATCGGCGATCGCCATCACCTCGTTGAGCTTGTGGCTGATGAAAACAATCGACTTGCCTTCGGCCACCATCGAGCGCAGCGTGGCAAACAACCCCTCGATCTCGTGGGGCGCCAGGACGGCGGTGGGCTCGTCCATGACAAGGATCTGCACGCCCCGATAGAGCATTTTGAGAATCTCAACACGCTGCTGCTCGCCCACCGAGAGCTGCCAGATCTTGGCCTGGGGCGCGACGCTCAGGCCAAAGCGCTGGCCGAGGTCGGCCACGCGCCGGTCATGCTCAGGCAGCCGCAGCCAAAAGCGCGGCGTGGCAAGGCCCAGGAGCACATTTTCAGTCACGCTCTGGCTCTGCACGAGCGTGAAGTGCTGATGGATCATGCCCAACCCGTGAGCGATGGCATCACGCGGCGAATTGAACGCCACCGGCTGGCCATGCAGGAGAATGCTGCCGGCCTCCGGTTTGTATAGGCCAGCCAGGACGCTCATGAGCGTGCTCTTGCCGGCGCCGTTCTCGCCCAGCAAGGCATGGATCTCGCCGGGCCGCAAATCAAAGTCAACGTGGTCGTTGGCCAACACGCCGGGAAAACGCTTGACGATGCCGCGCATTTCGACGGCGTTTTGGTTGACCGCCAGGTTGGCGTCAACCGCGGGTATGGCCGCGTTTGGGTGTTCAACCATGAGCTTGCCCATCCAGGCCTGGGCCAGCGGCAGGCCGCCGGCCCAGGCCCAGCACATTCTTACGAACTAGCGGCAGCTGCCAGGAGCTAGTTGCCTCCTAGGGCAGGCAGCTCATTGACGATGCCGTCGGCCCACCAATACATGCAGTACTGGCACTCCAGGCCGGGTGCGCCGGGCGGGAACTGATCCAGGTCAGCCTGTTCGAAGTGCTCGCCCTCCGGCACGATGACGTTGCCCTGGTTGTCCATGATCGGCCCTTTGAAGACGTCAAAGCGGGTGAACTCGCCCGCCAGGGCAGCGGCCAGCGTGTCGCGCACCAACTGCACGTCCTCATCCGGCAGGTCCGCCACGCCCGGCTGCGGGGTCTGGCCTTCCATGAAGCCATACAGGCCCATGCCGCCCGCGTCGGCGTCGAAGTATTGGAAGCCGGGCGTGTACGTGCCCGCGCGGATCCCCTCGACCATGGCGGCGTAGATCGGGCCCCAGGTCCAGTACGGCGTAGTCAGGCAGCGTTCAACCTTGCAGTTGCCGAACCAGTCGTAGTTGACGCCCCACTTGCCTTTCTCTTGGGCCACGTCGCTGGCCGCCGGCGTATCAGCGCCCGTGAAGACCACCTGGGCGCCGGCGTCAAACAAGGAGGCCGCCGCTTCCTTCTCGATGATGGGATCGTGCCAGGTGTTGATCCAGCGCACATCCATGGTGCACTCGGGACAGGTGCGCTTAGCGCCGAGCATGATGGCATTGCCCAGGCGCAGCTCTTCCGGAATGGGGAAGGTGGCCATGTAGCCAAGGCGCGGGTTGCCGTCGACCTTAGCGCGCGAGCCGGCCAGCATGCCGGCCATATACTTGAAGACCTCCATGGCCCCAAACATGTTGCCGTAGTTAGTGCCGTTGGACTTGTAGCCGGTCAAGTGGATAAACATCTGATCGGGGAATTCCTCGGCCACAATCGCCATCGGATCCATGTAGCCAAAGGAGGTGCCCACGATCAGGTCAAAGCCCTTGCGCGCCAGGCTGCGGAAGACCTGCTCGGAGTCGGCGCCCTCCGGAACCAGCTCGATGTAGGCGACGTGCGTGTCAGGCACGTTTTCCTGGACGTAGACCAGGCCCTCGTATTGCGCCTGGCTCCAGCCGCCATCGTCGTGGGGACCGATCAAGACCATCCCAACGTTGAACTTGCCCGCCTCAATGTCGGGGATCTGCAGCCCGCCGGTTTCAGGCGCGGTGGTCGGCGGCACTGCGGTGGCCTGGGGCGCCGAGGTAGCCTGCGGGGCTGCTGTCTCGGTCGCTGGCGTGCAGGCGCCCGCCATCATCGCCAGGATGGTCAGGAGACCTGCCAAGCGCGTTAGTTTTGCTGACATCTTTGCTCCTCCACTCTATCTATCAGTTGCGGCGTACGCTAGTCGATGCAGTGCGCGATCGGGAATACGCATCACCTCCTTGCCTGGCCTCGTTGACCGCCGCGAAGCTATGGCACCACCCAGGTGCCCGTTTCACCCGCCAGCGCCCGGCCGATATTCTCGGGGTTGGTGATCAGGGCTTGCTGGCCGCCGCGCTCCAGGAACGAGATGATGGCGTCGATCTTCGGCCCCATGCTGCCCTTTTGAAAATGGCCTTCGGATTGATACTGCCGCGCCTCGGCCAGGGTCAGGCGATCGAGCCAGCGCTGGTTGGGCTTGTTGAAGTTCAGGGCCACCTTTTCCACGGCGGTGGAGATCACGAACAGGTCCGCCGGCAGGGTGTTCGCCAGCAGCGCGGAGGCGTAGTCCTTGTCGATGACGGCCTCCACCCCGACCAAATTGCCATTCTCATCCTCGACGACGGGAATGCCTCCGCCGCCAACACCGATGACGACGAAGCCCCTGTCGACCAGGGCCAGGATCGCATCGCGCTCGACAATGCGCTGCGGTTTGGGCGAGGCCACCACGCGCCGCCAGCCTCGACCGGCGTCGTCGACCATACTCCAGCCTTCCGACTGTATCTTGGCGCGGGCCTCGACTTCGCTCATAAACGAGCCGATCGGCTTGGTGGGGTTCTGGAAGGCGGGATCGCCGCGGTCGACCAGCACCTGGGTAACCACGGTAACGGCCTGACGCGCCATCCCCCGGTGCTTGAACTCGTTGTGCAGCGCCTTCTGGAACATGTAACCGATAGCCCCCTGTGTGTCGGCGCCGCAGGAATCCAGGGGAACCTCGTGCAGCTCGTGCCGACCCAGCTCGGATCGGCGCAGGATAAAACCGACCTGCGGCCCATTCCCATGGGTCACGACGACCTTCCAGCCGGCGGCCAGCATATCGGCAATATGGTGCATCGACTCGGCCGCGGCCACATACTGGTCTGGCACGGTCCGGCGTTTCTCGTCCTTGATCAGGGAGTTGCCTCCCACCGCAACAACGGCGACGTTGCTCATCGGCGTCAGGCCATCGTCAACGCCATGACCGCCTTCTGAACATGCAGGCGGTTCTCGGCTTCGTCGTAGACCACCGACTGGGGCCCGTCGACAACTTCGTCGGTGACCTCCAGGTTGCGGTCGGCCGGCAGACAGTGCATATAGATGCAGTCCGCGCGCGCCCGGCTCATGCGGCGCTGGTCGGTGATCCAGGAGTGATACTTCTCGATAGCGGTCCTGCCCTCGTCGTTGGTGGTCGTGGTCAGGAGCGGTCCCCACGACTTGGGATAGACCACGTCGGCGCCCTTGAAAGCCGCGTCCATGTCGTCGGTCACGTCGAAGCCGACGTGATAGCGGCGGGCGTTGTCGCGCGCCTGATCCATGATCTCGGGCATGAGCTTGAACTCCGGCGGATGCGCCAGCACGACGTCACAGCCAAAGCGCGTGAGCTGCAGGATGAGCGATTGGGGCACGGAGATGGGCTTGCTGTAGGACACGGCATAGGCCCAGGAAACCACGACCCTTTTGCGGCGCAGGTCGCGGCCCTTGTTCTCAATGATGGTCATCAGGTCGGCTAGGCATTGGAAAGGGTGGTAGATGTCGCACTGCATGTTGAGCACCGGGATGCGGCTGGCCCGGGCGACGTCATTGATGTACTGATTGCCAAACTGCCAGTCGCACTGGCGGATGGCGATGCCATCGAAGTAGCGGCCAAAGATCTCGCCGATTTCCTTGGCGGTGTCGCCGTGCGCGATCTGGGTCGTCTGTGAATCGATGAAGGCAGCGTGTCCGCCTAATTGGGCCATGCCGGCCTCGAATGAGCCGCGCGTGCGCGTGCTGGTGAAGAAGAACAGCATGGCCAGGGCCTTGTCGCGCAGGTAAGCGTGCGGCTCGCCGAGGGCCCGCTTGCGCTTGAGGTCGAAGGCCACGTCCAGGACGGTCTCAACCTCGTCTTTACTGAAGTCGAGGTCGCCGATGAAGTCGCGGCCCCGCAGGTGCGTTTGCATTCGTGTCAGTCTCCTTATGTGTTGGTCTAGCGGCAGAACGCCGCGCGTATATCTGGTTCCTCAGCCAAGCTCAGCCCGGCAGCACGACCGGAACGTGCGCACGGCGCGTGACATCGACCAGGCCCAGGTCGGAGATGCGCAGTTCCGGAATCACGGCCAGCGCCAGCAGGCTCAGCTGCATGTTGGCGTTGTTCAGGGCACAGCCGCAAGCACGGAACTCGGCCAGCACGGCCTCGGCCTTGCGCGCCACCACCTCGGCCCGCTCGTCCGACATCACGCCGCCGATCGGCAGTTCCACGACCGCCTGCACTTGCCCGGCGCGCACCACCAGCATCCCCCCACCTCGCTCGGCTAGCGCGTTCGCGGCCAGCGCCATAGCCTCGTCGTCGGTGCCCACCACCAGCATGTGATGCGAGTCGTGGGCAACGGTCGAGGCGACGGCGCAGGGCACGTTAAAGCCAAAGCCCTGCACGAATCCCGCCTGGACGCCCCCCGTGGCGCGGTGGCGCTCGACCACGGCCACCTTGCAGATGTCTTGGGCGGGGTCGGCGTGCACTTCCCCAGCGTTGGCCCGCAGGTCACACACGGCGTGCCGGGTGGGCGCCTGGTTCTCGATCACGCCAATGACGTTGGCCCGCACCGTGCCCGCTGCCCGGTCGGCTGGCGCCGGGACGACAAAGTCGCCGGGGGTGAGCGCCCGGGCCAAGTGCACCGACTGTTTGACCTCGGCCGGGTATTCAAAGATCGGCAGATCGACGCGCCATTGGCCGTGCTCGGCGATAACGTCTCCGCCGGCCACGACGACCTCGGCCTGAAAATCGGCAAGATCGGAGGCCAGCACGATGTCGGCATAGCGGCCGGGAGCGATCTGGCCCACATCGGCGTTGACGCCGAAATGCTCGGCAGCGTTCAGCGTCATCATCTGAATGGCCGTGATCGGCTTCAGGCCCTGCGCAATCGCGTGCCGCAGAACGCGGTCCATGTGACCCGCTTGCGCCAGGGTGCCCGAGTGCGAATCGTCGGTGCACAGGATGAAGTGGCGCGGGTCCAGGCCCAGCTCGGTGACGGCTTTGACCTGCGCGGCGACGTCGTACCAGGCCGAGCCCAGGCGCAGCATGGCCTTCATGCCCTGACGTACCCGCGCGACGGCGTCTTGGGCGCGCGTGCCCTCGTGGTCGTCTTCTGGCCCGCCGGCGGCATAGCCGTGGAAGGGCCGGCCCAGGTCGGGTGAGGCGTAGTGCCCGCCGACCGTTTTGCGTGCCTGGCGGGTTACACCGATCTCGGCGTGCATCGCCTCGTCCGAGCTATATACGCCGGGAAAGTTCATCACTTCCCCCAGGCCGATAATGCCGGGCCAGGTCATGGCTTCACGCACGGCCTCGGGGCCAATCTGGCCGCCGGAGGTCTCAAGGCCCGGCGCCGAGGGCACGCAAGACGGCATCTGCACCCAGACGTTGATGGGCTGAAGCGCGGCTTCGGCGACCATCAGCCGGACGCCTGGCAGCCCAAAGATGTTGGCGATCTCGTGCGGGTCGACAAACATCCCGGTGGTGCCACGCGGGGCCACGGCGCGCACGAATTCGGTCACCGTGAGCATGCCCGACTCGACATGCATGTGCGCGTCCAGCAGGCCAGGCACCAGGTAACGGCCGCCAGCTTCGATGACGTTGCTCTCCGGCCCTAGCGTATGGGCGGCATCCGGACCGACATAGGCGATCCGGCCCGCTTTGACGGCGATATCGGTGCCGGGAACGATCTCGCCCGATTGAACGCACACCCAGCGGCCCTGGCGGATGACCAGGTCGGCCGAAGCGCGACCCATGGCGCAGTCGACTAGCGATCGCGAGACAGCGGTCCAAGGCAAGCGTTGCGGCATAGTCCCTCAGCCCGACGCGCCGAGCATGCGCGCCGCGATTCGGTTGTGTTGCTCGACGACGCGGCCCACCTCAATCGTAGTCAGGTGCCCGGCGCGCACCACGACTCGCCCGTGGATAACGGTAAAGTTAACCTGCTGCGGGGCACAAAACAGCATGGCCGCGACGGGATCGTGCAGCGCCCCGGCATAAGGCAGCCGGTTCAGATCAACCGCGAAGAAGTCAGCGCACTTGCCGGGAGCCAGGGCGCCAATATCGTCGCGGCCGAGCACGGCCGCCCCGCCCAACGTGGCGATCTCTAGCGCCTGGCGGGCAGTCAGCGCGGCAGAATCGCCCAGCACGCGCGCCAGCAGCAGCGCCTGGCGGGCCTCGGCCAGCAAGTGCGAGCTATCGTTGCTGGCCGAACCATCGACGCCCAACCCCACGTTGACCCCGGCGGCTCGGTAGCCGGGCACCGGGGCAATGCCGGAGGCCAGACGCATGTTCGACGACGGGCAGTGGGCCACGCCGCAACCGGTGCGCTTGAAGAGGCCGATCTCCTCGGCATTGATGTGCACGGCGTGCGCAAACCAGACGTCGCTGCCGACCCAATCCAGCGTCTCCATATAGGTGGCCGGGCGGCAGCCGAACTTCTCGAGGCAGAAGCGCTCTTCGTCCAGCGTCTCGGCCAGGTGGGTGTGCAGCCGAACGCCGAAGGCCCTCGCCAGGGCAGCGCTTTGGCGCATCAAGTCGGGCGTGACCGAAAACGGCGAGCAGGGCGCAACCACCACGCGCAGCATGGCGCCCGGCCGAGCATCGTGGTAGTGCTCGATCAAGCGCTGAGTATCCTTGAGGATAAAGTCTTCGGCCTCAACCACGCGGTCAGGCGGCAGACCACCCTGCGACTCGCCCAGGCTCATTGAGCCGCGCGACGCGTGAAAACGCACGCCAATCTCCTGCGCGCCGAGGATCTGGTCATCAAGCCGGCAACCCGCGGGGAAGACATAGAGATGATCAGAAGCAGTGGTGCAGCCCGACAGAGCCAGCTCGGCCAGCCCGGTCAAGGTTGACAGGTAGATGGCCTCGGGGGTGAGGTTGGCCCAAATGGGATAGAGCGTGGTCAGCCAGTTGAACAGGTCGGCATCCTGGGCTGCGGGAACGGCGCGGGTGAGAGTCTGATAAAGATGATGGTGGGTGTTGATCAGTCCGGGCAGCACGACGTGCCCGGCCAGGTCGAGGACTTCGTCGGCGCTGTCCGGCAAGCTGGCAGTAGGGCCAACCTGCTGAATGAAGCCATCCCGGGCGAACAGGCCGCCGTTGGCGATCTCCCTGCGGCTAGCGTCCATAGTGACCAGAACAGCGGCATTGCGCACCAGCAGCGTAGGCATAGTTAGATCGGAAGATGCCGGCTAGGGCGCAGCGCCGCGGCGCTGCGCGGCCGGCTGACGAGTATCCCAGCGCGCGCAGCCTGGCAGCGTCAATCGCCGCTCGCTCAACGGTAATGATGTGATCCCCGCACAACCCGCGCGTGAACCGGCCTGTGCTTGACGAGCGGGGCCAAGTGTAATGGCAAGACGCGGAGTCGTCCAGCGCCGGAACGGGCACACCCGGGCGCGGCCTCGCGCCCCGACGGCAGCAGGCGGTCGATGGGTCAGCTCGCTGCCAGCGCCACGGCGCGCTCGTCGGCCAACTCCGCGCCGCGCAGCGTGTTCCTCAATAGCATGGCAATCGTCATCGGCCCGACCCCGCCCGGCACAGGGGTAATGGCCCCGGCGACCTCCTTGACCTCGTCAAAGGCGACATCGCCGACGAGGCGATAACCAGACTTGCGCGCGGCGTCCTCAATCCGGTTGATACCCACGTCGATGACGAAGGCGCCCGGCTTGACCCAGTCGGCCCTGACCATTTGGGCACGGCCAACCGCGGCGATCAAGATATCGGCGGAACGGCAGATCGCGGGCAGATCGCGAGAACGGGAGTGGCAGATGGTCACCGTTGCATCGCGATGGAGCAGCAGCATGGCAGCGGGTAGGCCAACGATGTTGGAGCGGCCCAACACTACGGCCTGGGCGCCCCTAAACTGGGCGCCGGCTTCTTCAAGCAGCACCAGGCAGCCGGCCGGAGTGCAGGGGACGAACAGCGGCCGGCGCCCCTTCATGGCCAGGCGCCCGACATTGATGGGATGAAAGCCATCGACGTCTTTCTCCAGGCTGATGGCCGCCAACACCTTTTCCTCATCAAGGCCACCGGGCAGCGGGAGCTGGACCAAGATGCCATGCACGCGCCGATCGGCGTTGAGCTGGACCACCAGTTCTTCCACTTCGCGCTGGGTGGCTGTCTTGGAAAGCTCGTGGCCAAAGGACTCGATCCCGACCTCGGCCGAGGCTTTGCGCTTCGAGCGAACATAGGTCTGTGACGCCGCGTTGTCGCCCACCAAGACCGTGGCCAGCCCAGGGATCGACTTGCCGGCCGCGACGCGCTGCGCGACCAAACCCGCTACTTCGGCCCGCACCTTGGCAGCGATGGCGGCGCCGTCAATGAGATGTGCTGTCATACTGACTCCTTACAATCGGAATGCTCAGACGATGGTTCCAGCCCAATGTGGACGAGGTGTGCCGGCATTATCGCCCAAGAGGCGCGGGAAACAAAAGTGACGAACGTCACTCGGACCAGCCAGGCAGCAAATGTATCCGCGTTTGTACCTAATGGGTGTACCGCGGTCTATGGCGCGGCCCGGCGGCACCCCTTAGGATAGGCTGGGCCAGTA
>JADLEU010000370.1 GCA_020845955.1 Anaerolineales bacterium
GCGGGCCGGTGAAGTAGTCCGGCCCGATCAGGCTGTTGCCGCACTTGATGTTGCGGTTCAGGTTGGGCAGCACGCGGTCCCGCGGCGCCTCGTCGAACAGCGTCAACTGCCGCGCCAGGCTCTGGTCGGTCTCGTTCTCCAGCACCTTCAGCAGCAGGCTGAGCTTGGTCACTTCGACCGCCTGCCGGTCGATGTCGACGCCGAAGAGGTGCTCGGTCAGGATGCGCTTCTTCTCGGCCGTCGCCAGCCGCCAGCCCTCGCTCGACTGCCACACCGCGGCGCGCTGGCGCTCGGGGTCGTGGGCGGTGTACCAGGCCAGGTAGTGGTCGAGCAGGAACTGGTAGGCGCCCAGCAGGAACGAGCCCGAGCCGCAGGCCGGGTCGAGCACGCGGAAGCCGCGCAGCTCGCGCGGTCCCTTGCCGGCCACCTGCGGGCCGAGCGTCTGCTGGACGATGTAGTTGACGATGTAGGTCGGCGTGTAGTAGACGCCGCCGGCCTTCTTGACCTCGGGCTTCTCTTCGATCTTGGCGTGGCCGCCGGGCGTCAGCCGGATGACCTTGCCCAGGAACTGCTCGTAGACGTGGCCCAGGATCTCGGGCGGCAGCACGCTGAACTCGTAGGGGCTTTCGGGGTAGTACAGCCCGGCCAGGATCGGCCGCAGGGCCTTGTCGTCCAGCGCCAGGCCGGCCAGGCGCTTGTTGGCCGGCGCCGTCACGTCGAACAGGCCCGAGTTGTAGCGCGCGTCGGCCTGGCGGGCCAGCCGGGCCAGCCCGGCGTGCAGGTGCTCGCCCTCGGCCAGCCGCTGCAGCCGGCCGTAGTCTTCGATGCCGCGGTCCTCGGCCATGCGCAGGAAGATGATGCGGTCGATCAGGCGCTGGACGGCGTCGTTGAGCGTCTCGCGGTCGAGGTCGTTGCGCAGCGCCAGGTTGCGGGCCAGGGCCGCGCGCCAGCCTTCGATCTCCTTGAGGAACTCGGCGTCCACTTCGCTGGCGCCGCGCCGCGCCCCCACCGTGCCGGCGTAGGCGTCGAACCCGCCGGTCCAGACCGCCTCGCGCGAGAAGACGTCCCACAGCTCGCGCCAGCGGTCGGCGTACTGGTCGTAGGTGATAAAGTTCAGCCGGCCCACGCTGGGCTTATCGCCGGGGGCCGGGCGCGCCCGGCAGTCGTAGACGGCCAGCTCTTCAAAGTCGGTCAGCACGCTCAGCGCCAGCTTGGCGCTCCAGGCGTAGCGCCGCAGCTGGTAGGCCGGCACGGCGTCGGTCCTTAGGGGCACGCCGGGCTTCTTGGCCTCGGCGAAGAACTTGCGGTCCTTGCCCACGCGGAAGACGTAATCGGGCGACTTCTTCTGCCCTTCGACGTCGAGCGAGTCTTCGAAGACCACCTCGCGGTAGTCGGGCGCGGCGCGCTGGGTGTTGTAGACGTCCCAGCCCAGGGCCACGAAGAGCTTGTCGATGAACTCCTGGCGCGCGTGGGCCTCCCGGTAGCTGGGGGACAGGTAGGCGGCCCGGTTCAGCGAGAACTGCCGCACCAAAGCGGCGACCTGGTCCTTCGATTCTTCGAATGTCAGCGGCATGAGAACGATTACCCCCGCCTGGCCACACCGCCCCCCCTGGCACCGCCCGCCAGGGCAGGTGTGCGGGGCTTTGCAGGGGAGCCGGCCCCCTCCGGGCGCGGCCCGCAAGGGCATTATAGGCCGGGCGGCGTTGAAGGGCGAGGGGCGGCGCGAAGGCGTGTATGTGAGCCAGCCGGGCGCTAAAGCGCCCGGCTGGCTTGAGCCGGTTTTGCGAACTTGCCAGCCGGGCGTTGTGCGAGCACCCCATGGAGCGCCCACCGCTCCCAGGTGCGCCCCGCCTTATCCGTTGATCCGTTGACCCATCCGTTGACGCCGTTGACCCATCCGTTGACACCCATCAGGAATCCGCTATTGGAGCAGCGCCTTCACATCTCATCCCGCCGCCGCAAATAGATCTTCGGCCCGGGCCGCTCGAACATGAAGCCGGCCTCAGGATCGACGTAGCGCTCCAGCGACCTGACCGAGACCAGCCAGCGCCGGCGCCCCTCGTAATTGGATTTGTAGCCTTCGATAGCGCCCTGCCGCAGCAAACGCCGCAGCGAGTTGATGTGCAGCCCGCAGCGCTCGGCCGCCGCTTCAATTGGGATGTAGTCAGAGCTCACGTCCGCTCCAGCCCCCTCGGGTAGGCGCGCGAGACGCGCCGGGTCATAAAGGCATTCAACCTAGTTGTATAGAACAACAGTTCTGTTGTCAAGTGCCTAGCCAGGCGCGGCCCGCCCCAACCTTAAAACCGCCAGCCCTGCCCAGCTGCCAGACCCTCGCTGCCAAATCTGGCTCTTCGGCTAAACGCAACCAATCCTGTTCGCGCGGCCACTTCTGTTGGCGCAACTGCTCAATTCACCCCGTAACATAGAATATATGTTCTTAGCCAGACCTGCCAGGCGCCGGGCGCATCGTCCCGTACGGCGCCGCGGATCTCCTGACCCGGCGTGGGCCTGGCGGCCACGTACCGCCCGACCCTGGCAGGCCTGGCCCGCCGCCAAGGAGCTCTCATGGAACGCCCGGCCGCTTTTGCGCTGGCACTGCTGATCGCGCTGGCCGCCCTGGCCTATCGCCTGAGCTTTCAGGTCGCGCGCTGGGCGGCCGTGCCGCTGGAAAGGCATGCACCCGATGACTAAGCCGCTCAAGTCGGTCGCGCGCCGCAACGCCAAAGCGCGCGCCCGCAAGGCCGCCGAACGGGCTGGCTCGCCCACCCGGGCCGCGCCCGCTGCTCCGCCGCCGGCCTACGACCGGCCCGCCAACGCCCGCACGCACGGCTTCTACGCCACCCACTTCACCCCTGAAGAGCTGGCGCTGCTGGCCGAGTTCGTCTCTGACCCGACGCTGGACGACGAGATCTGGATGCAGCGCGTCGTCAACCGGCGGCTGCTGGCGCATGTCAGCAACACGGACGGCGCCGAGCCGATTGCGCTCGAAACGCTGGTCAAGGTGGCCGAGGCGCTGGCCGCCGGCACCGGGCGCGTGGCCCGGCTGCTGCGCGACAAGCGCGCGCTCTCGGGCGAAGCCGCCGACGGCATCGCCGGCGCCATCGCCGCCGCGCTCGACGAATTATCAAGCGAGCTCGGGGTTGAACTCTGATCCCACAGGGATGCTTCGCGATCCTTCCAGGATGCTTCGCAATCCCACGGGGATGCTTCGCTATCCTTCCAGGATGCTTCGCTATGCCGCCCTCTACCCGCCGTTCGGGCCCCCCAACGGGGGCAGGCGAGCGCCGGCTGCGCCGCTCGTTGGCCGCGCTGTTGGCCAGCGCACGCCGCACGGTGGACGCCACGCCGCCGCCCCTGCCGCCCGACCACCCGCAGCCGGCCAGCCCCTGGGAACAGGCCACCGAGCTGCGCCTGGCCGCGCTCGAGCAGCAGCTGGCCAACCAGAACCGGCTGCTGTTGTTGACCCTGGTGTCGGTTGTGACCGATGTGCTGTTGGGGTTGACGCGTTGAGCGCCCTGCGGCTGGCCGCCAAGAAGTGGCTCTCGGACGTCTACTGGTTCTCGCGGCTGGTGATTCGCCGGCCGCTGTACCGCTACCAGCTGGCCGCGGCGCGCGCGATTGTGGCCAGCATTCTCAACCAGCGCGGGCTGGAGTTTGCCGTCATGTTCCCGCGCCAGTCGGGGAAAAACGAAACCCAATCGCAGGTCGAGGCCTACCTGCTGAACCTGTTCCAGCGGCGCGCCGGCGCGCAGATCGTCAAGGCCCAGCCGACCTACAAGCCGCAGGCCGTCAACGCCATGCTGCGGCTGGAGCGCGCCCTGGCCAACGACTGGAACAAGAACCAGTGGCGCAAGCGCGAAGGCTACCTCTATCAGCTCGGCGAAGCCCTGATCGCCTTCTTCTCGGCCGAGCCCACCGCCAACGCCGTGGGCGCCACCGCCAGCCTGCTGCTGGAGTGCGACGAAGCGCAGGACGTGCTCGAAGCCGAGTGGCAGAAGAAGTTCGTGCCGATGGGCGCCAGCACCAACGCCACGGTGGTGTACTGGGGCACCGCCTGGACCAGCCGAACGCTGCTGGCCAGGACGATTAGAACCTTAAGAGAGCAAGAGCAGCGCGACGGCGTGCAGCGCGTCTTCATCGTGACTCCCGAGCAGGTCGCCGAAGAGAACCCGGCCTACGGCGCCTTCGTGGCGCGCCAGGTGGCCAAGCTGGGCCGCAACCACCCGCTGGTGAAGACCCAGTTCTTCAACGAGGAGATCGACGCCGAGGGCGGCATGTTCCCGCCCGCCCGGCGCGCGCTCATGCAAGGCGACCACCCGCCCCAGGTCGCCCCCGAGCCCGGGCTCACCTACGCCCTGCTGCTGGACGTCGCCGGCGAAGACGAAGCGGCTGGGAATAGCCAGGGCGCGCTGGAAAGCGGCAACGCGCAGGCGCTGGAGAACCCCAAGCGCGACGCCACCTGCCTGACGATCGTCGAAGTGGACCTGGAGA
>JADLEU010000371.1 GCA_020845955.1 Anaerolineales bacterium
CATCTCACAGAGTTGACGCCGGTGCAAAAACGAATTCTGAAATTGTTAAAGTTCCCCGCGACGCTCTACGCGCGGCTTGAACGCAATTCCTTGGATCTCGCCCGCGAAATGGGCGAACCGTGAGTATGACATTCATCCTCGCACTTGGGGTGACGGATTTCACTTGGCGTTGGGACGACGACCTGCTAAACCTTGTCTATCGTCCAAGTGGTGACGACCTCACGCAATAACCTCGCCAGACAAAGGGGGGCGATTCTTTTCGTACGCATTCAGCAGCACATTGCATTACCGGCCAGAGTACGCCGCACTATACCGTTCCACGGTGTAATGTGCTGAACACACTGGATTCTAGGGCAAGCTCTCAGTAGCAGCCATGTTCACAATAACCTGAGAGCCAGGCCGACTTATTTTAAGGAAGGCGTGGCGACAGCCTTATTTGAACAGCGTCGTATGCGCTCTAGTGACTAAAGTGCGACCAGGCACATGTTGCGGTGGGAGAGGCATTGGACAAGGCTTGGCCATACTCATGTGTATAGGATTACCACAAGGCCGTTACACGGCTCGCCAACTCGTCTGTATAGCATCTTCCACAATGGGCAGGGGTGCATGTTGAATTCTGCAGAAACAAAGCAATTTCCAGGCCAATCGGTTAGGTACCGAGCAATTGGGTCACTGCACTTCTTGGTACGATTGATCATCGTTGCCTCCCTCGTCCTGTCCGCCGTAGAACCGCCCGGCGTTGCCAGCGTAGCATACGCTAGTCCGGATCGCCGGCCCTCGGTGACAAGCGACAGCAGATTGTTGGCGTTCAACTCGACATCAAGTAAGACAACTAGTCAGTTGACGGTCGGGGCGCGATACATTGAGATAGAGTCAGCTTCGATTGCAACTTCAGATGCAGCTCTGCCTAGCCCTACACCCAGCGACGCACTTAAGTTGGCACCGACATACTTGCCGCTGGTATTTGGATCACAGCCGCACTCCATGAGCGCGCAATACAGCGCCGGAGAGACAATCCTGGGCGCCTGGTCCGCACCTTGCAGCGCTAGCGGCGGCTATCCATATAATTGGTGGACATGCGGTTATCTGAATACCGAAGGCCCGGTCTTGGGGCTAATCAGTGAGATCTACAACAACACATATGACGGGGATGTCGATATGCGCAGTACGGGCAGTACCTTCGGCGCATCCATCCCTCGGCACAGTCCACCGATAGCTTATTCTGGGATTTGGTGTGGCATTCCTCGCTATGACAACGGTGCTTGCGCCAGCGTCGGCCTTACCGCGAATGGGGTATGGGAAATCGTACCTTGTCTGAGTGGTAGTTGTACGATTCCGATTGGGGGGTGGTGGCAATGGCCAATCTACGGTGGCGGCGGCTGGACGGCTCGAATCCGCCCTATCTATGCTCGTTCCACGTTAGCCTATAAGGATCGATCGAGCTACGATTGCACGTGTTCGGGGGCAGAGAACGGTAGCAGCGATAAGCGTGAAGCTTCCATTGATGGTGGCGCCGGCTCACAAGGTTTTGTCGGGGATCCAATCAACACCCGTACGGGAGGCCTAAGTTACAAATGGATAGACCTGTCCGTACCCACGCCTCTGGGACCTCTGGCCTTTCAACGAGCTTACGCGTCGGCTGCTACCAGCATTTACACCAACACGCTGGGATATGGATGGACGCACAATCAAGATATCCGACTGATCTTTCCCAATGACCCGGGCGGCGAGCCAGGCGTCGTGTGGTTCAAGGCTCACTCGACCAATCAGTATCGCTTTACCATTCAGTCCAATGGCACGTATACGCCCTATCCTGGCGTTAAAGCGACCATTACCCACATTGGGGCCACGTATATCCTGACAACTACGGATCAGAGCACTTACACCTTCAATTCCACTGGTCACCTGATGGACTGGGCGGATGCGCAGGGACACCAACTCGTCTATCAAAACAACGTCTTGGGTCAGCCAATTACTGTTACTGAGGCGAGTAGTCAACGTTACCTCGCGTTTAGCTACGATGGGCAGAATCGAATAATTGCGGTCGCGGACCAGACAGGTCGACACGTCGACTACGGATACGATGTCACCACAGGTGACCTCATCACGATGACCGATGTCCTCGGCCAGAATTGGACCTATACGTATTCCAACAGCACCCATCTACTGACGGCGGCGTTGGACCCCCGTGGTGTGAGTGTCATGCACACAGACTATGATGCGCAGGGGCGCGCCTGGCGCCAACTCGACGCGAATGGTCAGGCTTTGGTCCAGATTGGTTACAACCTGGACGGCACAAGGGTAATTACGGATGCGCGCGGTATTACCCAAATCCACGCCTATGACGATCGCAATACGCTGACGTACGTTGTCGGGGCTCAGGGCAGCTCCACCCAGAAAACTTACGACTACAACTTTAAGCCTACAGTTTTGCTTGACTCACTTGGTCATCCATTGACAATGACGTGGAGTGACAATGGTGCAGACCTGACTCAGGTATCAGATGCGCTTGGGCATGCTACACAGCTATCCTACGATAGTCGGAATAACCTGACCCGCACCGTTGATGCTTTGGGTTTCGCCACTTCCTTTGCCTATACCGGCACGCTGTTAACTGTACTCACCGACACGCTGTCGAATAGCACGCGTTTTACCTATACGATCGCCGCCACCGATCCAGGAATACCAGTCGGACTGCTCAAGGCTAGCTCCGATAGCTTGGGACGTATTACGTCCTACCAATATGACACCCTGGGGCAATTGGTCCGCATTACGGACACGGCCGGCCTGGTGACGACCTACGGCTACGACGAACTCGGCCGGGTTATCACGACCACTAGCCTGGCCGGCACGGCCCGCGAGCAAATCACCATCAACGCCTACGACGCGGCCGGGCAGCTGCTGCAGGTGACGCGCAACTACACCAGCACCAGCGCGGCGCAGAACTACGCCGCCGGCGGCAGCGTGTACAACACGATCACGCGCTACCAGTACGACGCGGTGGGCAACCAGGTCGCCGTCACCGACACCCTGGGCCTGGTCACCCTGACCGAATATGACCCCAATAACCGGGCCATTGCCATCACCACCACGACCTCAGCGGGCGCGGTGCAGGACCTGACCCGCATGCGCTATGACGCCAACGGTAGCGTCATCTCGACCACGGTACACGCCCAGGCCCTCAGCCTGGCGCAGACGACGGTCACCGGCTACGACGCCCTCAACCGCCCGGTGACGACTACGACCAACTACGTCGACGGCGTTTTCGATGTCGGCGCGCCAGACAAAGACGTGACGACGGTCACCACTTACGATGCTGTGGGCAACGCCACGGCGGTCGCGAGCTTCTACGGCACGGCCCTCGCGCGCACCAGCACCACCGGCTACGACCCCCTCAACCGCCCAGTGACGACCACCACCAACTACGTCGACGGCGTCTTCGACGCGAACGAGCCGGACGAAGACGTGCTGAGCCTGACGCGCTACGACGCCAACGGCAACGTCATCTCGACTACCGCCTACGCCAACATCCCGGCGCTGGCGGTCACGACGCTGACCGAGTACGACCGGCTCAACAGGCCGGTGACGACCACCACGGCGGCCGGCACGGCCTTCGCGCTCACGTCCCTAACAGCCTACAACGCCGCCGGGCAGGTCATCTCGACCACGGAAGCGTACGGCACGAGCCAGGCCCGCACCAGCTACATGGAGTACGACGCGGCCGGGCGGCCCGTCACGACCACGGCTAACTATGACGGCACCGGCGTGCCCGGCCCGGACCGCAACCTGCAGCAAGTCACGGTTTACGGCCCGGCCGGCGAGCGCAGCGCGTCTGCCGAGCGCCGCGTGGCGGCGGATGGCGCCGTTACCTGGATCACCACGACCTACAGTTACAACAACCAGGGCCAGCTGATCCAAACCACCTGGCCGCTGACGGCCGGCGTGACGGCGAGTAATTCTCAAGCCTACGACGCGCTGGGGCGGGTGGTGACGCAGACGGACGAGCTCGGCCGCCTGACGGTCACGCAGTACGACGCGCTGGGCCGGCCGGTGACCGTGACGGTCAACTACGTGGACGGGGTGTACAGCGGCGCGCAGCCCGACACCGATTTGACCACGCTCACCACCTACGACGCCGCCGGCAACCGCGTCCAGACCCAGGACCCCAAGGGGATCCTGACCCGCTTCGGCTATGACTTGCTGGGCCAGTTGACCAGCGTGGTGGAGAACTTCGGCGCGTTCGGCGGGCAGGCGCCCGTCACGACAACCTACCGCTATGATGCGGCCGGCAACCTGCTGACGATCACCGACGGCCGCGGCAAAGTCTCGACCTTCACCTATGACCTGCTCGGCCGGCAGGTGAGCGCGACCGATCCGCTGACGCACACCGCCGTCTATACCTACAACGCCGCCAGCCAGCAGACGGCCATGCTCGACCCCAACGGCCAGGTCATCAGCTACAGCTACGACCTGGTAGGGCGCCAGACCGGCATTGACTATCCCGGCAGCACGCCGGACGTGAGCTTCGGCTACGATCTGCTCGGCCAGCGCACGGTGATGACGGACGGCACGGGCACGACCACCTGGGCCTACGACCTCGCCGGCCGGCCAATCACGATCACGCAGCCGGGCCTCGGCGCGCCGGTTGTCTACGCCTACGACTCCGCCAGCGCTCGCACGGGGCTGCAGTACCCCGATGGTAAGGTCGTGACCTACACGTTCGACCTCGCCAACCGCCTGGTCAATCTGACGGACTGGCAGGCGCTCACCACGCGCTATGTCTACGACGCGGCCGGGCAGCTCTCGACCACCAGCCTGCCCAACGGCGTGACGTCCACCTACGGGTACGATTCCGCCTACCGCCTGACGTCCATCGCCCACCAGGGGCTGACCCAGACGGTCGGGGTCTACACCTACACCGTGGACGCCGCCGGCCAGCGGACGGCGGTCCAGGAAATCATGGCCGTTGAAGCGCCGGCCGCGCCGCCGCCCGCGCCTGTCAACACTATCACCGTCACGGTCTCCAACGACGAGCTGAACAGCGACGGCGACTGCTCGCTGCGCGAGGCAGTTCGGGCCGCCTACTTGAACAGCGCCGTAGATGCCTGCCGGGCCGGCAGCAGCGTCGATCCGGACAAGATTCTGCTCGCGGCGGGCACGTATACGTTGAGCGTGGCCGGCACCGGCGAGAACGCCTCCCTGACCGGCGACCTTGACCTGGGCGGCCGGCTGATCCTGGCCGGCGCAGGCCTGACGCAGACGACGATCGCCGCCAACAACGTCGACCGGGTGCTGCAGGTGCTGAGCGGCGCGCAGGTGACGGTGCAGGACCTGACCCTCAAGGGCGGCAAGCCCGAGAGCTTTGCTTCGGGTGGCGGCATTTACGTCAGCGGCGCGCTGACGCTCACCAACGTCACGGTCTACAGCAACACGGCCGATTATGGCGGCGGGCTATATATCAACGGCGGCCAGGTGACAGTCATCACCGCCACGATTCACTCCAACACCACCCCCGCCCAGGGCGCGGGCGTCTACGTCACGGGCGCCGGCGCCTTCACCCTGCTGGATGGCTTCATCCGTAACAACACCTATGCGTACGGCGCCGGCGTCTACGTCCAACAGGGCACGGCCATCCTGGCCGGCGGACAGATCACGGCTAACGCCGGGATCGGCCTCGTCGTGGGCACCACCAGCAACCTGAGCGCGCAAGCCCTCATTAGCGGCACCACCATTGCCGGGCACATCGGCGATATTGACGGCATTGGCGTCAGCATCCGCGGCACCCAGACCGTCGTGACCATGACGGCGGGCGTCATCCGCAGCAATGACGCGCGCACCATGCATGCCGGCGCCGGCATGTTCGTGGACGGCGGCGCGCGCGTCTACATGAGCGGCGGCGAGATCTACACCAACACCGCCCGCACCGGCGGCGGGGTGCAAGTTGGCAATGGCACGTTCGAGCTGGCCGGCGGCAATATTTGGTACAACCGCGCCACCTACCAGGGCGGCGGCGTGTATTTGTCGAGCACCTCGTCGCGCTTTATCCAAACCGCCGGCGAGAACAGCTACAACACCTCCAACAATGATGGCGGCGGGGCCGTCGTCTACGGGAACTATACCCTGGCCGGCGGCCGGTTAGGGAATAACCTGACGCAGAGCGGCAACGGTGGTGGTATCTTCGTCGGTTGGGGGACGCTGACGCAAACGGGCGGCCTGATTGCCGAGAACGGGGTCTGGGGCATCGGTGGCGGCATCTACAGCTATCAGGGTAACGTGCGGCTGTTAGGCGGCGCGGTGGCCTACAATTGGGCCTACACCGGCGGCGGCATCTACCTGGTGAACAACAGCTCGGCGGTCATTAGCGGGTCCGTGATCTACAACAACTACGCGACGGTCGAGGGCGCTGGGCTGGACTTGTATTCGGGCTCGGCGGTGATCAGCAACACGACCATCTCGGGCAACTACGCCAACGGGAATGGCGGCGGCCTCTTGGTCGCCGGCGGCACCGCCACCCTGAAATTCGTCAGCGTGGTGAGCAATACCACCGACTACGACAACAACGGCACCGGCAACGGCGGCGGCCTGTATCGCAGCGCCGGCACGCTCAACTTCGCCAACACCCTGCTGGGCTACAACGTGGATAAGGGCAACCAGGCCCCCAACTGCAACGGCACGGTGACGTCACAGGACTACAACCTGATCCAGAGCACCACCGGCTGCACAGTGACTGGCACGACGACCCACAACGTGACCGGCTCTGACCCGAAGGTGGACCCGCTGGCCGACAATGGCGGCGCCACGCTGACGCACGCCCTGCGCAGCGACAGCCCGGCCATCGATGCGGCCACCAACACGGCCTGCCCAGCCGTGGATCAGCGCGGCAACGGCCGGCCGGTGGACGGCAACGGCGACAGCACCGCCACCTGCGACATCGGCGCCTATGAGTACCAGGGCGCGGGAGGCTTCTACCGCGCGGAGCAGTACCGCGTGCTGTCCGCGGCGGACTCCATCCCGAGCCTGCTGCCCCCGGCGGCGCAGGCCGCCCGGCCGCGGGCGTCCGTCATCCTGACCGGCACGGCCATCAGCTACACCTACGACGCGCTCTACCGGCTGACGCGCGCGGACTACACAAACGGCCAGTACTTCGCCTACACCTACGACGAAGTGGGCAACCGCACCAGCGAAGTGGCCTGCGCGGGCACGCCCTGCGCGCCGATCACCACCACCTACAGCTACGACGACGCCAACCGGCTGATCGCCGTGGACGGCCAGCCGTACACCTGGGACGCGAACGGCAACCTGCGCTTTGACGGCGTGCTGACTTACACCTACGACGCCGCCAACCGGCTGATCGGCACGACAGACGGCCTGACGACGACCACCTACAACTACAACGGCCTGGGCGACCGCGTGAACCAGGTGGTACACGGCGTGGTGACGACCTACACGCTTGACCTGGCGGCCGGGCTGACGCAGGTGCTGGCCGACGGCACGTTCACCTACCTATACGGCAACGGCCGGGTGGCGCAGGCGACCGTGACCCAGACCGCCTACTTCCTGGGCGACGCCCTGGGCTCAATACGCCACTTGGTGGACAGCGCCGGCCAGGTGACGCTGGCGCGCAGCTATGAGCCGTATGGCGACGTATTGACCAGCGCCGGCAGCGGCGTGACCAGCTACAGCTTCACCGGCGAGTGGCGCGATGGTAGTGGATTGATCTATCTGCGGGCACGCTACTACGCGAGTGGTGTGGGGCGGTTTGTGACGCGCGATACATGGATGGGGGATCGTAATTCTCCCGGATCGCTTAATACCTGGGCCTATGGGGCAAATAACCCAGTTCTCAATACTGATCCAAGCGGCCACTGCCTTTTCACTCCTGTTGATGCCTTAATATGTATTGAGGTCGCGGATCTTGTAATCGCTGCCGCTTTGACAGGGCTTGTCGTTTGGTATGCCTACTTGAATGCAAACCAGAACAATGTTATTGACACTTGCGATGACGTCCTCACCGACGCCGAGAAGTTTGCACGGGATTTCCTAAACGGAGACTTGCCAGAGGCTCCGCTTGACTATCTAGATCCGCTGCCTGTTCCATTGCCTGGTCCCTTCAGATATGCGCCGCGGCAAGCGAGTAAAGAGAGGCGAGAAAATTCCCCCCGCGTACTTATTCTTGGTGAAAACAATAACTTCTCATATAGCATGGCACTGATAGAAGCAACCAGAGCTCTAAACTGGTCAGTAGATGTGACCCAATATGATGGCAGCACCAATCGCCAGGTGCTTAAGAAGACCAGTGATGATGGACGCCTCAGATGGATATTAAATGTGGATGGTAGAAACCTACAGACAGGCACCTATACTGCCAACCACCTTTATGATGCGATAATCTTCAACGGTGTTCGCGCCGATAAAGGTTGGGATCGAGAAACAGCTATACTGATCAATGACATCCTTGCAACCGCACATCTGTCCCTAAAACCTGGTGGTCACATACGGTTTGGCAGTGGAGGCCCTAAATATCCGGCTACGGGTACCCTGGATACTATTATTGCGAATGGTGTAGTGCCAACTGGATATTCCAGTATGCGCCAAACTCCGTATTTGTTGGATCTCCCTTACGGATTACCCTATAAGGCAAGAAGAAATGATGGGACGGATCTCAAAGCCGATTTTGGCCAATGGACATGGACAATATTCAATAAGTGAGACACATAATCGCATATGACCCCGCACAAACGGCTCTATCGATACATGTGTGAGTTCCTAATAGGCATGGCAGGCTTATCCGAATTCATCGTTGAAAACCAAGTTGAACATATGTTTGTGACCGATTCGGGATTGGAGCTTCGTCTCAATGAATTAGCCAATTGGGCTGGTAAGGATGGTCACTATATTCACTCAGATCACGCGCTATCATGGGATGAGGTGCGTGATGAAATCTTGAGAGTTAGTAAAGCGGTTGATGTATTTATTGATGCTTCTAGCCAAGAACTACATCGCCTAGCCACACTGGCCAACCGGCAATATGGGCAGCTTTCGGACCTCACCTGGATTCAAGTTCTATTCAGTCTTCTGCTACTTCACGTCATCCTCGAATTTGACAGCCTTATGCAAGATCCCGCCATGCCTCGTGACATAGCGATGCGCTATCTTGGAGCCAAGGTCTTATTTGAGAATACGGATAGGGAATGCCAACGCATCCAGGCTGGGATGTCCAGGCAAGTTGCACTAGATGATGAATTCAGGGCGCAAATCGTGAGCCTAGCAGCTCATTGGCGAACATCTGTGATAACAGCCGCTTCGAATTCTCCGCACCTTTAAATCTTCGGACATCTGTCACATATGGAGCAGTGTCAAGGGAGGCTAACTCCATGCGTAAAACTAACCCTATACTACTCCTATTGCTTTTCCTTGTTGAATGCATGTTATCAGCATGCACTTCGGCAGCGTCTAGATTTGACCAGATTACAGAGGTGCCCGTGGCAACGCTGACAGCGCTCGCGGTGACCGACGCAGCTCCCGTCCCCGCCGATGCCACGGCCGGGCCGGCTGATGAAGCCAGTACACCTGCCGCGCCAGTGCCGAGCGAAACGGCGCCCGCCCCGACCGAAACCGCCCTGGCCCCCACAGGTGGCGCTCCCGCGCCCACCGAGAGCGCCCCAGCGGCGACGACACTAACGCTCTGGCACACCTGGACTGACGCGCAGCTCCAGGCGCTTCAGCCCGAGCTGGAAGCCTTCGCCGCTGATCATCCTGAAGTAGCCATCAACCTGTTACCCGCGTCAAACAATCCGCAACCCCTGGCTGACACTTTTGACACGAACGCCGCCCCTGACCTACTGGCCGGCTCAACAGGCGAACTGAGCGATCTCACAGGCACCACTGACATTGGCCTGCTAAACCCAACGACTGTGGATCTTGAGACGTTGGCGGACGCAGCGGCAGCCAAGGGGGCCGCGACTTACGACCAAAGCTGGGCCGTGCCGTTCAGCAAGTCGGGCCTGGCCCTGGTCTACAACAAAGCCATCCTCCCGTCCGAGTACCTGCCCAGCAACCCGGATGATCTGAACGATCTGCTCCAGAAGGCGCTGGCCTACAAGCGGGCCTTCCTGTCGCAGTATCCCTTGTGCATCGCCGCCAACGATGCCTACCACCTGGCCCCCATCTACTTCGGCTTTGGCCTGCCCGCCTACGTGGACGAGGCCGGCCAGGGCTACCTGGACACGCCCGAAGCGTTGGCCGCCGGGCAATGGCTGGCGGACATCTCGCCCGTCGTCTACCCCGGCCAGAGCGACGAGCTGTGCCAGAGCGCCTTCCTGGAAAGCACCGTGGCGATGTGGTGGACCGGCCCAGAGTCACTGCCGGCCATCCAGGCGGCGGGCATTGACTACGGCATTCTGCCGATGGGCCGGCCCTATGTCGAGGTGCAGGCATTCATGCTCACGCCGCAGGCCGCGGAGCGCGGCAACGCGGCCCTGGCGGTTGAGTTGATCCAGCGCCTGACCAGCCCCGAGGCGCAGAAGGCGCTGGCGCTGGCCGGCGCCATCATCCCCGTGGAGCCGACCGTGCTGGCCGACCCCGAAGTCGCCCAATCGCCCAACGTGGCCGGCTACGTTGCCGCCCTAGCGCGCGGGCTGCCCCTGCCCACCTACCCCTATGCCGACGCGCAGTGGGACATCGTGGCAAACGCCAGCGAGATGATGTGGCACCGGGTGCAGACCCCCGAAGAGGCGCTGACCGCCGCGCAGGCAGCGCTGGTGGCCGAGGTGGCGAAGATCGCCGGCAACATCACCGAGGCAGAGGTGGCACCGTAGGTTGGCGGCAGCAGGCCGCAACCGAGTTGCTACATACCAGGGCCGGTGCATCCGGCCCTGGTGCTGTTTCCACCAGAAGAAAGAGGTGTCATTTGATCCGCCCGTAGTGCTCTGTCATTGGAGAAGCTGGCGCTGTTCACCGAGCCATTTTTCGCGTACCCGGTCCTAAAACACGCGCTACGTTACGTTAATGCCGGCCGCAAACACGATCACACGTGACCGATTGAGGGACGTCTTGCTGCCGTGACGCGGGGCACAGGGACGACGGGGTCTAGGTCGACAAGCAATAACGCTAAGGGGCCGCGCGGCTACACGACTGCCAGCGCCTGGACGAGTTTGCTGTCGGGCGCCCGCCTTGACCTGGGTCGGTGAGCCAGTTGTTGGCCCAAGCCTCGTCCGGCAACCTCTCCGTATGGTGAGACACCAATCGATCCTCGTCTGTAGCCAGGGTGGTTGACCCGGCAATCCCCGCCGGGGCGAGATGCCGACCGCCGACCAGCGCCAAGGCTAAACAGCCTTGGGCGAATCAGCAACCCCGCTAAGTCCGACGGGTGATCGAAATGCTATAGCCCACCCCGCAATCGAGTGCCGCTGACTCCAGCGGGACTTGCGCTGGTCAAGAATAGGCCTAAGATTCAGGGGGAAGGTGCCTTGGTGCCAGCTGGGAGCCGGCACCTGCATGGATCTGGGGGGCCAAGATGAAAGGACAGGGGGGCACGGGCGCGTGGCGGCTGCGCCTGATCATTCCGGACGCCATCCGCCGCGGCTGGCTGGCTCAGCACTTGACCCAGCACCCCGCGCTGCAGGTGAGTGGCGACACCGCCGACCTGGATGAAGTCTATGGGCGCCAGCCCTTGGGCTACACGGCGGATGTCATCCTCGTGGATCTACTGCTGCCGCGAACCGTCCAGCCGGAGTTCTGGGCAGTTGTGCATCAGCTGTACCCGGTCTCGCGCCTCATGGCGCTGTGGACGGACGCCGTGCCAGCCGCCGTGCTGGAGACCGCGCTTGCGGCGGGGGCCGGCTGGGTCGGAGATTGGCGCGAGACGCCCGAGCAGCTCACGCGGCGCGTGCTGTCCGCGGCGCGCGGCGAACCGCCAGCTTGGGGCGGCCAGCTGCCGGCCGTGCAGCGCGCGTATGGGCGCTGGGCCCAATCGCGGCCTGGAGCCCAGATTGTGTGTCTCGACCCGGCTGGCCGCGCGCTGGTCATCAGCGGTCGCAGGCTCCCCCTCTCCCGTCTGCACTATCGCCTCGTCGAGCGGCTGTACCAGGGCAACGGCCAGGTCGTGCCCTCCACCGAGTTACGCCACGCCGGTTGGCCGCATGTCAAGGTTGGCTCCGCCTCCCTCGACCAGCTCAAGAACGCCATCTACCGGCTGCGCCAGATCATCGAGCCGCAGCCGAACCAGCCCCGCTACCTCCTCGCCGCGCCGGGCGGCTACCGGCTGTGCGTCACCGCGCCGCCGGTCGTGTCCTAACCACGCGGGCGAAACGGTTACTGAATCCGTTACCGCCGGCGATTGCGAACGCCCCGCCTTGTCGCCTACACTGACCCGATAAGTAACAAGTTCAGTCGCATTGATCCACACCTCAGCGGGTTGTGCGGCTTGCCCCGCCTAGCCCTTCGCTGATTCGTCGCGCCGGGGTCCCGTTCTGTGTCTACTTCCCGGTGGTGCTCGTTCATGATCGCGCCGGTCCATTGACACCGGTGTGAAGAGGAGGCCGTCATGGCTCGGTCCGGCACGCTGAAGCAGGCAGCGCGGTTGGTACGCCTGGTTGCTCTCGTCGCGCTCCTGGTCCCCCAGGCCGGCTGGGCAGCGCCAACAACGGCGCCGACCCTGGCGGTGGCCCACAGGCGGACCGGCATCTTCCAAGCGGCGGGTCAACCACAGCTTGATTCGAGCAGCCCGCGCGTGGAAGGCACGCCTGCAACACCGCCCACTGAGGAAGGCCTGCCGACGGCTACGGCTTTACCGTCACCCACGCCCCGCTCGGCCAGTGTGATGTTTGTCGAGAACGCCGGCCAGGTCGCCGGCGGGGTAGATCCCGGCGGCCAAGGCCAACCGCGTTTCCAGGTGGAAGGCCTGGGCAGCGCCGTTTACCTGGCGCCGGATGCGATTTGGATCACCCAACTGGACCTGCGCGTTCCAGGCAACACCCCCTTGGCGCCTGAGCCCACCGCCACCCTCGAGACAACGGATGCCGCTGTCGCCAGTCCCGCGCCAGGTGAACAGGGGGCCGGGACCGAGCCAACGCAAGCCCTGGAGACGCCGCCTGGGTCCGATTCACCGACCACGGAAACGCCGCCACTGGAAGCCACAGCGACCAATACCCCGGCCGAGCCGCTCGCGACGCTGTCGGCCGGTGACCTGCCTATCCCTGGTGAGACGGCGACGGGGGAAGCCGCGGCGAGCCCGACTAGCCCGGCCACGGAAACCGCCCTGCCGAGCACCAGCCCGACCCCGGTGTCGCCCAGCGCAACCCCTTCGCCTTCCGCCACCAGTTCGGCGACGCTGAACCCGCCCACCTCAACCGCCACCGAGCCGCCGACCGCCACGGCTACGCCCGATCAGCCAACCGCTACGCCGATCGGCCTGCCCGGCGACCCGCCCCGGCCCGTGGGCTTCAACAACCTCCGCGTGAGTTTTGCCGGCGCCAACCCGGCGCCCGCGCTGGCGGGCACCGATCGGCTGGACACGCAGGTCTCCTACTTCCAGGGAAGTGATCCCGGCGCGTGGCAGGCGGATGTGCCAGTGTGGGCAGGCGTGCGCTACACCGCCTTGTACCCCGGGCTGGACCTGGTCATCGGCAGTGAGCAAGGCCAATGGGCCTGGCGGCTGGTGGTGACCGACCCCGCGCAGGGGCTCCCCCAGCTGGCCAACGTCGCCTGGCAGGTGGCCGGGGCCGACCGGCTGACCCTGGATCAAAACGGGCTGCACCTGCACTCCCCGGCCGGCGAAACGACCCTGCCGCTGCTGCGGGTAGTGACGGCGGCGGGAGCCGAGCTGAGCGCGGCCGACCTGCAGGCCGCCGGCGTGAGCGGCCCCAGCCAGCAGGCTGACCGGTTGGCGCAGCCTTTCTTGGCCTTGGCGCAGACTGCTCAAGTCGGTGCGCGCGTGCCCGGGCTCATGGCCGTCGTCCCCGGCGGCGCCTACCAGCCACTGTTCGACCCCAATCCGCCGTCCAATATCTTCAGCACCTACCTGGGCGGCGAAGCGTTTGCCGCGGCCTTGGCCCTGGATGGCGCGGCCTACGCGAGCGGCTTTACCTGGGTGGCCGACTTCACTTACACCGTCGGGTACAGCCAGACGCAAAGCCCCGACAGTGACGTGTTCATCATCAAGATGACGGCCAATGGCGATGGGCTGTACTACCTCAGCCACATCGGCGGCGACGGCTTTGAATATGCCAAAGCGATGGCGGTGGACGGCAACGGCGCCGCCTATGTGACCGGCATCAGCTTCTCCAGCGATTACCCGACCACGGCCGGCGCCTATGACAGCGTCAGCGACACCTGGAATCCCATCGTCACCAAGCTCGGCCCCGACGGCACGACGTTGGACTATTCCACCTATCTGGCCACCGGCATTGGCGAAGGGATCGCCGTCCGGCCGTTTGTCAACGACGTGGTGTATGTCGTCGGCATCACCAACGACCTGGCGTTCCCGACGACGCCGGATGGGTATGCCACCGCTCCGATCGGCAACGCGGATGTGTTCCTGGCCGTCATCGATACCACGCAGACCGGGGATGACGCCATCGTTTATGGCAGTTACCTGGGCGGGACCTGGGACGACTGCTCCAACGACCTGTGGCATGGCTGCTCAGTGGCGGTCGATCGCTACGGCTACATCTACGTGGCCGGGGCGGCCTGGTCCATCGACATCCCCATGCCGGACAACGCCTACGCCCTCGAGGCAGATGAGGGCGGCGACGGGTTCCTGCTGAAGCTGGACCCGACGATCAGCGGCACAGCCAGTCTGCTGTATGGCACGTACCTCGGCGGCAGCGGCTACGACTGCATCAACGGCTGCACGGTGGCTGTGAACGGCAACCAATCGGCCTACATTGCCGGCGCCACCAACTCCACGGATCTGCCGACCACGTCTGGCGTCTACAGCGACACCTACGCCGGCGGCGACACAGACGTGTTTGCGCTGCGCTTCGACACGACACTGTCCGGCACGGCTTCTTTGGGATACAGCACCTACCTGGGCGGTTCGGACGTCGAGACAGCGCTGGGCCTGGCCGTCAACGCCGCCGGGGAAGTCACGCTGGTGGGGCAGGTGTTTTCGAGCGATTTCCCGGTCACCGCCGACGCTTTCCAGGACACCTACGCCGGCTCGCGCGATGGCTTTGTTGCCCGGTTGAGCCCGGATGCTTCTCAGTTGCTGTATGGCTCGTTCTACGGCGGCGACAACGACGACTTCGCCTGGAATGTCGCCGTCCGGCCGTATGACAACACCCAGGTGCTGGTGGTGGGCCGCAGCGAAACGGGGGACTTGCCCATCTCGGAAGGCGTCTACTACCCAATTCGCTATGGCGGCTACTACGGCTGGATGGCCAAATTCATTCTCGTAACCTGTGCCCGCTAAGGGAAGATGACAATGAAACTCCATGTGCGGGAGCAATTTGAACGTGCAGGTTTGCGGACTGGCTCAGTATCATCAGTTTGGTTTCGAGTCCCACATTATACGGCTATCTTTTGCCTCATAGTTACGGCCTTAGGCTGGGTGTGCACGCAAAGGTTGTCAGGGAAGTTGAGCCTCCGGTAGGATAGAGATCGGTCAAATCCGACCCTACGGGAGGCTCACAATGGACTATAACACCGAAAGTGTTGCCGCGATTGCCCAGCAAG
>JADLEU010000372.1 GCA_020845955.1 Anaerolineales bacterium
ACCAGGTCGGCGGCAGTGTCGTTCAGCTCGTCGAGCACGGCGATGACACCCGCCTCATCGGGCGCTTCCAGGATCGCAAAGAAGGCATCGCGGATCGCGCCGCGAACCGCGCCATGCGCCGCCAGGTTGGGCTCAGCCTGGCCCAGCGGCAGCAATTCCAGCGCACCAGCCCAGATGGGGTCATCTTCCGGCCGGCTGCCCACGTCGGTGGTGTTCTGCGACGGGAAGTAGCCGGTGTAGCCAATCCACTTGCTCTGGGTCTCCGGCGACGTCAGCCAGCGCAGGAAGATCCAGCTGGCCAGATCGGCTTCTGGGTTCGTCTGCACAATGCCAATCATCTGGCCGAAGGCGTCCACGGCCAGCGTGCCGTCTGGACCTGGAAAGGCGATGGCGCCCCAGACGTCCTGATTGCCGGCTTCTTCCATGGCGGCTTGCTGGAAAGGGATGCCGGCGGTCGAGCTCGTGACAAACAGGGCCAGGCGGCCGGCGAATTCCGGGTTGGGGAAGCTGGGCGTCGACAGAGTGCAGCCGCTGTCGACCAGATCCTTAAGGAAGAGCGCGACGTCGATGACCGCCTGGTTGTTGAGCGAATAGCCGTCGCCGGCCTCGTTAAGGTACGTGCCGTCAAACGCCCAAATCCAAGGCGAAACCATAGAGGCGTCGGGGAAATAGACATAGCCGCCGGTGCCGTCGTTGTCCGGGTTGTCGTCGGCGTTATTGGCCGCCGCGGCGGCGCAGGCCTGTTCCTTGAACTCGGCCGAGGTCGCCGGCGGGTTCTCAAAGCCCAGTTCTTGGGCCCAGGTGTGATTGTAGAAGTTCACCTGGGCCGACTGGTGCATCGGGATGCCGACTTGGGTGCCGTCGGCGAGCGTGCCCGAGCTGTATGGGCCTGGGAAAATGGCCTCCAGCTCGTCAGCGCTCAGGCCGAAGGTATCGTCTTCGATGTAGTCGTTCAGCGGGGCGATCACGCCCAGCGAATGCCACAGCACCAGGCCGTTGGGGAAGCCCATGGTCAAATTGGGCAGCTCGCCGGTGGTAATGGCGCCGTTGACGGCCGTTTCGAGCTCACTCTGGCTGCCCTGCGCGACCGCCTCGACGGTGATGCCCCACTCGTTGGTGGAGTTGAACGCCTCCACCAGCGCCGTCATCCCCTCCAGGTTGGCGCCGGAGCTCATGGCGTGCCAGAAGACGACGCTCTGCCCGGTGGGATCAACTTCCAGGGCCTCGGTGGGCGGAACTTCGGTGGGCGGCACCTCGGTCGGCGGGGCTTCGGTGTCGGGGGCCTCAGTGGCTGGCGCACTCGTGGCCGGGGCGCTGGTCGCTGGCGCGCTGGTCGCTGGCTGCTCGCCCGCGGTCGGCGCCGCGGTCGGGGTCGGCGTGGTGCAGCCGGCAATAAGGGCACTAATCAATCCAACGGCGACCAGCAAGTATATCGGCGTACGTTTTTGCATCTCTTCTCCTTGTTGTTGGCTGCGTTCGGTCAGCATTCGTCTGTCATACGCGCAGACCGGGCGACTGCACTTGTCCTGGTCGATCATCCCCTTCGGCAGACTGGCACGATCCAGCGCGGAGCAGCCTGTGGGCTCGTCTAGCCGCGGATGCCGCTGCGCGCGATGCTCTCGGTAAACTGCCGCTGCGTCAGGAAGTACATGATCAGGATCGGCAGGATTGTGATCACTGAGCCGGCCATGACCAGGTGGAGTTTGCTGCCCTCGTCCGAGACAAAGTTATACAACCCGGCTGAGATGGGCAGCCACCGGTCGGAGTTGGTGACCAGCAGCGGCCAGGCCAGCGCGTTCCACGAGCCGATAAACGACAGCACGACGATGACCATCAGCGGCGCCGTCGACAGCGGCAGGACTAGCTGCAGCAGCGTCCGCAGGTGCCCCGCGCCGTCGATGCGGGCGGCATCGAATAGCTCGCCGGGGATCTGGGTGAAGAACTGCCGCAGCAGAAAGATCGAAAAGACGCTGCCCATAAAGGGGATGGTCAGGGCGGGCCAGTTGTCGAGCCACGGGATGGGACCCACGCGCCCGAGCCAGGTGACGGTCAGCAGGTTAGGGATCATCGTCACCATGCCGGGGATCATCATGGAACTGAGCAGAACGCCAAAGAGCAGGTTCCGGCCGGGGAACTCAATGCGGGCGAAGGCATAGGCGGCCAGGATGCTGACGACCAGTTCCCCAGCCAGCGTGATGGCGGTGATGATCACGCTGTTGAGCATGTAGCGCGAAAAGTGCGCGCCCGTCCAGGCCTCCAGGTAGTTCTCGGGGTGCCATTCGGTCGGATACGGGCGCGAGGCCAGCGCCTCGCCCAGATTCATGAATGAGACCAGCGCCATCCAGATGAAGGGACCCATGGAAATCATGGCGCCTACCAACAAGACCACGTAGCTGAATAGCTTCCAGCGAGGCGAGCGGCCCAGCCAGTGTGAGATCGGCCAGGCCCGCGTTGGCGCGAAGAGCGGTTGGGTCGCGTGCGTATCAGCCATAGAACACCCGTGAGCCCTGCACCCGCGTGTTGATGAAGGTTAGGGCCAAGATGATGCCGAAGAGCACAAAGGCGAGCGCTGAGGCATAGCCGTAGCGCGACTTCTCGAAGAACTCTTGGAAGATGACGACGCTGAAGGTATCGGTGGTCCCCAGGGCCTGGCCGGTACGCATGACCCAGATGGTGTTGAACGACTTGAATGTCCCCATCACCCCGACCAGCGATAGGAAGTAGGTCGTAGGCGAGAGCAGGGGAAAGGTAATAAAGCGAAACACGTCCCACTGGGCGGCCCCGTCGATCTCAGCCGCTTCGGTCAGCTCGCGCGAGATGTTGCCCAAGCCGGCCAGGTAGATGACGGTGTTGTAGCCCACGAAGGTCCACACCGACAAGATCAGGATCACCACCAGCGCGAGGCTGGGGCCGGTGAGCCAGTCAGCCAGCAAACTGGCCAGGTCTGGGGGAACCCAGGCCGGGATAAAGGCCCCGGGGAAGCCGGACAATCCCAGCCGGGCGGCCAGCATGGTCAGCACGCCCGCCGGCTCGCGCAGCCACAGCTGCGGCTTAGCGCCAAACCACGCCAGCACGGTGTTAATCGGGCTGGAAGCGCGCTCGGAAAACATCAGGCGAAAGACAGTGGCGCTGGCGACGGCCGGCGTGACGTAGGGCAGGAAGAACAGCACCCGGAAGAGGTCGGAACCGGCCAGCCGCTGGAAGAGCAGAAAGGCCAGCACCAACCCCAGGGCGAGCTGAATAGGGATTGTGCCGAAGGAAAAGAAGACAGTTACCTTCAGGCCGTTCCACATGTCCTTGTCGCCGGCCGCCACGATCGTCGGGACCTCGATCATGAGCAGCACCGCGCCGCCCATCAGCGCGACGGCGGCGAGCAGGCGCAGCACGAAGCCCCAGCTGCTCGCCTGCGCCTCGGCGCCCCGCCACAGCCGCCAGGCAGCCGCCAATAGCAAGACACCCGAGACGACGGCGATCAGCTGCGGCCAAATGCCGGGATCGGCTCCTGTGTCGACGGCGGCGGCATAGGCGGCCTGCACCGCCCCAAAGGCCGCCAGCAGCAGGCCAGCGCCCGTCGCCAGCGCCAGCCAGGCGGCGGAGAAGCGCGCCTGGAGGGCGAGGTTGTCGACCCGCCGCAACAGCGCCAGCGCCGCCAGGCCAGCGGCCAGCGCGGCGAGGCCCGCCAGGCTGAACTGCCGCCAATAAGGATGGACGGTCTCCGCCAGGAACGCCTCGCTGAGCAGGCGCGCGAACAGCTCGCGCGTGCGTTCCTGGCCGCGCATTTTGTTGGCAATTTCGAGAAACTCGGGCAGTTGGTAGAAGACCCAGCGGCAGAACGCGAAGATCGCGGCGGCGTGCAGCGCTGCTGGGAGGCTCAACAGCCACACGCCGTGCGGCTGGTCGGCCAGATCTTGGCGCAGGCGCCGCAGCAGCACCACCGCGCCGGCCAGCGCCCCCAGCCCCAGGCCAAACGCGCCAATGTAAGCGAAGTTGGCCACGGCGTCGACGTAGTTCTCCAGCCCAATGAACCCGCGCCGCACAATCACCCAATGATGAAGGCTGACGTATAGCGCAAACCCTACTGGGAACAGCCCGAAGAGGAAGATCAGCGCGATGGCCGGGGCAATCATTGCGTACGCCGTCAGGTATTCGCGCAGGTGGCGCCCCCGCCGGCCGGCGAACCACTGTCCAAACATACCTGGGCTGCTTGGTTGGGGCTGCATGGTGTTGGCTGATCCGCCGGGATTGATCGCCTCAATAGTCTGGCGCCGCGGTTGGCGGCTGCTTGTGCCATGGCCGGAAGGCGCGCAGCGCCTCCAGGCTGGGCCACACGCCCGTAAAGGTCAGCGCGCGGTCGTCAAGCGTGACAAAGGCGCGCGGCTTTTCGGTCGGCCAGACCACTTCGTTCAAGAATGCCAGGTCGGCGCCGGCCGGCAGTTGGCGCCTGGCCCAATCGGCCAGCCAGGCCTGCATGGCCGCGATGCCGCCGGGCTGCTGGCTGCGCGACGAGAACACGGCCACCGTGAAGTGCGCGACGGCGGCCCGCATAAACTCGAGTGCTCCGGGCACGGGCGGGTCAGGGATGACGGCTGGCCCCTGCCAGGGCGAGAGATATGAGTGAATGACCCCGTCGAAGTCCAGGCACAGGATGGGTTTGGGCATGCAGTCCTTCCAGCTGAATCCGGCTGGCGCCACCTAAAGCGCGGGTTACGAAATCGCCGGGGTCACCAGCCAGGGGCCGTAGAGTTAGCGCCATTTGCCAACCTGCCTCGACCCGCCGCAGCTGATCGGCCAGGAGGGACGTGTCCTCAAGTCCGGCCTGCAAGCGATTTGACCGGCAGGGACGCCATGAATGGGCGGCGCGAGCCGATCAGTTCGGCCGCTGAAACGGGCCGATGATGAGGTCCTCAGGCAATTGGCGCGCCGAGGGCAGCTCGGCCCGCCTGCCTGCGGCCGACGTTAGGCCGAGCCGCTGCCCGCAGAATGCGGGTCCCGTGCGGCCAGCGAGCTGTGATGGCCGCGACCTGGCGCGTAACAACATTGGCCAGGCCGACGTAGGGCTGGCACAAGGCCCGCGGGCCGCCGGAATCGAACCGCACCATCGCGCTCGGCGATCACGTGGACCTGTGCCACGTGATCGCCGAGCGGTAGGTAGAGCGCCTCAGCGGGTTGGGCCCGAAGAGCGTCTGGTGCGGCTGGAAGCTGGTTGAGGCCGAGCAGAGCAGTGCCCGGCCGGTTCATTAACTGGTCAACAGGCTGCGCTTAGGCAGCCAGGCACGGACGCAGACCAGCGGCGGTGCCTGGCCTGGATGCGCTGTTTACTCACCCTCGTATTTGAACGAGACCTTGATCTTAGCTCGATAAGCGAGCACCTTGCCTTCCTCGAGGTGCATGTCGAGCTCAACCACTTCCGCCACGCGCAGTTCGCGCAGGGTTTTGGAAGACTGCGCGATAGCGTTGGCGGCGGCCTTCTCCCACGACTCGGGGCTTGTGCCGATCAACTCGATGACTTTGTAGACGCTGTTGTCCATGTGGCTTTTCCTCCGTAAAGGTGCGGTCGAAAGGTTATAACGACCTGGCGCGTTCAGCAGGGAAGGTGCGCTGGCACGGCAGCACATGGACATTTTACAACAAACGCTCAGGGCGGATCAATACTCTACCCTAGTCACTCGCCACGCTTGCATGGTGACTGGCCTGCTCAAAATGTCGTGCCGCCCAATGGCCCAGGGGGAGCGCGAACGTGATCGTCCCCGATGCCCGGCCCTTTCCGCGCGCGGAGCGTCGGGTGGTCCGGGCATAGTCGCCACGACCGGCAGATGCGCCCCCGTGACATTTGGCACTTGACGCACCAGGTCGCCAGGCCTATACTCGAACAATCTATAAGGAAATACTTAATCTTCTGGCTAGCGATTATTCGTCCCTTGAATACCACGTCCGAGTTACTGCTGTTCAAGGTCCTGGGGCATCCAGAGCGGTACGCCATCCTTCGCCGCTTGATGGCTCAGCAGGCCACCCTGTCGCAGTTGGGGCAAGCTTTCCACAAGACCCCCGCTCACATCCGCCATCACCTGAAGATCCTTGAGCAGGCCGGTCTGGTGGAGTTCGTCGAGGCGCGCCGCGTGCAGGGCGGGCCAGAGAAGTACTATCGCGCCACCCAGCGCGCCCTGTTTATCCATCAGGCCGTGCTGCCGGAGACCCCCAAGCGAAAGACCGGGATCACAATTGGGTCAATGGACGCCGGGATCGAGCAGTTGGCCGTCTTGGTCGGGCGCCGGCGGCCGGGCATCTTCATCCTGCCTCTGCCGCTGTCCAGCCTGGACGGCCTGATCGCGGTGCGCCAGGGCCTTTGCCAGATGAGCACCTGCCACCTGGTTGACCCGCAGTCCGGCGAGTACAACCGCTCGTTTGTGCGCCGGCTGTTTCCCGGCCAGCCCATGGCGCTGGTCCAAATCTACCGGCGCGAGGAAGGGCTGCTGGTGCAGCCCGGCAACCCGTTTGGCCTCAAGTCGTTGGACGACCTGGCCCGCCCAGGAGTCCGTCTAGTGAACCGCGAACCGGGCTCCGGCGTGCGCCAGTGGCTGGATCTGCACCTGAAACATCTCGGTCTCCAGCCCGAGTTGATTGCCGGCTATGCCGATGTCGCGCATTCGCATCAGGCTGTCGCGCAGGCGGTCCAATCCGGCCGGGCCGACGCCGGGATTGGCATCGCCGCCAGCGCCGGGCCCTGCGGGCTTGATTTCGTTCCGCTGTTCGAAGAGCCTTACGAAATCGCCGTTTCCCTGGACGGGGTCACCGACCGGCGTCTCGCGCCCTTCTTCGACTACCTCAGTTCCGGCGAGTTTCGAATGGCCATCCGCGGACTGGCGGGCTATGCGGTGCCACAGAATGCCGGGGTGGTCGACGTCATTCGATAGGCTGGCCGCCGTTAAGGCGCGAGCGCGTCGACGCCAGCCGCTCACCTTGAGGAGGATACACCTTGAAGCCCAAAGCCCTGCTCGTTCTTTCCCTGGCCCTGGCGCTGTTGATGGTTGGCTGCACACCGGCGGCGACCCCGCCTCCTCCCCAACCGGGGACCGCCACGGCGGCCCCTGAGCCGATTGAGCTAAAGGTCTTCGCGGCGGCTTCGCTCACCGATGCCTTCAACGCCATTAAGATAGACTTCGAAGCGCTCTATCCTCACGTCACGGTCGTCTATAACTTCGCTGCTTCCAATGCGCTCGCGCGGCAGTTGGTCGAGCACGCGCCGGCGGACGTCTTCGCCAGCGCTAACAATGCGCAAATGAACGTCGCCATCGAAGGAGGCCGGATCGTCACCGGCGCCCAACAGACGTTCGTGCGCAACCGCCTGGTGGTGATCGTCCCCACCGGCAATCCGGGCGGGATTGAGGCTCTGCAGGATCTGGCCAAGCCGGGCTTGTTGCTCGTGCTGGCCGCCGCCGAAGTGCCAGTTGGCCAGTATTCGCTGGATTTCCTCGACAAGGCCATTCAGGATCCAGCCTTTGGCGCCGACTTCAAGGACGCCGTCCTGGCCAACGTCGTGTCCTACGAAGAGAACGTGCGCTCGGTGTTGACCAAGATCACGTTGGGTGAAGGCGACGCCGGCGTCGTCTATACCAGCGACCTCACCGGCGAGGCCGCCGGCCAGGTGGAGCGTCTGGACATCCCCGACGCACTGAATACCATCGCCAGCTATCCCATCGCCCCGATCGCCGACAGCGCCAACCCCCAGATGGCACAAGCCTTTGTGGAGCACATCCTGGCCCCTGAGGGGCAGGCGGTGTTGGCGGAGTTCGGTTTCATCCCCACCGTGAGCGACGCATCCAGCGCCGCGGCAGCGACGGTCGAAGGCTCGGCCGCGCTGGAAACGAAGTCGGGGGGCCGACTTGACTAACGAGATCATTCGATCGAAGGCGGCCGACCGGCTCGGCGCCAGCACCGCAGCCAGCGTCGCTGACGAATGGGCTAAGCAGCCACTCGGTGCACGGCGGCAGGATTGGCTGTGGCCGCTCAGCCTGCCATTCCTGGCGTTCCTGATCCTGCCGCTGGTGGCGCTGTTGGCCCGCACGCCGGCCGGGCGACTGCTTGAGAACCTGCGCCAGCCGGAAGTCCACCAGGCCATCGCCTTGAGCCTGAATACTGCCAGCCTGGCGACCCTGGCCTCGATTCTGATTGGCACACCCGTGGCTTACCTGATGGCCCGCCGCACGTTTCGCTTCAAGCGCGCGCTGGACACGCTGATCGATCTGCCCATGGTCCTGCCCCCGGCGGTGGCCGGCGTGGCGCTGCTGATGGCCTTTGGGCGGCGGGGACTCCTCGGCGGCTATCTGGAAGAGCTGGGACTGCACATCGCCTTCACCCGAACGGCCGTCGTCATCGCCCAGACCTTCATCGCGGCTCCGCTGTTCATCAAGTCCGCCGTCGTTGGCTTTGCGACCGTGGAGCGCGAGCTGGAGCAGGCGGCGGCGCTCGATGGGGCCAGCCGCTGGGGGGTGTTCCGGCATATCACCGTTCCGCTGGCTTGGACGGCGTTGCTGAGCGGCGCCGTGTTGGCCTGGGCGCGGGCCCTGGGCGAGTTTGGCGCGACTATCATCTTCGCCGGAAACTTTCCGGGCCGCACCCAGACCATGCCGCTGGCCATCTATATCGGCTTTGAGCTCGAGCTGGGTATTGCCCTGACCCTGGCGGTCCTCCTGGTGGGATGCTCCTTTCTGGTGCTCATCGCCGTCAAGGCCTTACTACATCGCCCGGCTCACCAGATTGAATGAAGAGCTGACGTGGAACCCATCTTCCTTCGGCCGCTGGGCGCCATCCACACGCCTTATCGCGAAATCGCTGGCATGCCGATCCAGAGCGTGGGGGCGGTGGGCGTTGCCGGCTGGATCGAGCTAGCGCCTGAATTTCAGGCTGGGCTCCAGGATGTGGCCGGTCTTGAGTATTTGATCCTGATCTACCACCTGCACCGCCAGACCAGCGCTCGTCTAAGCGTAATACCGTTTCTGGACAATCAGCCCCGTGGGGTCTTTGCCACCCGGTCGCCCCAGCGGCCCAACGCGCTTGGATTGTCGATTGTGCGCCTGGTGGCTGTCGATGGCCTGCGGCTAGATGTCGAAGACGTCGACATGCTCGACGGCACGCCGCTCCTGGACATCAAACCGTATGTGCCCGCGTTTGATGTGCGCCACACGGAGCGCGTCGGCTGGTTCGCGGGGAACGCTCACCGCGCCGTTCAGGCCCGCGCCGATGAGCGGTTTACCCCGCCCGCGGGCGAAGCCGCGTGATGCCGAGGCGGAAGTAGGCTCGCGCGGTCCAAGAAGATGCCGATGCCAATGAAACCAGTGCCCGGAATGTCTTGCAAGGCACCGTCAAGCAGGTGACCCCGGCGCGGTCAACGCAGAAGTTATCCTTGAACTGCCGGGCGGCGTCAAAATCGTCTCGATCATCACCCGCGAGTCCGCCGAAAGCCTTCTCGGCATTGACGGCCTCACAGAGGCCGAAAGACCTGCGCCGGTCGGTTGCGACGAACGAGTACACCCAGGTGACGCCCTCCCGCCGGTTGTTGGCGATGATCTCCTCTTACGGGTGCCCGTTGGGCGGGCCAACCTTTCAGGAGAGGCGCGGTCGACCGGATAGCCGCGCATGCCGCTATTCCCTCGCCTGGATATCGCTCAGAACACGGGCAGATGATCCGGCCCGCAGCGGACATTGCACCCATATTCTGGGGGGCCTTCCCTATTCCGTTGGGCAGCTCAGATTAGCGCCCGTCTGCCGTATAATAGAAGCGCACCACCCACGCGCCAGTCCTGGCGCCGGCCATGCCGGCCGGCCGCCCCGGAAGAGAGGCCCTCGGCCGATGCAGACCGCCAGCCGCCGCTCCGATCTGCGCACAACCGCTAACTTTCTGTTCCCCGTCGTGGTCAACCGTCGGGCGCCAGCTCTCCCGCGCCGGCCCGACCTTACCCAAGAGAGGCAGAAATGAAAAAGCTGATCAACAAACCCGAAGATGTCGTCGCTGAAGAGCTGCAGGGCATCGCCCAGGCCCACCCCGACCTGGTGCGAGTGTCAATGGATGGCCCGTTCTACATCGTGCGTGCCGATGCGCCGGTGCAGGGCAAGGTTGGTGTGATCTCCGGCGGCGGTTCGGGCCACGAACCAATGCATGGGGGTTTTGTAGGGGTAGGTATGTTGGACGCGGCCTGCCCTGGCGCGGTGTTCACCTCGCCGACGCCTGACCAGATGCTCGAGGCCACCAAAGCCGTGAACGGCGGGGCCGGCGTGCTGCACATCGTCAAGAATTACACCGGGGACGTGCTCAACTTCGAGATGGCGGCCGACCTGGCCCGCGCGGAAGGCATCACGGTCGAGGCAGTTGTGATCGACGACGACGTGGCGGTGAAGGATAGCCTCTACACCGCGGGCCGGCGCGGCGTGGGCGCGACCGTGCTGGCCGAGAAGATCACAGGTGCGGCCGCCGAGCAGCGCCGCCCGCTGGCCGAGGTGGCTGAGATCTGCCGCCAGGTGAACGCCAACGGCCGCAGCATGGGCATGGCCCTGACCTCCTGCACCGTGCCACACGCCGGCAAACCCACCTTTGAGCTGGGCGAAAACGAAATGGAGATCGGCATCGGCATTCACGGCGAGCCGGGCCGCACCCGCATGCCGCTCAAGACGGCGGCCGAGATCACCGAGCTCCTGGCGACGCCCATCCTCGACGACTTGCCCTTCAAGTCGGGCGACGAGGTGCTGGCGTTTGTCAACGGCATGGGCGGAACGCCGCTGATCGAGCTGTACGTGGTGTACAATGAGTTGGCCAAGATCTGCAAGGGGCGCGGGATCAAGATTGCGCGCAACCTGATTGGCCCGTATATCACTTCGCTCGAGATGGCTGGCTGCTCGATTACGCTGCTCAAGCTCAACGACGAGTTCACCCGGCTGTGGGACGCCCCTGTGAAGACGGCGGGGCTGCGCTGGGGGCTGTAATTGGCTGACAGCCCGGCCGGCGGGCGCCGGCCGCACCGGCGCCCGCCGTTCTGGCTGCGTGGAGGCAGGCGTGACAATCTCCCGGGATGCCGTGGTGGACTGGATCAAGGCGTTTGCTGACGTTATCGCCGTCAACAAGGACTACCTGACTGAGCTGGATGCGGCCATTGGCGACGCCGATCACGGCGCCAACATGCATCGCGGCTTCCAGGCCGTCCTCACCAAGCTACCCACGGTCGCCGACAAAGACATCGGAACTTTGTTCAAGACCGTGGGCATGACCCTGGTATCAACGGTCGGTGGCGCGGCCGGACCGCTGTACGGCACGTTCTTCATCCAGTTGGGCAGCGCCACCACCGGCAAGCTCGAACTCACGATGGCCGATTGGCAAGCCGCGCTCGAAGCGGGCGTGAACGGCGTCGTTATGCGCGGCAAGGCGAACCCCGGCGACAAGACCATGGTCGATGCGCTGATCCCGGCCCTGGGCGCCTTCAAAGCAGCCTCGGCCAGCAACGCCGCGCTGCCCGCGGCTCTGCGCGACGCGGCGCAGGCTGCTGAACAAGGCATGCTGGCCACCACCCCCTGGGTGGCCCGCAAAGGCCGCGCCAGTTACCTGGGCGAGCGCAGCGCCGGCCACCAAGACCCCGGCGCCACTTCTTCTCATTTGCTACTGAAGGCCGCGGCCGATACTTGGGCTGATAACAGCGGTAACGTCGGCTGACCTCGGCGCGGCCCGCGTCCACGTCACTGCCCTCTCCGGTCGCAAACAGGAGTTGCGGTGGTCGCTATCGTCATCGTCTCGCACAGTGCGCGGCTGGCTCAGGGCGCGGCTGAACTGGCGCGTGGTATGGCCGGTCCGGATGTGCCCTTGGCTGCGGTCGGCGGCCTTGACCTGCCGGACCAGCCGCTTGGCACCGACGCCGCCCTGATCCAGAAAGCCATCGAAAGCGTCTATCAGCCGGACGGCGTGGTAGTCCTGATGGACCTCGGCAGCGCCATCCTGAGCACCGAAATGGCGCTGGAGGCGCTGCCGCCCGAGCAGCGCGAGCGGATCGCGCTGTGTGAGGCCCCGCTGGTGGAGGGGGCCTTGGCCGCGGCCGTTCAGTCCCGCCTGGGCGCTTCCCTGGCGCAGGTGTTGGCCGAGGCGCGCGGTGCGCTGGCGCCGAAAGCGGCGCAGTTGGGCCTGGTCCCGCCCGATCAGTCGGCCGTCACTGCAGCCGTACCAGCCGGACCCGCGCTTACGCTTGAGCTGGCGGTGCGCAACCGCCTGGGGCTGCACGCGCGGCCGGCAGCGCGCCTGGTTCAAACCGCCGGCCAGTTCGCCGGGGCGGACGTTCACCTGCGCAACGTTACAGCCGGCCGCGGTCCGGTCAGCGCCAAGAGCATCAATGCCGTTGCGACCCTGGGCGTCCGGCAGGGGCAGATTGTCGAAATCACCGCGGCCGGCTTGGAGGCCGAGGCGGCCCTGGCCGCGCTGCAGCGCCTGGCCGATGACAACTTCGGCGATGTCGACGAGCCCGCGCCGCCCGCCGAACGGGTAGTTGCCCGGCCCACGGTGACCTCCGGCGAAGCTGGCAGCCTGCTCGGCCTGCCGGTGTCGCCGGGCATCGCGCTGGGTCCAGCCCGGCTTTTCCAGCCCGCGGTGCTCGCTATCCCCACCCACCGCATCGACAACCCTCAGGCCGAGTGGGATCGCTTGTTGGCGGCGCTGGAGCGGACGCGCGCTCAGATCCAGGCCGCCCGGACCGCGGTGGCTCAGCGCACCGACCGCTACGCGGCGGCGATCTTCGACGCCCACCTGCTGTTCCTGGACGACGAGGCCCTGCGCGGCCCGGCGCGAGCCGCCATTTTTGACGAACGCCTGAACGCGGCCGCGGCCTGGCAGCGCGCTGTTGACAGCGTCAGCGCCGCCTACCAGGCACTCGATGACGATTACCTGCGCGTGCGCGCGGCGGATGTGGCCGACGTGGGCCGTCAGGCACTTCTGAACCTGAGCAATGGCCATTCGCCCGCACCTCTGACACAGGCCGGTATTGTGGTGGCCGGCGACTTGTCCCCGGCTGATATGGCCGCGCTGGATCCATCGCTCGTGATGGGGGTGTGCACGGCGTATGGCGGTCCCACCTCCCATGCTGCCATCCTGGCCCGCACGCTTGGCGTGCCCGCGGTTGCGGGGCTTGGACCAGGCTTGTTGGCAGTAGCTGAGGGCACGGTGCTTTTGATGGACGGCGCGACAGGCCAGGTGTGGCCCGAGCCTGCAGCGGCCCTGGCCGCCGACTACGTTCGCCGTGCTGAGGCCGAGCGCTCTACGAAGGCAGCCGCCCTCGCCGCCAGCGCCGCGCCTGCCGTCACCCGAGATGGGCGCCGGATCGAAATCGCGGCCAACATCGGCTCGGTGGCTGATGCGCAGGCGGCCCTGGCCGCCGGGGCAGAGGGGGTCGGCCTCTTTCGGACGGAATTCGTGTTCCTCGACCGCCGCGCGGCGCCGGACGAGGAAGAGCAATATGCCATCTATCGCGCGGCCGCCGCCGGCCTGGAGGGACGCCCGGTCATCATCCGGACGCTGGACGCCGGCGGCGACAAGCCGCTGCCCTATCTCGATCTGGGGCCTGAGGCCAACCCGTTCCTGGGGTGGCGGGCCGTTCGCGTCTGCCTCGACCGCCCGGAGTTCTTCAAAGTCCAGTTGCGCGCTATTGTGCGGGCCGCGGCTGAATTCCCAGTGCGGGTGATGTTTCCGATGGTTGCCACGTTGGGCGAGTGGCGCCAGGCCCGGGACCTGTTGGCCGAAGCCCGGGCGGAGACCGCCGCCCGCGGCCTGCCCGTGCCCGCCAGCCTCGAGACCGGCATCATGATCGAGATCCCGGCGGCCGCGCTGCGCGCCAAGCAGTTCGCGGCCGAGGTCGACTTCTTCTCTATCGGAACGAATGACTTGACCCAGTACGTAATGGCGGCCGAGCGGGGCAACCCACGCGTCGCGGCGCTGGCCGATTCCTTTCACCCGGCCGTGCTCGACTTGATTGGGCGTGTGGCCCAGGCCGCGCACGGGCTCGGCAAGTGGGCCGGGGTGTGCGGCGAGTTTGCGGGCGACCCGCTGGCGGTGCCGCTGCTGGTGGGACTGGGGATCGATGAGCTGAGCATGAGCGCGCCCGCGATCCCCAGAGCCAAGGCCATCGTCCGCGACCTGGAAGCGGGCCGCCTGGGCGATCTGGTTGAGCGCGCCCTGGCAGCCGAGACGGCCGCCGACGTTCGGGCGTTGGCGCGCCAGGCGGTCCGATCCAATCCATAGCAGCGGCTATCACGAGCCGGCCTCCCTCACACCTCCTCGGGCGGCCGCAAGCTGCGAAACCCGCGATACAGCGCCAGATCGTAGACGATCTTCAACCCCCCGGCAATGAAGAAGGGCACGCCGAGCAGGCTCGGCTGCTCCAGCAGGCTGCCCGCGAACACCGGCGCCAGCGCCGCCCCGATGGTGCGCACGACCCCGGTCACGCCCGAGGCCGCCGAGCGTTCGGTGGGCGGGACGACGGCCATTACGTAGGATTGGCGGGTGGGCACATCCATCTGAGAGATGCTGAAGCGCAGCAAGAGCACGGCCAGCGCCAGCGGCAGCGTGGGCATTAGGGGGACAAGCATCAGCAGGATATTGGAAGGCAGGTGGGTGAAGACCATCGTGTTCACCAGTCCGATCTTCCGGGCCAACCAGGCCGCCGACAACGCCGATAAGCCAGCCAGCAGATTGGCGCCGAAGAAGATCACGCCCAGCACGGCCGGATCCGGGTTGAAGCGGGTATACAGCCAGTAGGCCAGCAGGCTCTGCACCACAAAACCGCCGGCGAAGGCATCCAGCATAAACAGCCCCGCCAGCCGGGCCACGACCGGCCGTGAGTGTGCCAGCCCGAACCAGGCGCCCGGCCCATTCGCCGCCGGCTCGCTGGCCGCCTCAATGGCTGGAGAGAGCCGTGTGAACAACAGCGCCAGCAGCCCGCCCGCCAATGCATACCCCCAGACGATCAGCCGGTAACTCGCCAGCGCGGTCAGCCCAAAACCTTGCCCGGCCTGGGCCAGGGCCCCGCCCGCCAGCGCCCCTGCGGCCGTGGCGAGGGAGCCAGCCAGGTTGTAGCGGGCAAAGGTTGCGGTGCGCTGCTCGGCCGGCACGGTCTGAGCCAGGGCGGCTTGCTCTATGGCCAGAAACGGGCCGACCTCGTTGCCGCTGGGGCTGATCACCCCGACAATGGCGGCGGCCAACAGGACCCAGAAATCGCGCGTTGCGGCAAATACCACGCCGGCCAGCACCATCAGGCCCGCGCCCGCCAGCAGCATGCGCCGGCGCCCCAACCGGTCGGCGTGCGTCGTCAGCCACAGCGAGACTGCCGTATCGCCCAGCAAGGTGAGACTGAGCAGCCAGCCCACCTGGGCTTCGCTGAGGCCGGCGGCCACCAGGTAAAGCGCCAGCGCCACCGAGAGGAAGCCGTAGGCGAACAGGCGCACGCTGCGCGTGCCGAACAGCAGGCCATAGTCGACCGAGCGCAATGACCGCGTTGGCGTCATGGTTGGGCGTCTCACTTCTGCTTGTCCAGCCGATTGCCGGCGTTCAGACCTGAGCGGCAGAACAATACCGCGCCAACGGCAACCGGCACGACATTATAGGCCGCTTGCCGATAGTCATCCTCGCGGGCGGGCCGCGCCGCGTGGTCGAGCCGTCGTGGCGTCCCAGGCACGATTTCTTTCCAGCCGCTATCGACTTGCCATCAGGCCAAATGTTGCTTAAAACTGTATGGGGGAGTAGCGTGGCCGGCGCCGGCAGCCTCCACTCCACAGCGCCGCTCATTGCGATCGTTATGCCTATCCTGCTTGGCTCGCCGCTGACGGGCAAGTCCAGTCGCCTCGCGGAAGCTTACCAGGCGCACCTGGCAAGTGGCTATACGCGTGATCAAATCGTCTGCCTGTCGTTCTTCGCGGCGAATGCGGCAGCGCTGCGGCGTGCCCTGCTGCCTACGGTTGGCGGCTTTCTGCCCTGGGTGACGACTCTGCAGCGCTTTCAAACCTTGCTGCTCCGCCGCTATGCGCGCCAGGCGCGCCTGCCGCGCCCTGCACGTGAATTGGGCGCCCGGTCTCGGGCTTTACTGCTGCGCCAGGCCTGGGCTGCCACCGACGGCCCATTGTGGCGCGCCCACGGCTCCGCGCCCGCCGCGCTGGCCGAGTTCACGCGCGTGGTTGACTGGCTCTCGCGCCAGCGCGCCGGTTTTTGCGTCGCGCCGGGGGAGCTGAGCAGCCACGAGTTGGCGCGCGCCTACGGGGCCTATCTGGGAGCCTGTGATCGGCACGGACTACTGACCTTCCAGGAAGCCGCTCTGCGCTGCCTCGATCTGTTGACCGATCCCGACGTGTCGACCGACGTGCGCCGGCGATTCCCGGTGCTGTTGGTGGACGACGTTCACCTGGCGCGGCCCGACCAGCTGCGCCTGATCGACCGGCTGCGTGAGTTAGCCGAGCATTTCACGGCCACGGCTTGGTTGGAGCCTGCCTCCGCCGCGCCCGAACTGGAAGCGGCCTGGCAGATGGTGCAGCGTTGGCAGGCCGTCGAGCCGGCGCCGCTGACGCCGCTCTCGACTGTCCCGAGCGTCAACCCCGCCATTCTGGCGGTTGTCCAGCGTGTTACGCGGCCAGCCGCTCGAGTCACCGTGGCGGCCGGGGAAGGTGCGCCGGTGGTGCTGCATTCGGCCGTTACGGTCGAGGCCGAGGCGCATGCCATGGCCCAGGCAATTGTGCGCGCTCTTCTGGCCGATGTGACGCTGCGCCCCGCCGAGATCGCGGTCCTGGCGCCCGACGCGGGTCTACTGTCTGTGGCGGCCCGGGTCCTGGCGGACTATGGCCTTCCGGTTGCGCCGCCTCGCTTGGCCCCGTGCCAAACGCCCTTAGTGCGCGGCGCGCTGCTCGCGCTGCGCTGGCTGCGCTGTCCGAGGCAGCGCAGCGCGATCGAGGCTGATTTGCTGGAATTGCCCTTTGTAGCGCTCGACCCGCTCGATCGCCGGGCGCTGGTACGCGCGGCGGCGGCCAGCGGCAGCGCGCCGCTGTCACTGCCGCCGGCCAGGTTGACGGCGTTGAGCCTGAGCGCGGCCAGCCTGGAGCGGCTGGAGGCCCTGCGGTCGGGGCTGGCCGGCCTCCAGCGTGACCGGCCTCCGTCCATCCTGGCCGACGAGGCGTTGTCTGCCCTGGACGCCACCACCTGGCTGGCGACCGATGAGCGCTTTTCGGCGGCTGAGCGCGGCGACTGGGAACGTCAGTTTGTCGAATGGCGCCGCCCGCTGCGCGAGCTGGAAGCGCTGCTGGCGCTCGGGGCGCCGGAACCGGCGGATTGGCTCGACCACCTGGAAGCCCTGGCCGACCAGGCCGGCTTTCCGGCGGCGTCGGATGGCTTGCAGTTGGTGTCGGGCGCGCTGGTCAACGGCGTGCGTGCCCGGTGGTCGTTTGTGCTGGGCTTGACAGAGAACGCGACCCCGCGCCAGCACCCGCCATTTCAGCTTGTGCCCGAGCCCGATTTGCCGAGCCTCTTTGGCGGCTCGGGTCCGGTGGTGTTGCCGCTGCTGCGCGACCAGGCGGCCTGGATCGAGCGCGAGGCCCGCGGCCTGGCCGGGCTGCTCAGCCGGGGCACCGAACGGCTGTGGATTTCGTGCAGCCGCTTTGCGCTCACTGGCGAGGCCCAGCTGCCCTCGCCGTTCTTTGAACGCCTGCTAGGCTCCGATGGCGAGATTGATCAGGATGGACATCTGCAGCTGGGCCGGACTGCGCTGTTTGAGTGGGCCCCGCTCACCGAGCAGGATGCGCCTGAATCCAGGCTGGCTCAACTGGGCGCGGTAGAGCCGCAAGCCGGCCCGTCCGAGCCCGGCGCCCGCTTGCTGGTCGAACGAACCTTTTCCGCCTCCCAGGTCCGGGTCTACTTAACCTGCCCGCTTCAGTTCTATTACCAGAGGGTATTGGGGCTTGAGACCGAAGGCTCCGAGGTCTTGGACCGTGGCGGTCTCATCCACGAGCTATTGTGCGTGGCAGCCGGCGATGGCACGCTCCGAGCGGTGAACCTGTGGGACCGGCCGCGGCCAGGCTGGATGAAATCGCCGGCGGCGCTCAGCGAGCGAGGTCTGGCGGCGCTCGAGGCGGCCTGGCGTGGCGAGGCCTGCGACCTGCCGGGCGGCGGCCATTACTCACCCAGCCGGACCTGGGGTGAGCAATTTGGCCCGGAGTTGCAGCGCCAGGCTGTGCGGCGCTGGGCAGAGCGCGTGCTGGCAAGCTGGGCGGAGTATGAAGTGATCGGCCTGCCCGAAAGCGCCAGCCGGCGGCCCGTCCTGCTAGAAGCCAGCTTTCGCGTTGACTTGGATGGGTATCGCCTGGTCGGCCGCATCGACCGCCTCGACGAAATCCAGACTCCCTCCGGCCCGTGTTACGAGGTGATCGACTACAAGACCGGCCGGGGCGGGGAGGACTCGCTCAAGGAGCATATTGCCAGGTTCCTGCCGCCGGCAGATACGGCTTCAGCGGATTACCAGCTGCCGATCTATGCCCTGGCCCTCATGCGCGGAGGCGTCGCCGGCATCGGCCAGGCGCCGCGCGCTTTGAACCTGGTGTTTGTCGAGACTCTGGACAAGACCAAACGCGGTGGCTACAGCGCCAGGGCCTGCCGCACGATCCATTTAGTGCCGTCCGGCGAGGTAGACACGAAGACCGGGATCGTTCCGGTCAGCGTTCTAACCGGCGAAGTGAGCCACGGCCTGCGGCAGACGCTCAACAACATGCTGGCCAGCCCCTATCCGCCGCGGCCTGGGCGCCACTGCGCCTATTGCTCGTTCCAGGCCGCCTGTGAGCGCGGCCGGTCCGCCAGGGAGGTCGCATGAACGATTTTCTGCCGAACCCGGGCCAGGCGGCCGCCATAGCAGCGCCATTCGACCGGCCAGTGCGCGTTGTGGCCGGAGCCGGAACCGGCAAGACAGAAGTCGTTGCCCGCCGCTACCGTCAGGTGCTGACCACTGCCGCGTTGGGCCGCGTGCGGCCCGAGAATGTGCTGGTCCTCACCTTCAGCGAGAAGGCCGCGGCGGAAATGCGGGCGCGGATCGCGCGCGCTGTCAGCGCGCGCGGCGCCGGCCTCGGCCTGGAGCGACTGGACCTGGCGGCTGCTCCCATCAGCACCTTTCACAGCTTCTGCGCGCGTCTATTGGCCGACCACAGCCTGCGTGCCGGTCTGGATCCCGGCCTGCCCTTGCTGGACGAGATCGACAGCGCTGAATTGCTGGAGGCGGCCCAGGTCGCTTTCCTCACGGGCGGCTTCCGGGCCGCCTATGGCGGCTTTGATCCGCTGGCCAGCAGCGCCTTTGCCTGGGAGGCCGGCGAGCCGTTCAGGGCTGCCCTGGCGGTGATCGACCAACTGCGCAATCAGGCGGTGGCCTGGCAGGATTTCCAGCGGCGAGCGCATGCCGTCAGCAGCGACGCCTATCGCGTGCTGGCTCCCCTGGTGAGTTGGCTGTATCGCGAATACCTCGAGCGGCTGGCTGGCCGCGGGCAGCTCGATTTTGACCGCCTGATCATGGAGGCCACGGCGCTGTTGGAGGGCGCCCCCGATCTGCAGGCGACCTTGCGGGCGCGCTACCGGGTGCTGCTCGTCGACGAGTATCAGGACACCAATTACGCGCAGGAGCAGCTGCTGCGCGCCCTGGCCGGCGATGGGCTCAACAACGCCACCGTGGTGGGCGATCCGCGGCAGGCGATCTACGTCTGGCGTGAAGCGCGGGTGGAGAACATTGCCCGCTTCGCCACTGGCGGCCCGCCTCGCATCGATGCGCCTCTCGTGGAGAACCGCCGCTCGCTCAGCCCCATCCTTGCCGTGGCCAATCGCGCCATCGCGGGTTATGCGCTGGGCGAGCCGCGCGAGTTTGATCCGGCTGATCAGCTCCGGCCCGGCCCCGGGCAGCGGGAATTCTCTGGCCCGGTGGTCAGCCTGCAAGCCGCCCCTACGCGCGAGGCCGAGGCGCAGGCCGTGGCCGGTTGGGTGCAGCGGGTCCTGGCCGAAGGCTTTGCCCTGCGCGAGATCGCGCTGCTCATTCGCGCGCGCACCCATCTGCCGGTCTACCTGGCCGCGCTGCAGACCGCGGGCATTCCCGTGGAGGTCTCCGCCGGCGACGCTTTCTACGCCCGGCCAGAGGTCCTGGATGCGATTCATCTGCTGCAGGTGTGTCTGGACCCGGGCGATGACCTGGCACTGGCGCGGGTGCTGGCCAGCCCGGCCGCCGGCCTGAGCCAGGCGCAGGTAGCCGGGCTGCGGCGCGAGGATCAGCGCGGCTTGTGGCCGGCGATATTGGCCCCGGCTGCCCTTGC
>JADLEU010000373.1 GCA_020845955.1 Anaerolineales bacterium
GTTCTCGGAAGCGCAGTTCAAGACGGTCAAGTACCATCCCACCTTCCCAGAAAGGTTTGGCGGGTTGCTGGACGCACGCGCGTGGGGCCAACGCTTGTTTCACTGGTACAACTACGAGCACCATCACACGGCCCTCGGGTTGATGACCCCGGCCGCCGTTCACACCGGCCAGGCGCTCCAACTCCATCAGCAGCGCCAGGCCGTTTTGGCGGCGGCCTTTGCGGCCCATCCGGAGCGTTTCGTGCGCGGGCTGCCCCAGCCACCGGCCCTTCCGGCGGTGGTCTGGCTCAACCCGCCGCCCCCTGAGGAGAAAGCGAGGTCCGACACTGCCGAGCTGCACTAAACTCCCTTCCCAGGTGTCCAGAACCTCTTGACACATTCCGCCACGCGCCTGTGGCTGGGCGGGATGGTTGCACCGCAACGTGACTGGTTCTGATAGAGGGCCTGGTGCGCCAGATCCGCGCCGCGGCACCGCCGCGGCCACTGCTGATCTGCGTGAATGGGCTTTCGAACGATATGCAGACCATTCACCGCGTCTTTCGCGATCCTTTCCCGCGCCAGGGCCAGACTGGGCGCCGCCTGCAACCCCAGCGGGGGACCTACATCGCCCAGGTGATGAAGCAGTATGCTGGGCGGCGCGTCGTGGCGGTACGCCAACGGATTGTCCAGGACTGGCGGGCGGCCGTGCAGCGTATGATCGAGCGCAGCCAGGGGGCAGGTTGGATCAATACGGCTTACATCGAGCGGCTGAACGCCACCTTCCGTGTCCAGCTGCGCCACCTGGTGCGCCGAGTGCCCACTCTCACCCATGGCATGTACCTAGTCGGCACGGTCCATAACTTCCGCACCTATCATCGCAGTCTACGCGTCCGCCGCTGAGGTTGCCCTGATCGCGCCAACCACCGCTGTCACGAACGTACGCCCGCCATGGCAACTGGCCTGACCTATCACCGTTGGAGCGCGCATGAATTGCTCATGTTTCCCGTCCCGCCGCCACGCTGGATGCCGCCCAAGCGCCGTGGACGCCCATCCAAGGCGATGGCCGCGCTTGTCGCGCGCTGGTGCACCTGACCACGACTAGATCGAGTGCTACCCTGCCCGATTTTCGCCCCAGCGATGGGCCCATTTGGGGGGCAAAAAACCGGGTATAGTGGACCCATGAATTCAGACACAACAATGAGTGCGGCTAAGGTACACTCCGACCATGGTCCGCAAACGCTACACGCCCGCCCAGAAAGCCGCTATCGTCCTGGAGGTGCTCAAGGAAGAAGAGACGCTGCCGCAAATCGCTTCCCGACATGGGGTCCATCCGAACCTGCTGCGCAAATGGAAGGCTCAGGCGCTGGAAGGCCTGGCCGACCTGTTCACGGACGACGACAAGGACCGACGCGCCCTGGAAAGCGAGCACCAGCGCCAACTGGAAGAACTGTACGCCGAGATCGGCCGGCTGTCGACCCAGTTGGCCTGGCTGAAAAAAAATCTGGCCTCGAACCTGGAGCGCCTGAGCGCCTGGCCCTGGTCGACCGCCCGCCCGTTGAACTGAGCCTGACGACCCAATGCGATCTGCTCTCCCTCAACCGCACCAGCCTGTACTATCAGCCGCTGCCGCCCAGCCCGGAAGAGCTGTACGCCAAGCGGCGGATCGACGAGCTCTACACGGCCTGTCCCTTCTACGGCTCGCGGAAGATCACTGCCGTGCTGCGCGACGAAATGGTCATCAATCGCAAGGCCGTCCAGCGCCATATGCAGGAGATGGGCATCGCCGGCGTCTGTCCTGGGCCAAACACCAGCAAACGGGCTGCCGAACATCGGGTTTTTCCGAGACTATAGTAAGCCTACCGGGACAGGCCCGCCAGCGGTGCAGGCGGGAGCCGCCCGGCCCCGATGGAGCGAGCCCGCGGTGCTCCGGCGGGGAGGTGCCTGGGCGTCGCGCAGCATATCCAGCGCGATGCGACCTTGGATGTGCGCTTGAGTGCGCACGCGATAGATCGCCTTTTGCAGCTTGCGGTGACGGCGATTGGCCCGCTCGACGGCGTTGGACGTGGCGGGCAACTCTCGATCATCCAGAAAGGTAAGGGCCTTCTCCAGGTTGGGGGAGAACAGCGGTTGCAGCGTCTGGCCGACTTTCTGGAAGCGCTTCACCCGCGCCCGCAAGTGGGCGAGTTTGGCCAGGGCCGTCTCGGTCCGGCAACGCCGATCAAACAGCCGGTAGACCTCGTCCATGAGCTCGCGTAGCGTGCGCAGGTGGGGGAGGCCGCGGGTGATGAAGTGCAACTGCTTGCGCTCGGCCTGGGTCAGGTGATGCTTCACGAACAGATGGCGATGGGTAAACAGGTCGGCGATCTTGGCTTGCAGGCGCGCACTTTGTTGGGCTCGCCGCCGGGCATCCGGATCCTTGCGGGACGGCCGCCCGCGTTTGAGCTTGGGCTTTTGGGCGGTCAGGTCTTTGCGCACCTTGGCCACGGCATGCAGCACTGCCAGAGTGATCTGCTTGAGGACGTGAAACTCACAGATCTGATGGGGGATCGCGCCGAAGGCGCTGAGAATGGCCGGCGGGTACAAATCCGAACCGTCGGTGGTGATCCCCGCCACCCGCAGGCCGCGCGCCTCGAGCACCGCCTGAAAACGGCTGAAAAAGGCGGCCACGAGCGCCTGGGTCGGCGCCTGGTCGCGTTCCAGGACTTGGTAGAAGACGCGTTTGAACGTGTGGTTGTCGACGATCGACAAGACGCAGAACGGGCCGTCGTACAACTCGTCGGCGGCAAGGTAGCCCGAGAAGTCCGCCAGCGCCCAGTCCAAGTAATCCTGCTCAACGCGGCCGGTCGCCTTTTTTCCCCCCGGCTTCCACCCAGTTCTGGATGGTCGCCCAGGGGACAAACACACGGAAGTCGCGCCACAGCCGCCAACTGGCCGGCTGATACGGCAGGGCGTCTTCGACCACCGTGCGCACGGCCAGGCTGACCCGCACCTTGCGGTGTGGGCAAGGTGTGACCCGGTGGGTATAGTGACTGAAGGGCGGCGCCAGATCCGACGTGTCCGCGTTGAAGTACCTGTGGCAGCGACTACAGCAATGCTGCGAATAGATAAGTTCCAATTCGCGCGGGCGGCCCGCGTCCAGGTCGCCCACGTCATGCAACCGGCGGGTGTAAACGCGATCCCGATATGCCAGATGCCCGCACCGCGGGCACGCTTGCTGCTTGAAGTTCCGGTCGATCCGGATGAGCTTGGGCTGGGGCAAATCTTCAACGCGCGTGATGCCTTCGGTCGGATCGGGCAGATATTCGCCAGGTCCCAGACGCGGCGCCGCCTTTTCTGGTCGGCGCTCCACCTGAACGGCGGCTTTCGTCTTGGAGCGGGCACGGGTTGGCGGCTTGCGCACAGGCATAGTGAGGCCTCCGCAACGGCGGGACGGACTCACCCTAGTTTATGCCAAGTGCGTGCCTTTTTCACCCTCTCCCGGTAGGCATGCTAGAGTCTCGTTTTTCCGTACCTTTTGCGCCACCTGACGGCCAGCTACCCCAACCATGTTTGGGGGATCGATGTTACCTACATCCGACTGCTGAAGGGTTGGCTCTACCTGGTGGCGGTGCTGGATTGGTTCAGCCGCTACGTCATCGCCTGGGAACTGTCCGATACGCTCGACATCGCCTTTGTTCTCACCTGCGCGCAGGCGGCCCTGGCGCAGGCCACGCCGCGCATCTGGAACAGCGATCAGGGCAGCCATTTCACCAGCCCGCAGTACACGGGCTTGCTGCTCGCCGCTGGCGCCCAGATCAGCATGGATGGCCGTGGCCGAGCGCATGTCAACATCTTTACCGAGCGCCTGTGGCGCACCGTCAAGTACGAGGAGGTCTACCTGACTGAATACGCCACCCCACGCCAGGCCCGCCACGGCCTGGGCCGCTACTTCCAGTTCTACAATCATGAGCGTCCGCATCAAGCGCTCGACTATCGCCGGCCGGCCGCCGTGTATGCCCTGCCGGCGACCGTCTAGACCCTGGGCTGTGGAAATGTGGACAACGGAAAACCACCGTTGCCCACATTTCCACAGCCCCTACGACGACGAATGTGTATAGGGGAACTGATCCCAGAGAAAGGCAAATCGCACCATAACTCGCCCCCTTTTTCTGTCTTGACTTTGGGGTCCACCCTAGGGTGTCATTCCGCCAGCGTCAATCGCGCACGAGTGTCCACGACAAGCCGCGCCAGCCCAAACAGCGTGCCTGCCAACTGCTCCGGACCCTGTTCTTTCAGGCGATCGTAGGCTTTCGGCGTAACCCCGTGCTACACACCCTGGCCGACCGGATGGCCGCACGGGGCAAAGCCAAGATGGCGATTGTATGTGCGGCCATGCACAAGCTGCTGCATCTCGCCTCCGGCGCGCTCAAAAGCGCCCAAGTTTTGATCCGCAACACTTCCCCCGTCCTCAGACCCGGAGAGCAGCTTTACAAGCCTGACAGCATCTATAGGGCGTGGAGGCAGGAGCGGCCGACGGTGTGGAGGAGGATGAAGTTGGCTGGGACACGTTTGGAGGGGGGCAGGCCGGCAATGACAACGACCTGCTGGCCGGCGCGGACGGGGGAGTCGTAGAGCATGTCGCCTTCGACGTGGGCGAGCATGGCTTCGACGGTGTCGGCCCGGGGGATAAGGTAGGGCGTGACGCCCCAGAGCAGCGGCAGGCGCTGATAGGTCCTGGGATCGGGGGTGAAGACTAGGATGGGGACGTGGGGCCGAGCCTTGGACATGATGCGCGCGTTGCGACCGGCAAGGGTGAAGATGGCAATGGCCGTGACGTCGCGGTCGTGAGCCAACTCGCGGGCGGCGCGCGCCAGGGCCACCGAGTCGTCGGAGGTGGACTCGGTGGCGCCGTGCCAACGGCCCCACTCTTCGCTGTGGGTTTCGGCCTCCTTGATGATCGCCGCCATCATCCGCACCGATTCGATCGGATACTCGCCGGACGCGGTTTCGCCAGACAGCATCACGGCGTCGCTGCCGTCGTAGATCGCGTTGGCGACGTCGGAGGCTTCCGCCCGGGTCGGGAGCGGATTGGCGATCATGGACTCCAGCATCTGCGTGGCGGTGATGACGAACTTGCGCTGCCGGTTGGCGGCTTCGATGATGCGCTTCTGGGCCGTCGGGACTTCCTGCGGCGACAGTTCCACGCCCAGGTCGCCGCGCGCCACCATCACGCCGTCGGCCACCTGGAGAATGGCCTCCAGGTTTTCCAGCGCGGCTGGCTTCTCGAGCTTGGCGATCACAGGCAGCTTAGCGGCGTTGGGATCAATCTCAACCACTGTGCGCTTGACGACGGCGACGTCTGCGGGGCGGCGGACGAAACTCATGGCGACGTAGTCCACGCCCTGCGACACACCGAACGCGAGGTCTTCACGGTCCTTGTCCGTCAGGCTGGGGATGTTGACCAAGACCCCGGGCAGGTTGATGCCTTTGTGCTCTTTGAGCAGCCCCCCGTGCACGACGCGGGTGTGGACGTTGGTGTCTTCGACGCGCTCGACCTGAAGCTCGAGGCGGCCGTCGTCGAGCAACAGGCGATCGCCACGCTGGACGTTGCTGGGCAGGCCCGTGTAGGTGGTGGAAACCTGGTCAGCGGTGCCTTCGATCTCACGCGTGGTGATGGTGAAGGGGGCCTGGTCCTTAAGAAACACGGCTTCGCCGCCCTGGAGCATCCCGGTCCGAATCTTGGGACCCTGGAGGTCCTGGAGAATGGAGACGGGCTTGGAGAGGCGGCGGGAGAGGCGGCGGATGGCAGAGATGTTGGCGGCGTGCTCGGCGTGGGTGCCGTGGGAGAAGTTCAGGCGCGCGACGTTCATGCCGGCCGCGATAAGGGCGGCAATCTTGTCTTCCGAATTCGTCGCGGGCCCCAGGGTACAAACGATTTTGGTGCGGCGGATATTGCCGTCCACAATCCACCTCGCGTAAAGTGACCAAAATAGCGGTATTTCGGCGGAATTATAGCATGAGGTCTGCAGCGGGTAGCACTCCTGGCAATCGTGGTCAGGTACAGTAGCGGGCCACCAAGGCTTGAGTGGCTTTGGACGGGCGGCCGCGGCGCTTGGGTGGCGCCCAGCGCGGCGGTGGCACTTGAAAGGTGAGCACTTCGTGCTCGCTCCACCAGTGATCAGTCAGGCCGGCCGCCATGGCGCGTGTGCGCGTGTCCCAGCGGTGATTGGCCCAATCGGGCCGGCCCCGACGGCGGATCCGCAAATTGCGATGCGGCAAGCAGAAGTTGTAGAGCGTGTCGACCAAGTACATCCCGTGGGTGAGGGTCGGCACTCGGCGGGCCACGGCGCACCAGGTGGCCCAGGGGGGCACGGAAGGTGGCATTCAGCCGCTCGATGTAGGCGGTATTGATCCACCCGCTGCCCTGAGTACGGGCGATCAAGCGTTGCACCGCCGCCGGCCGGCCCTGGGCAATCTGTTGGCACACGCCCACCCCGCGCCGCCCGGCACATTGCTTGATCACCTGGGCGATGTATATGCCGCACCAGGGCTGCAAGCGGCGGCGGCCTGTCCGACCGTGACGTGCCGCCAGGTCGCGAAAACCGCGCTGAAGAGTCTTCACGTACGCCGCCAGCCCAGCGACGCAAACCTGTCAATCCTCAGCCAGAAGGGCTCTCCTGCGCTTTGCGTGAAATGGCGCCCGATCTGCTATAAAGGGGCATCCCACTCGGCTCATTCTGGGCCGCTAGTACAGCGCGGCCCAAATGGACCGGGAGTATACTGGGCCGCCACATCGCCCCCGCGCTGAGCGGGCTGCCGCAGTCGGAGACACGATGCGCGGACCAAAGCCACTGCCCATTGAACTGAGCGA